>JAESRE010000060.1 GCA_016764775.1 Alphaproteobacteria bacterium
TTGATCGAACTGATATTAACAATTCGCCCGAAGCCACGGTCGCGCATGCCCGCCACAACGACACGGCACATGTTGTAACAGGATGTCAGGTTTGTCTCGATGACCGAATGCCAGTTTTCTTCGGGCATTTTGTGCAGCATACCATCGCGTGTGATACCCGCATTGTTCACAACCACGCTAACCGGCCCCAGCTCTTTCTCGATCTTTTGAATTCCGGACTCACATTTTTCCAATTTGCAAACATCAACCTTTGCGGCCATGTGCCCGGTTTCGGCTTTAAAGGCCTTTGCTGCGGCATCGTTACCTGCATACAGCGCAGCAACCTTGTATCCGTCTTTAATCAGTCTCTTTGAAATCTCAAGGCCGATACCACGCGTACCGCCTGTGACAACTGCTACTTGTTCTGTCATCGTTTTGTTATCCTTTTTCTAAACCGTTTATCGTTCAACACACATGGCGATACCCATACCACCACCAATACATAAAGTCGCCAGACCTTTTTTCACGTCGCGGCGCTTCATTTCATAAAGAAGAGTCGTCAGCACGCGTGTACCGGATGCACCAATCGGATGACCGATCGCAATCGCGCCGCCGTTTACATTTGTCTTCTCGGGATCAAAGCCGGCCTCTTTCAAAACACAGCATGCTTGCGCAGCAAACGCTTCGTTGGACTCAACAAGGTCCAAATCACCGACAGACCATCCCGCTTTCTCCAAAGCTTTGGCGGATGCAGGGATCGGCCCCGTACCCATAACTTGCGGATCAACACCCGCAGTCGCCCATGAAGCAATCGTCGCCAATGGAGTAAGACCGCGTTTCTCGGCTTCGCTTTTGCGCATCAAAACCGTTACTGCTGCACCATCGTTAATACCGGATGCATTACCGGCTGTAACTGTTCCGTCTTTCTTGAATGCGGGACGCAATTTACCGAGCGCTTCGGCCGTAACACCCGCGCGCGGGAATTCGTCCTGATCGAATGTAATTTCATCCTTACGCGTCTTCACAGTCACCGGAACGATCTCGTCCTTGAACTTGCCGTCCGCGATAGCTTTCTCGGCACGCTGTTGGGATTGTGCGGCGAACTCGTCCTGATCTTCACGGGAAATGGAGAATTGCTCCGCAATATTTTCCGCCGTAACACCCATATGATAGTCGTTATATATGTCCCAAAGGCCATCAACGATCATTGTGTCTTTCATATCGACATTGCCGAACTTCACGCCGTCGCGCATATGGATACAGTGCGGAGACAAGCTCATATTTTCCTGACCACCTGCAATAACGATATCGGCATCACCCGCCAGAATGGATTGCATACCCAATGCAACGGTACGAAGACCAGAACCGCAAACCTGATTAACGGTCATGGCTGTCTTCTCTTTTGGGATGCCTGCATTTATCGCGGCATGCCGTGCAGGGTTCTGCCCGACCCCCGCCGTAAGCACCTGCCCCATCAGTACTTCATCAACATCTTCGGCCTTAATTCCGGTATTGCTCAACACCGCTTCGATCACATATTGACCGAGAACCGCAGCAGGCACTCTGCTGATGGCTCCTCCGAATGTTCCGATGGCTGTGCGTTTCGCCGCAACAATCACTACTGGGTCCGTGCTCATATTCATTACTCCTTATATAAAGGTCATGTGGCTAAAATCATGAAAACAATATTGCGGGTGCGAAGCGAAGTAAAGCCATAGCTTATATGCGCTGCAAAAAATTCTTTGCATGCGAATCTGAATTGTGCGAATATTGGGGCAATCCAAACGCAGCAATTTAACGAATAGGTGCAACATGGCCAGAACAAAAGCCGGCGCTGATGAGCCGACCATTATTAAGAAGTACGCGAACCGCCGTCTCTACGACACGGGCCGCAGCAGTTACGTAACTCTCGATGATTTGTGCGAAATGGTTAAAGATGGCATCGACTTTGTTGTCATTGACGCCAAAGGCGGTGACGACATTACACGCTCCGTTTTAACGCAGATTATTGTTGATCAGGAATCCAAAGGCGAGAACCTTCTCCCGACAGGTTTCCTGAAAAACCTCATCGGTTTTTACGGCGACAGCATCCAGGGCGTAGTACCGAACTACCTTGAACAAACTCTGGAAGTCTTCGTCAAGAACCAGGAAAAAATGCGTGAGCAAATCAACAAGTCCTTTGAAGGCATGAACACCATGCAGGGCATGTTTACACAAATGCCGGGCGCACAAAATCTGGAAGAGATGAACCGCAAGAACATGGAAATGTTTGAAAAGACCATGAAGATGTTCATGCCGTTCAATCAGGAATTCCAGAACAACGACAAGCAACAGGATTAAACTTTTTAAAGTTTGCATTCCTGCAATAAGAAAAAAGGCTTTCAGAAATGAAAGCCTTTTTTTGCGACATATTCCTTGATCTATTTACCCGCCGATTACAACACGGCGAATTTGGTTACGGGCGGAGATCGCATTATCCAGTTCAGCCGCAGGCGCTTCATGCGCCACAACGGTGAATGTCCCGCCTTGATTAAAGAATAAAAGAGAAGCACCCGAACTGACATTATCGCCGACACATGCAACTTCGTAACTGTCCGCACGCAGATCGCCTTCCCCGACAGAACTGTCAGGCACAATGGCGAACTCTCCCGGACAACGACTTTCCGTACGTTCAAGATAGTCTTGAACATAATTATCGAACTGCGATGGTGACTGCAGCGCCTTTTGCTCGGCAGACCCGTATATGGAACCACCGCTCCACTGATAGGCAACGTCATAAGTATCCGAAGTCTTTTCCACCCGCTTGATATTCTCGGGCGAAGACACGCGTGCAGCCGTCAAAAGCTGCTCAAGAGAAACAGCTTCACTTGCACTTAGCGGCGCACTCGCAGCTTCCGATGCCTCGGACGATGTATCAGGCGCAGGCGTATCCAGTTCAACCTTGGTAATCGGCTCCTGTTCCGGCGCTTCCGCCAAAACTTCGCCGTCTTCGCTCTCAACACTCATTTCCGCGAAGGGGTCAGCGCTTTGTGAAACGGTCATCGCTTCTGGTTCGGCCTCTGATTCAAATTCAGCTTCAGGCTGTTCGACAGGTTCAGCAACCTCGACAATCTCCACCGCATCTTGTCTGGCCTTGAGAGACTCTTCATACGCTTGCGCTTCATTCACGGCTTGCGATTGAATACTTGCCGCTTCATCCGACGTCGCATCCGGCAATGCGGCCACTTCATCTTCCGCAACCGCTGCTGTGTCCTGTGTTAAATAAGAACGTTGTGCATTCAAATACGCATATTGACGTGCCAGCTTTTGCATCTGCTCCGCATCGTCCTGATCGGTATTACGCATTTCTTCCTCGATCACAGCCATTGCTGCATCGATTTTTCGAATTTGGTCATCTGTGGACGAGGCGGCTTCTGGAGCATCCGCGATCTGTGGCTCAGGCGCAACCTCTGCCGCAGCCTTCGTTTTCGCAGGAACGGCAGGCTTCGTTGACGGCAAAGGTACGTTTTTGGCGACCTTGGGTTCCGGCTTGCCTGCTGCCGCAGGTTTTGGCGCAGGCGCACTCGGCGCCATACTACTAGAAGCTTCCGGCGCCGTCGTAGCGGCAACATCCCCCAACACAACACTTCTCACTGGTTCTTTGACCTTATTAGTTGTTGTGTCTGTCTCGGGTTCTTTTTCGGCTGCCTTCTGTGATGATGCTTGTGCCTCAATCTTTTGCTGAAGCTCAGCATTTTGTGCAGTCAACTTCTCGATCAATGCGGCCTTTTTGTCATTGTCCGCCTTTAAGGTTTCCGCCAGCTGGATAACCTCATTCAGAGAAGCCTTTAATTCCTCCAACTGCTCGGAATTGCTTTCAGCTTGTGCGCTCACACTTGATGACACAGCATCGGCTTGCGCCAGAGACTGGCTTACGAGCGCCGAACTGCCCAGAAGAGTGCCGACAATGGCTGCGGATGAAACAAATGAACGGATACGCATGGCTAAACCTTCAAATAAACAATGAAATAACGTGAATCGAAATCACCCATAAAGTTTACCCCCTGCCCTTTACGAGTCAAACGTATTCACGAATGGCACTTTGAAACGAGCAACCTTTAACTACTGCCCTTCGGCTACGCGAACAACGAGCGTTTTCTTATTGGTATCGGGATCGACATACAAAGTCGCGACGGGACGGACATGACTGTCCTGATATTGATCCAGCAACTTTTGAACAGCGCGTTCAAACGTCGAGCGCATAACAAACGGATTCACGACTTCAAAATCACTCTGCCCCATCCAGATCAACTCTACATTCGCATGCGAAGACCATCCTTCCAGAACCTCGCGGACACTGCTGCCCTCGAGTGCATTCCAGTCAATTTGCATCACTACCGGCTTCGTTGTCGGGTTATCGACACCCAACTCCTCGACTTGTTTCGTCATCCCGGGTGAAGTTGAAATGCGGGCTTGAGAATGATACCCCGTCGGTTTTTCAGGCACGGGAACATCCGCTGCACCGACAGGCATCGGCGGCGGTTCTTCATCAACAACCATCGGGACCATGGGATCGGTTTTACGTGTTTTTGTGTATTTGTTTTTCTGCTCGGCCGCCCAGCGCTCATACTCGTCCACATCGTCAGACGGCGGCGTGAGGGTTTCGTTCACTGGCATGGTTGCCGGTTCTTCTGCTTGCTCGGGCATCGGTACAGGTGTGGGTGTAGGCGCAGACGTCTCATCATCGAAATAACTACTGCCCGGCTCGGGAACGACAATACTGTTCAGCAAATCCCGCTCCGCACGAACCTTTTGATCTTCAATGTCTATCGGTTCCATAAGGGTCGATTGAGACGGTTCCTGAACATCCGTACTCTCAAATGGTGCTTGCACATTTCCACTTTCAAGTGGTGACGGGTTAATAACCAAGCGCCCTTGCTGAGCGTGAGCCGTCGTCATGCTGATGCCGAATGAAAAACAAACCGTCGTTAAAAGCGTTAATGAATATTTCGCGTTCATAGTTTCCCCACAAATCTTTCTCTTAACTGTAAGCAGATCAAAGCTCTGTGACAATGCGGGATTACAAACTATGCCCGACTATTCATCGTCGGCACTCAACTTCAAGGCGAGGGCCGCCTCTAAAAACTCATCGAGATCACCATCAAGAACAGCAGAACTTTGTGATGTTTCAACCCCCGTGCGCAGATCCTTGATCATTTGATAAGGATGCAAAACATAGGAACGGATTTGGTGCCCCCACCCGATGTCGGTTTTCTCTCCGTGCTCGGCCGCGGCGGCCTCTTCGCGCTTTTGCAATTCCTGCTCGTACAGCTTCGCCTTAATAAGCGCCATGGCATTTGCGCGGTTCTGGTGCTGGGACCGTTCACTTTGTACGGCCGCAACCAAACCTGTCGGGATGTGTGTAATACGAACCGCAGAATCCGTAGTGTTGACGTGCTGCCCGCCCGCACCACTGGAACGATACGTATCGATACGTAAATCCTTTTCTTCGATGTCGATTTCAATGGAATCATCAATCACAGGCGACACCGCAACGGAGGCAAAACTGGTATGGCGACGCGCGCTGGAATCGAACGGAGAAATCCTCACCAGACGGTGCACACCATTCTCGGTTTTCAACCATCCGTATGCCTGATCTCCCTCCACCATAAGTGTTGCGGATTTGATACCCGCTTCCTCACCGTCACTCATCTCCAGAACACTGACTTTAAACCCGCGTTGCTCGGCCCACCGCGTATACATCCGCAAAATCATATTTGCCCAATCTTGAGCTTCCGTACCGCCAGCACCCGCATTGACCTGCAAATAGCAATCATTGCCGTCCGCTTCTCCGGACAACAGGCTTTGCAGCTGCTGCTTTTGCACATGCTTTTTCATTTGCTCGAGAGCGGCTTCCGACTCGGACACGACAGCGTTATCGCTTTCCTCTTCACCGAGGGCGATCAATTCAATGTTGTCGGAAAGTGATTGTTCAATTTCGCGCACCTTTGTGATCTGGCTGTCCAGACGGTTGCGCTCCCGCATGATTTTCTGCGCTTTGTCAGAGTCGTTCCACAACTCCGGGTCTTCACTCAGGGCATTCAGCTCATCAAGTCTTTGCAGGGCATTATCCCAGTCAAAGATGCCTCCTCAGCAACGCCAGGGCATCCTGAATATCCTGAACTATGCTTTCAGTTTCGGCTTTCATGCTGATTTAAATATATGAAGTCGGCTTACGCGGCAACTGGTTGTAGAACTTTTTCATCATCCGTCGTATCGGACATGTTCATCAGGAAGTTGTACACGGACTCCACGAACTCTGCGCGGGTCTCTTTTGTACAGTTACCAGTCAGGACATTATCGCTGATGACGCATGGCGAATCAGTGTAGTCACCCTCTGCTTCCGTGATTGCAGATGCATATGCCAAAGGACCGGCCAGCTTGCGGCCTTCCGCTTTGTTGGCAAACACCATCAATGAAACGGCTTCGTTAAACAGCACAACCGGCTTGCCTGTATCGACAAAACCACCAAGGAAACGGCGTGTATGTGCAGTCAGAGAAAGCTTCTCGATGCTTCTGTGACCGCCTGGAATGATCAGAATGTCGAAGTCGGCTGCCAACGCTTGGCTCAGCACTTGGTCAGCCGCAAAGTGCAGTCCCCAGCCTTCGCTTGTCCAGCTATTCACCAATCCGTGGTCCATGCTGATAATCCGCATGTTTGCGCCTGTACCGGACATTCTCTTTTGTGTGTGTGTTAAGTCCCGTTCTGCAAAGCCATTTGCGACGAGCACGGCAATCTTCTTGCCAAGCAGGGGTTTATTCATACCTAGCTCCTGTTTTTATTGATTCTCTATTATCTTATTTTTGATGTGCTTTTCAGCGTTTCAGAAAAGCAAGGCGCACTAAACGCAATATCAATTCGAACGTTATCTATAATTTTAAGGTGTCGTGTCAATAAATTTTATGCACTGCAATAAAAGTTTTTTCTAAAATACGTGTGAACACGGGCATTAGAGAGGACACAAAAAATGTGGAAAGCCATTTTTAAGCTCGGCGGGAAAGAATAAGAACACCATGTTCGGGTTGTGATCCGGATACCGCGATTCTTATTAATATAAAAAATCCCCTAAAAACCCATTTATAAATCACAATCGGACTTTACATTGCGGGTTCAGCGCATTAATGATGGGCTGTTATTACAAATACATAAAACAATTTTTCAGTTTTATCAGAATTAAAAAAGAGTATCAGGTTTAAGGAGCTTATTACGATGAAAACGCTGCGCAATTTGGTTTTGACCGCAGGACTACTGGCCCTCGCAGGCACAACGACAGCATGTACGGCCTACGACAGCTTTAGCGAAGTTGAGGCCTTGAATGACGCACAAGCCGTCGGAAGTCCATTCACACAAGAGCTGGCGAATGAATATCGTCGTTTCGCGAACAGCGAGTTGAAGGATATGTTCGATTATCCTGATGCCCTGCACTTCGCCCGTAAGGGGCTGGCCGCTGCCTCCGGCACGGTTGTATTGCCTGAACCTGTCTCCGACTGGAACCTGAACGAAACACACATTCAGGAACTGAGCGCAGCCCGTGGCCGCTTGATCGTTGCTTTCGATCTCGGTGCACGCGAAGTTGCTCCCGCTCTTTCCGCCCGCACACAAGCCAAATTCGACTGCTGGATCGAAGGTCAGGAAGAAGACTGGCATGATTCAGAAGACGCTGCATGTAAAGATGAGTTCCTGCGCCTGATCAACGAACTCGAAGGCATGCTTGAGCCTCCTGCTCCTGCGCCTGTTCCTGTGGCCGAAGACACTGGCCCGTTCGGCGTTGACCCGAATCAGCCAATGGCCGCTGAAAATGCAATGTACCTCGTATTCTTTAACTGGGATAAATCAGACCTTGGTTCAGGTGCTCTGAATGTTCTGGACGCTGTAGCAGACGAAGTTGCTAAAAACCCGCCTGCTGCTGTGAACATTGTCGGTCACACTGACACATCCGGTTCACAAACATACAACCAGCGTCTGGCTTTCAAACGTGCCAACAATGTCCGCGATGCTCTGATCGAGCGTGGCGTTGACCCTGCTCTGATCGTTGTGGATGCACGCGGTGAGAACGAATTGCTGGTTGAAACACCTGATGGTATCCGCGAGCCTGCTAACAGACGCGTGAATATCTCTTTCCAGTAGAAATTCAATGATCTACCATGAAAACCGGGGCGCAAGTCCCGGTTTTTTATTAGGGCTCTAAAGCCCTCAACACGGTTACATTATGGACTTTCGCCCAATCTTTTACATTCTCGGTATCCTGCTTTCCGTTCTTTCGGTCAGCATGGTCCTGCCGATGTTGGCCGATATTTATTGGGGCAACGAAGACTGGAAAGTCTTTTTCCTCTGCATCGTGATCACCGCGTTCTTCGGCGGCTCACTGGTTTTGAGCAACGCAGGCTTTGAGATCGCCCTCAATCTGCGCCAGGCATTCTTAATGACCTTCCTGAGCTGGATATTCATGTCCATGTTTGCCGCTCTGCCGCTAACCTTCTCAACCATGAACCTCAGCTTTACCGACGCCCTTTTCGAAGCGGTATCAGGCATCACCACAACCGGTTCAACCGTCATCACGGGACTGGACAACGCACCCCCCGGCCTCTTGCTTTGGCGCGCTATCCTTCAATGGCTAGGCGGTATCGGTATCGTCATCATGGCTATGTCAGTGCTCCCGTTTCTCAGCGTCGGTGGTATGCAGATCTTCCGCACAGAGTTATCGGAGAATGAGAAAGCCCTGCCCCGTGCCGCGCAACTCGCTAGCTCGCTGGGCATAGTCTATGTCGGTTTAACGGTGGCATGTGCCATTGCTTATATGATGGCGGGTATGAACAAGTTCGACGCCCTAACACATGCCATGACAACGCTGGCTACTGGCGGGTACTCCAACTACGACGCTTCGTTAGGGCACTTTCACAGCGACGCCATAGAAATCGTGGCCTCCATATTCATGGTCATCGCCGGTATTCCGTTTGTGCTGTATCTAAAAGCCGTGCGCGGCAATCTGCGCCCGCTTGCAAAGGACCCACAGGTCCGTTTGTTCATCTCTATCCTCGTAATAGCAACCGTCTCGATGGTCATCTATCTGGTGGCCGTACGGGAAATGGGGCTACATCTGGCCTTCATCGGATCAATGTTCAACATCATTTCCCTGATGACGGGGACGGGCTACTCAAGCGAACATTACGATGAATGGGGCGGATTTGTAGTCGCCATCATGTTCTTCCTGATGGCTATGGGCGCCTGCGCAGGCTCGACCTCATGCGGTATCAAGCTGTTCCGTTTCCAGATTTTCTTTGCCGTTGCACGCGTTCAACTCAAAAAACTGATCCACCCCAACGCCGCATACGTTCCCTACTACAACGGAAAACCAATCCCTAAGGACGTTCCTCTTTCCGTTATGAGCTTCCTGTTCTTGTACGCAGTCAGCTTTGTCACCGTTGCACTTTTGCTATCCGCAATCGGTTTGGACTTCATGACCGCGTTATCTGGCGCAATTACATCTATCTCGAATGTCGGACCGGGCCTGGGCGAAATCATAGGGCCATCGGGCAATTTTGCTCCTCTTCCCGACAGCGCCAAATGGGTGCTGACGGCAAGCATGCTTTTGGGGCGGCTTGAAATTCTCGCCGCGCTGGTTCTTCTCCATCCTGATTTCTGGAAGCACTAGGGCTTAATGCGTGTGTTCCGGCTTTTTGGTGAACTCTGATTTAGGGAAACCGTAACTTGTACTGCAAAACTCGCACCGCATAGAGATATTACCGTCCTCATCCTCCATATAATCGAGATCATCAGACGGCATAAGCTTAAGCATGTTCAGTACGCGGTCTTCGCTGCAACGACATTTTTGCTGAATCGTCAGCGGTTTGAAAACGCGCACCTCTTCTTCGTGAAACAAGCGTGTCAGCAAGACATTGGAATGCAACTCCGAATCCAGAAACTCGTCGTCCGTACAAGATTCGAGCAAGATCATCGTCCTGCGCCAATCATCCTCGTCCATATTGCCTTTCGATGTTTCTGAATACCCGTCATCTTCGGGCATTCTCTGAAGCATAATCCCGCCACCGCGCCATTGGCCCTCACGTTGCCCAATCGCCATTTTGATGCCTGCATCAATCTGCTCGGATTGCTGGAAGTAGTGTTGTACACAATCAATCAGGGACGAGCCTTTCAACTCCACAATCCCCTGATACCGTTCGGTATTCGACCCTTGATCAACCGTAAACGCGATATACCCCTTACCAAGATACTGTGCCAGATGGTTTCGCGCGCTTTCCGGCGCCTTGAGTGCCGCTAACTGCTCGCGTGCATGCTCAAGCCTCTCAGGGTCAAAATGCGCACATCCACGCACATCGCCATCGGACGTGATATCCGCCACCAGTAAGTCAACAGGGCCGTCACCTTTAGCCTGAAGCGTGAAAATCCCTTCATACTTCAACATGGATGACAGCAGCATGGTCAGGGTTACAGTCTCCGCGACCAGATGCGCAACGGGGTTCGGGTAATCATGCGGCTCCAATATATCGTTCAATACGGAACCAAGCCTGACGACGCGACCGCGCAAGGCTGAAATATCAAGCTGAAAAGGTTGGATGATGTTGTCATCGGCTTCGTCAAATGCCGTGAAAGCGTCTATGACAGTATCTTCGTTCGAAATATCCATTTCTTAATTATACCACGAAATTTTGATGATTTCTGCAAAAGCGCTGCAGCGAGCGTGCTAGCTTTTGATCTTGTATCCGGAGCGCAGCATCCAGTAAATCAAGCCTACCAGCGCGAGATTGATCCCAATCAGGAACCAAATACCCCAGAACGGGTCGCCGTCGGATTGCCCGATAAAACCGGCACGAAAACCGTCAATCATGTAGAAAAACGGGTTGTAATGCGCCATCCACTGCCACATTGGCGGTAAAGAGCTGATCGAATAAAACGTCCCTGAAAGAAACGTCAGCGGCGTCACAATGAAGTTTGTAACGGCGGCTATATGGTCGAATTTCTCGGACCACACGCCCGCAGCCATACCCAGCGCCGCCAGCAACATCGTACCCAGCACCGCATAGGCCACCACCAGCGTCACGGAATGGATTGTAATCGGCACAAAAATACTCACGACAATGCCCGTCACCAGACCGACAAGCAAACCGCGTAAGACCGCCCCGATGATAAAACCGCTCAACATCTCAAACGGCGATAACGGCGGAAGCAGAATATCGACAATATTCCCCTGCACTTTCGAAATCACGATCGATGAAGACGTATTGGCAAAGGAATTCTGCACCATGGTCATCATGATCAGCCCCGGCGCCAGAAACTCCAGAAACGGAACGTCACCGACCTGGCGCGCAATACCGCCAAACGCCAGCGCAAAGATGGTGTAAAACAGCAATGTCGTAATCACAGGCGCCACGATGGTCTGCGTATATACATTAATGAAACGGTCCACTTCCCGCTTCACTAATGTAAATAGGCCGATAGTATTTATTCCGTTTATTTGTAATGGCTCTGGCATTGCTGATATCTGCTTGTTAAAATTTTGTATGTTCAAAGATAAAGCGCAAACAACCAATAGCAAGGGCTCATCAGCGGGTCATAGACAAAAAAAGCGCAAAACACCCAAAAAAATCACGGAATCGTATCTGCATAATTCCGGCCTGTATTATTTGCAGCGTTTCTCAACCAGCACAGAAAACTTTCGTCGCGTTATGATGCGCAAAGTCGACAAGTCCTGCCGTGCGCATCCCGAACAAAAATTCAATGAATGCGAAAAACTGGTCGGGGAGCTCATCGCCAAATTTATCAAAAGCGGCCTGCTGGATGACAAGCTTTATGCCCGTGGCGTCGTCAATTCCCAAAGACGGAGCGGAAAGTCCGTTCTCGCCATTCAAGGATACTTGAGAAGCAAAGGATTACACGCTGATATCATTGAACAAACCTTGGCCGAATTTAACGAAGACCATGACAAAAATCCGGCTGAGGCCGAGTTCGAATCCGCCATGATCTTCGCCCGCAAAAAACGTTTGGGGCCGTTTCGCACCTCAGATGATTTTGATATTCAAAAAGAGTTAGGACGCCTAGCCAGAGCGGGATACTCATACGATACGGCTCGGCGCGTTTTGGATAAAAATATAGATGATGAAGATTTAATCGGTCTGGTTAGCTACTAGGCGTATCTTTGGATTAAGAACCCGGCTCATGGAACGACGCCTTCTGCTCTTCCGGCTTCTTGTCCTTCTTGACCACACGCTCAGCAGGGAAAATAGCCGTTGCCGTCGTACCGATACCTTTTTGTGAAATCAGTTCGAAATCACCACCATGCAGCTTGATTAACGCATCAACCAGCGTAAGCCCCAATCCTGTTCCGGAACCGCTTCTGGACAGCTCGTTATCCACCTGTCCGAACGGTGACAAGGCCTTCTTGATCTCGTAATCATCCAGACCGATACCGGTATCCGTAATGGAAATATGCATGCGCCCGTCCTTGGCGATATGACCGGAGATGGTCAAACGACCGCCCTCAGGCGTAAATTTCACGGCATTGGACAGCAGGTTCAGAATAATCTGCTTGATCGCCAGCTCTTCACCGACAAGGTCAGGCAGATTGTCAAAGTTCTTGGTAATCGTCAGCTTGGTGTTATCAATCTTCACATCCAGCAACTCTTCTGCCGAGTTAATGACGTCTCTGATCTTAACCACGCCTTCATTCAATTGACGCTCACCAGCTTCAATCTTGGAAATATCCAGAATTTCATTAATAACACGCAACAGCTTGTTACCACTATCGTGAATGTCACGGGCATATTCCCAATAGCTGCGCTGCTCTATAGGACCGAACACTTCGTTCTTAATCATTTCCGAAAACCCGATGATCGAGTTCAACGGCGTACGGAGCTCGTGACTCATATTGGAGATAAATTCGGATTTCGCACGGTTGGCAAGGTCAGAACTCATCTTCGCCTCACGGATCGCACGCTCGGATTCACGGCGCTCTGTAATATCTTCAATACTACCTTCGAAAAACAGAACCTGACCGTTATCGTCTTTCACTGCACGAACGCTCTCACGTGCCCAAATCATCGTACCGTCACGGGCACGCAGCTGGACCTCCTGATGCTGGATATCATTGGATTTATGCAGCTTCTGATAAAAGCCCTGACGCCCGCCGAAATCCATATAAACCTGCTCATGCGCGTTTTTCACCTCACGCAAGACCTGATCGGGGTTGTCGTACTTCAAAATACGGGCAAATGCCGGGTTCACACTTAAATACAAGCCTTCGCCCGTCAGCTGGAAGATACCACCGGCAGCGTTTTCAACAATACTGCGGTACTTCTTCTCCGCATCGCTCAACGCACGCTCTGCGCGGCGGCGCTCTTCGATATCCGTAAATGTACCGATAACACGTGGCTTTTCACCGTCCTGCACCATCTTCTTCATGACAAGCTCGACAGGCTTGAACGTGCCGTCAGCCATACGGATCTGCGTATAAAGACGCATGGAATTCTTCTCGTCCTCCAGCAACGCACGGAAATCCAGCGTCAGCTGGTCCTGATCTTCCGTGTGAATGAGCTGCTTGAGGTGCTGACCCTTAGTCTGCTCTACATCAAACCCCGTAATGGTGGCCCAGGCCTTATTCAGGAACACAATCTTCCCATGATTATCGGTCTCGAAAATGATGTCGTTCACCGCATCAATCACTGCACGGGTCTTTTGTTCTGTCTGCTTGATCGAACGGTTGAGACGCTCCCGCTCTTCTGCTTCGGTCTTGAGCGCGAAGTTTTTCTCCTCCAGCGCATTATTCATCTCGGTCAGAACATCATTCTGGCGCTGGTGCGTGTGAATGGTGAACGTACCCAAAGCTGTTAGCAGCACACCGATAATGGCGGCAACATACGGCACGATATTCAAAAAGTTGGAGCGTGTGTCTTGTTTAAATACGCCGGCTACTTCCAATGTGCGCCCACCGAAAGGAAACTCGTAAACCTGCCGCATAGTCGCGGCCTCAACAGGTTCGTTCGGATAACGGTCAAACTCATATAAGGAACGGTTGGCCTGTATATCGTGAATGCGCATCATCGATATATGACGATGCTGACCGATCCATGTATCCCCGTAACGCTCGGACACATTAATCACAGCCAGCAAAAATCCTTTGGAATCGTCGCCATTATGGGTGGGTACGGCCTTAGCCAGCACAACGGGGCGCATAGCCAGCCGTGGAGATTGCCGCAACAACTGCACCTGAAAGTTTACCCCGTCGATCGGCATCAGGCTCTCGGACGCTTTATGAACGCCCTGCTCGAACATCAGCTTCATAAACTGCGCATTGGGGTCGATCGTGTTGCGCTTCGCGTAAGATGTCGCATCTTCCGCTTCCAGCAAGTTGGAATACGCCCATTTGCCGTTGTTGTTTTTATAAAACCATAAGATCTGGTCGTAATATTTGTATTTATCGTCTTCCTGACTGACGACAGCCGCCAATTTTTCCGCTTCTTCGGTATCGCCACTTAAAGCAACCAATTCGGTAAGCGAACTTAGGGGCTGCTCCAGAACATCAAAATCCGCAACAATGCCTTCAACGAAATCCTGTGAAACGCGTGCTTGCTCTTCCTGCACGAGTCCGGACATAAACGACTTCAAAATAAGAAATACACTTAAGGTAAAAATCAAACCGACGACAATAAACGCAAGCTTAATGACGTAAGGCGGTCTCGAATTCGATTCGTCACCATCTTCGCCGCTCGTAGGAATACGAAGCTTGGGTATTTTAATATGCTCGCTTAAAGCCATTGACTTGCCCGTCAGTTAAAATCCAGAAACCCCCTACACAGAACGCATAGAAGGTTTACACAGTGCCCGGTCACAGAAAAAGGATTCTGCTCCACACACTAACAATGCACAAAAACTCTTAACAAAGGCCTAATACTTTGCTTTTTCTGACACATTAGATAAAGCTAAAAAACACAGCTATTTCAATATCGTATGTTTTTCAAATAAACCTTTATATCCGCCGGTCAGCGTGCTACAAATCATTATGCTGCATTACAACATGAACGAGTAGTAAGGAATCAGACCGATGACCAACAATAATCCGTTTAGTGAATTTTTCTCACAGAATGACTTTTCTAAATTTTTTGAAAATTACCAATCTATGCCTTTCGATGTACAAAGCTTCATGGAAACACAGCGCAAAAACGTTCAAGCCTTGAGCGATGCGCAGCAAATCACCATGGACAACATGCAAAAACTGGCCCAGCGCCAAAGCGCAGTTCTCTCTCAAATGGTTGAAGACAACACCCGTCTCGCCAAAGAGATCATGTCCGAAGGCACACCTGAAGAAAAGATTGCGAAAAACGCAGACATGATCAAAACCGTCTACGAAAAAAGCATCAAGAACATGAATGAAATCTCTGAGCTTTTGAGCAAATCCAACAAGGAAGCCAACGACGTCATCAACAAGCGCGTAAAAGCGTCACTGAATGAAGTCAAAGCAGCCATGGAAAAGCCTAAGAAAAAGGCCGCTTAACGCGCCTACCATTCTTCAAGATTAAAAGGGTCGTTGCAAAACGGCCCTTTTTTGCTATGAGTTACCCATGACCATACAATTCGAAGATTTCTTAAAAGTTGATATCCGTGTAGGAACAATCGTGGAAGTTGAAGATTTTCCCGAAGCCCGAAAGCCCGCCTACAAACTCAAAATCGATTTCGGTGATGAAATCGGTATCAAGAAGTCATCCGCACAAATCACGGTCCACTACACCAAGGAAACCCTGCTGAATAAGCAAGTAGCAGCCGTCGTGAACTTCCCGCCGCGCCAAATCGGCCCGATCATGTCCGAAGTCCTGACTCTGGGCTTTCCTGATGAAAATGGAGAAGTGGTGCTGTTCAGCCCCGACCTGAATATTCCGAAAGGCGGCCGCCTCTTTTAGAGGGGCATCCGTATAACGACATTCAATCCGCCATGTGCGGTACTTTTTTCCAGCCATATCTTGCCGCCATGCGCATGTACAATGT
>JAESRE010000061.1 GCA_016764775.1 Alphaproteobacteria bacterium
TGCGTGAACCCGATCGCGACCGCAACGGACAACCCGATGCATCCCCACACGGAATAGCGTCCGCCGATCCAGTCTTTCATCGGCAAAATATGATCGGCAGGCACGCCGAATGACTCGGCCTCTTCGTTGTTGTCCGTGATGGCGTACACATATTGTGTATCGGCAAGCCAGTCTTTAATGGCGTTGGCGTTTGCCATTGTTTCCTGCGTGGTGAAGGTTTTCGATGCGACGATGACGGCGGTATGCGCGGGGTCGCAGCCTTCCAGAACGTCGCTTAAATATTGCCCGTCGACATTGGAGATGAAATGCACATTGGGTCCGTCCGCAATATGGCTTAGCGCATCACACGCGAGAGAGGGGCCAAGATGTGATCCGCCGATGCCGACATTAATCACGTCCTTGATATGTGTGTTCTCACGGATTTGCGTACTGACCTCTTCAATGCGGTTCATCGCATGTTTGACGAAATCCTCAACGCCTTCTTTTTTACACGGTGTGCCGCGTAAAGCGGTATGCAGCACGGAGCGGTTTTCCGAGAGGTTAATGGGATTGCCGGAAACAAGCGCCGCTTTTTTGTTTTCAAAATCGTAGTTTTCGAGCAAATCCAGCAAAGCCGTCAGAATTTCGTCATTCAGAATATGTTTGGAGAAGTCGAACAATACGCCGTCGAGTTCGACATGGAATTTTTTGAAACGTTGCTTATCGCTGTCGAAAAGATCGCTGATGTTGATGTCGTCGGCAAAGCCGGCAAGGTCGTGCAATTTAAGCCATGCGGGTGTGTCTTGAGCTAATAATGGTGCGTTATTCGACATTCGGAAGTTTTTTGATTGTGGTGGTCTCCAGACCGTTTTCTTCCCACCCTTCGGCCTTGCCGACCAGCACGGTCACAAATGCGTCAGGGTCGAGAATCTTTTGCGAGATAGCCTGAATGTCTTCAACGGTCGTTGCTTCGATTTCGGCGTTGCGCGTATCCAGATAATCTTTCGGCAAACCGTCCAACTGTATGCTGTTCATCAACCCTGCAATTTTATCGGTAGATGTAAGGGACAAGGGCAGGGAGCCGATCAGGTATGATTTGGCATCCTGAAGTTCTTTATCTGAAATTGGCTCGGCTTTGATCTTTTCAAACTCCGCCTTAATCAGGGTGAGCATTTCAGGCACATTGGCATTGGCCGTTGATGTGGAAACCGACAACCCGTTCAAGTGATCAAGGTTGTAGAAGTAAGAATAAATGCCGTAGGTCAGGCCACGGTTTTCGCGTATCTCCTTCGTCAGCCGTGAACCGAAACCCGATGAGCCGAGAATGAAGTTCATCACCTGCGCTTTTTGAAAGTCGGGGTCGTCGCGGCTGATGCCGGGCTGCATCATTTCGATCACCGTTTGCGGAATGTCGTCCGCAAAATGATATGTCGAACCTTGATTGGTGATGTCGTGATCCGCAGGCTCCTCGATTTCAACATCCGGCAAATCGCCGAAAATCTGATCAAGCGCAACGGCCAGTTCTTCCGCCGAAATATCGCCCGCAACAGCAACATGCAAATTGTTTTTCCCGATCACGCGTCCATGGAATTTTTGCAGGTCTTTTGATGTTATATCCTGCAACGAACTCAAAGTACCGCCGCTGTTCAAGGCGTAGGCGTGGTCTTCAAAGGCACGGTCGTTAATAAGGCGCGCCGCTTTCCAGTCCGGCCCCGCGAGGGAAGACTTAATGCGGCTGATATTGGCTTCGCGCATACGGTCGACGGCTTCCTTGTCGAAGCGTGGTTTGGTCAGGGCCAGTTCGGCGAGCTCAAATGCACGGGCTTTATTCTTGGTCAGTGTTTTAAGAGAGCCTGTGAAATTGTCACGGCTTGCTGAAAAGCCCAGACTGATGGCTTTCTCGCGCAACGCTTCCTGAAATTCCTGGCCATTCAATGACCCTGCGCCTTCATCCATGGTGTTGGACAGCATGCGGGCAAGGCCTTGCTTGCCTTGCGGGTCCTGTGCAGCTCCTGCGCCTTTGAAACCGAAGTCCATCGCGATGACGGGCACGCTATCATCCTGCACCAACCATGCGGTGATGCCGCCCTCACTGGTGACCTCTTCGATGTCGAGAACAGTGGCGTGTGCGACAGGCGCAATGACAAACGTGAACGCAAACAGGAGTGTGTGAAGAATATGTTTCATGCTCTTACTCCTCCCCTGACTTTTCACCCTGCGGAAGCAGGTATCCGCTGACGGGCGGATGCGGGCCGAACTCATCAGGGTTCAGATAGGTTTTGGCAACGCGCTGGATATCGGCGGCTGTGACGTCTGAGATTTCATCAGGCCAATATTCTATATTCTCGATGCTCTCACCCGTGCTCAGGCCCAAGCCCATAATCATGGCGGGTCCCGTCAAGCTATCGCGGGCATAGATTGCTTTATCGCGCATTGTGTTCTTCGCATTCTGTAATTCTTTATCGGTCACACCATCTTTGATCAGCGTGCGCAATTCTTCCATCAAAGCTTCATGGACACCGCGCAAGGTTTGTCCGGCCAGCGGTGTGGCATACACGTAGACACTGCCGTCGTTCCACGCGGTGCTGCGATAGGAAAGTCCCGCACCGGAGGCAATTTTCTGCTGTGTCACAAGTGATTGATAAAGCCGTGACGACGGACCGCCGGACATGATTTCCTCAAGCACTTCCAAAGCTCTTGCGTCTTTAATGCTTTGACGTGCGCTGGGTGCGCGGAACAAGGTTTGTACAACGGACTGACGGATCGCAGGGTGGTCAAGCGTTACAAGTGTGCGGGAGTTGAGTTCAGGAGATTCCGTGCGGTCGCGCTCCGGTACATCTTTTTTAGGGATTTTACCGTAAATGTCGATGGCTTTTTCAAACACTTCGGCAGGTGTTACGTCACCCGACACCACGAGAATGGCATTGTTCGGTGCATACCATTTATCGAAAAACCCTTTCGCGTCTTCGTACGACAGCACTTCCATCTCGTGCTTCCAGCCAATCACGGGGATGCTGTAAGGGTGGTTCACATAAGCGGCTGCGGCCATTTGTTCGCCGAATTGTCCGCGCGGGTCATTATCCGTGCGTTGGCGGCGCTCTTCCAGAATAACTTGGCGCTCTGATTCAAAAGCATCGCGCGGAACAACGAATTCCATCATGCGCCCGGCTTCCATACGCATCACTGTTTCCAGATGTTCGGACGGCACGGATTGAAAATAGGCGGTGTAATCCTGAGAGGTAAAGGCGTTATCGTTGCCGCCCATACTGCGGATGATTTCCGAGAATTCACCGGGCGCTAACTCGCGGCCACCAACCTGCTTCGATCCTTTGAACAACATATGTTCGAGGTAGTGCGCAATGCCGGATGTACCAATCGGTTCGTCGGCGGCACCGACTTTATACCAAACCATATGGGTGAGTACGGGCGCACGGTCGTTCGGAATAACGACAACTTCTAACCCGTTATCAAGAGTAAAGGTTTCGGCGTTAAAGACCTTTTGTCCTCTTTCCTCGGTTGGCTCGGGCGTGGCTGCACGTTCTGCCTCTATACTTTGCGCCGTAGCTGTGCCGTGAGGCATAGCGATAAACAAGGCCAGAACGGATAAGGCTTTAAGTGCTGTTGTATGTTTCATAAAGGGTTATTGTTCGATTGACGGTGTTTCGCCCTCGGTTACAGGCTTGCCTTCGGCTTCGTTGGTCTGCAGACGTTCCAACTCTTTGTCGGCATCCACGACTGTTGCACCGGGCTCTTCATCCTTACCGATATTCAACAATTTTTTCACAACAGGTTTGTCGGATGTAATCTCGGCTGATTCCTTATCGACTTTGGCGCGGATATTCGGGTCAACCCGTGTCGCACCGGCTTGCTGGAGCAAAGCGCCTTCGGTGGTCGAAACGGATTTCGGAACGTTGCCTTGTTGTCCGAACACGGTTTCACGGGCTTCTTCAATAGTAGCCTGTTCCTGCGGTCTGGGCGCACCGGGGCTCGGTGGGCGCAGTGAGTATGTCGGGGGCATTTCAAGCGGCGCGCGTTTCACAACCTGAAACTCGTCGGGGCTGCTTTTCTCAAGTCCCAGTTGCTGCTTGGCTCCGTCACAAGCGGGAAGCACCAGCAAAGTAGCGCAAGCCGCGAAGAGAGCAATCTTATGTCTTTTCAGTGTCTGTTTCATAGGCATCATTGTATGTAGCACTTTTTTTCTTCGTTTCAAAAAACAACGACTGGAGTATCAACAATAAAACGCCGATGAAAATACAGCTATCGGCAACATTGAAGGCGGGCCAGTGATATCCCGCGATATGGAAGTCCAGAAAGTCGATTACGGCGCCAAAGCGCATACGGTCGATAATGTTGCCCAGCGCCCCTGCGATCACAAAGGCAATCCCGACATTCAGCAACTTTGATTCGCTGCGGAACATCCAGACGACAAAGCACATCATGATAACGAGAGAGAGGGCAGACAGAATAAGCGGGCCGTATTCGTTGCTGTTTTGGAACATCCCGAAACTGATGCCCTGATTCCACACCATGACAATGTTGAAAAAGGGCAGGATTTCCATGGATGCAAAAGGCAGCTTTTCAGACGCATGGCTGTACCATTCGATGAAACCGAATGAATCGCCAAGGGCTTCGGGGTTCATAGGGCGGATAACACGCTCGGTGATTGCCCATTTACTGACCTGATCGAGTATCAGTAAAACAACGCTGAAGCACAGATAGGGAAATTTAGCCATGCTGATCCTTTAACGCTTTTGCGCACACCGTTCAATGCAAACTTATTTGCGGATGAATTTCAAAACAAGATAGTCGAGCGATATCGGCCCCGGACCTTTGATCAAAGGCACAGCCAGCAGGAGCATCCATAAATAATGCACCGTATTCATAAGGCCGTAATCTGCAGGCACACCGAACTGGATAACGGCTGTCATGATCAATAATCCTGCTGCTGCAAATCTGCCGAATAGGCCGAGTGCGAGCAATATGGGTAAAATCACCTCACCGGCTGTACCGGCAATCGCAGCAGCATCAGCGGGTATAAAGGGAACAGGGTGAACCTCTTCGAACAAAAATACGGTCGATTCCCAGTCATCATTCAAATAGGTGTCGAGTTTGGATTTACCCGAAACAAAGAACGTATAAGCCATGTAAAGGCGAATAGCTAAATCGAGTAAGGGGGAGAGTGCTCTGTTTGATATCCGTCTGAGCGGCTCAATGTTGTTATCGATTTTTCTGGCGAGGCCCATACTCAAATCTCCTTTAAATTCTTATGCTTATCTATTCGATTACAGGGCACGAAAGGTTTCAAGCGCAAGGTGTTTTTGTAAAACGGCCTGAATGTTGAAGTCAGGATGGTGGGAAAGGACGGTTTCGGTTGCTTCGCCCAGAGACGCACCCTCGCTCAGTTGTCGCAGAAATTCGAACTCGTCTTTCGCAAGAATATCGGTTTTCGTATCCAAAGAGGACCTGAACACCATTAAAGACTCGCCGCCCTGATCGAGGTTGAGTGTTTCATCGGTTTTTTTATTTTTGCAGAATTCTTCGATTGCGGTGAGCGGGTATTTGGACGCCACCAAAAAGACATATGCCCGCAGGCCGATATGTAGTGTGTCCAGATCTTCAATAGGCACGGCGGCAAGCTGCTCCGTCGTCAACGGCAAATCATCTGCCGCATGGTAACTGTGGTTTTTCGCTATTTCGTATGTCGCAATGTCAGGGAGGTAAGGCAGGCTTTTGGCGAGCTCGAACTCTTTGATGAACGCATCCATGCCATCGCCGTAATGGCTCAAAACGCCTTTGGACGGTGGGTGTTGCAAGATAAAGCTACGCGCCAGCATTTCGAAAAACTGCTCGCCGACCAAAGCTTCAATAGTCGGAAAGGTCGTTTTCAACATATCCGTCAGGGAGCCGACAATATTGTTGCGGTAAACCTTCAAGCGTGTCGGCAGAGTGATGCTGTCTGCTTTACAAAATTGTGCGAGTTCTTCGGGCGGTGTGTCCAGAGCCTTGGGATTATCCAGCATCAAGGCTTTAAACCGTTCCTGAAATTCATTCAGCTGCATGGGCCAGACTTTCTGCACCTATATCGGCGATAATGGCGCGGGCTTTATCTGCCTCACCGACCAGTGTTTTGAGATCGGGTATATCCGTGTCCCATTCGATAAGTGTGGGGGCAACACCGAATTTGCGCACGGCATGCGCATATAAATCCCAGACATCGCCTTTCACGGGGCGGCTGTGCGTGTCGATCAGGATCACGCCGTCGTCTGCGTCCTGTTCGATATGTCCTGCCAGATGCATTTCCCCGACATGGCGTGCATCAATCGTGTCGATATACGACCACGCGTCATAGCCGTGGTTGTGCGCCTGAACATAGATGTTGTTGAGATCGAGTAAAATGCCGCAGCCCGTCATTTCGGCTATGCGGTTCATGAATTCATCTTCATGCATTTCGTTGCCTTCGAAGGCGAGATAAGTGGACGGGTTCTCGACCAGAATTGTGCGCCCGAAATATTCCTGTGTTGTCTCAATATTGCGTGCAAGCTTATCTAATGACTCTTGCGTATAGGGCATAGGGAGAAGGTCATTCAAATGCGCATTGCCGCTCGCACTCCATGACGCATGATCGGACACATTGAACGGTTGATAGATATCGATCAGCTCTTTAAACCCGCGAAGATGTTCTTCGGATACGGGCTCGTCGGAGCCCAGTGACAACCCGACAGCATGCAGGCTCAGATTATATGTCTTTCGCGCTTCGGACAGGAAGTGACGGTGCGCGCCGCCGCCGAAATAATTCTCCGGATGGACTTCCAGCCATCCTAATTCGAGATCCGTTTCGAGGACCTCCTGGTAATGCGGATAACGCAGGCCAATCCCCACCGGTTCGCTAGGTCGTGATGCCGGCGGGAATGGTCCATAAGTATGGACAGCTTCATTCGTATGAATGGTGTGTCCTGTCATAGCTAAACTAGCCGTCTTTTTCTTCGCTCATGTCAGCGTCGGCATCTGCTTCGGCTTCGATTGGTTCGAGAGAACCGCCAACAAGCTTTTCACACAGGCCTTCAGGAACAGTGACCCACTCGCCGCCGTCGCCGTCAACTGTGGCGTGACCTGCGCAAGAGTGTGTTTTTGCGGCATTCGCACAGTCATTGTGACCGGCTTTAACAACGCCATAGCATTTTTCTTTTTCTGCAGCCTGCGCAGTGTGAGCGCCGCCTGCAATCGTCAGAGCCACGGCAGATGCCAGAAGCGTATTTACAGTTTTTTTAGAAACCATCTTTTCTATCTCCTCTAAATGGTTAGTATAAAGCCTCTTTTTTGTGTTGAGAGGCTGTTGCAGTTGTTTTCGCAACCAACGACAAAACGTTACAACTCCTATCAAAAAAAGCGAGTCTTAAAAGATATCGAAGCGGAAATTTTTTAGGTTTATTAAGGCATTATGGATATTTGTTCGTCTTTAAAGGATCTTGCGGAAAACACGGAACCTCTGGTTGTCGCAATCGGAAATTTTGATGGCGTGCACCGTGGCCATCAGGCGCTTTTGCAACAAGCCAAAGACACGGCAAAAAGCAAGAATGCGAAGTTCGGCGTCCTGACATTTGAGCCGCATCCGAAAACACTGTTCAGACCCGAAGACCGCCCGACCAGAATTACACCGCCCGAAGTAAAACATTGGCGCTTGCAGGAATTCGGGGTCGAGGTTTTGGTCTCACTGCCATTCGACTGGGATTTCGCATCCCAAAGTGCTGAAGAGTTCATCAAGGTAATTCTACAAGACGGTATGCATGCCAAGCATGTTGTTGTCGGCGATGATTTCCGTTTCGGGCAAATGCGCAAAGGCGCACCCGCCGATATCGAACAAGCGGGCATCGGTGTGTCGATTGTAGAAAAAGTACAAGGCGAAGACGGGCAGATTTTTTCTTCCAGCCGTGTGCGCACCGCCCTGCGTGCAGGCGACTTGAAAACGGCAAACGCAGTATTGGGCTGGGAATGGGAAATGCGCGGCGAAGTCATGAAAGGTGATCAACGCGGGCGCGAATTGGGCTATCCCACAGCCAACATGCATCTGGGTGACACAATCCATCCTGCCTACGGTGTTTATGCCGCCATGGTGCAGGTCGAGGGTGAGGAACAATGGCGCGGTGCGGCGATCAATATCGGCATTCGTCCGATGTTTGAAGTCCCAACCGCACACGTCGAAAGCTTCATCTTTGATTTTGATGAAGAGATTTACGGCAAGACGTTGCGCGTTAAACCTGTCGAGCGTTTGCGCAGCGAGGCGAAGTTTAATTCACTGGATGCCCTGATCGCACAGATGGACAAGGACTGTGAAAAAGCCCACGAAGTTCTGGGGCTTTAGTCATGGAAATATTCGTAACGCTGCTCGTAAATCTTGTGCCGCTCTATGTGTTGATCGCTCTTGGCTGGGTGGCCAGACGCTATTGCAGCGTTGACCGACAGTCCTTAAGTGCGCTCGCAATCTTCATTATTCAACCGATCGTCTCTTTCGGTTTTGTCGCACAGCTCGAATTCCACGTAAGCTACATTTTAATTCCCATTCTCGTGTTTTTGATTTTTTCGGGACTGTTGCTGGCGACGTTTAAATTTTCGCAAAACCTGTACCCCGATAAACGGGCAAACTTGCTCGCGATGTGCTCTGCCTCGGGCAATACGGGCTATTTCGGTTTGCCATTGGCCATTCTGTTGCTCGATGCGCAATGGGTCGGTGTCTATATTTTTGCCAACCTCGGCGCACTGGTCTGTGAGGCGACAACCGCCTATTACATTGCCAATCGCGGGCAGTTCGACGCGAAACAGAGCTTCAAGCGCGTTCTGCAATTCCCGACCATTTACGCGATTGCCGCAGGGTTGGTTGTGAATTTCGCGCAAATCGACCTTCCGGCGCTTGTGTATGATTACTGGGCCTATTTCAAGGGCTGCTATATCGTTATCGGCATGATGATCATCGGCGTCTCGCTGGGGCGTATCGACTCGATCAAGATCGGCTGGCGCTTTCTCTCTGTCGCGTTTGCCGTGAAATTTGTGATTTGGCCGGTCATCGCTTTTGCGCTCATTATGCTGGATCGCATGGTCCTGCACTGGTACGACACACCGATCCACCAGATCCTGTTTATCATCGCGATTGTCCCGCAAGCGGCCAATACATCCGCCTTCGCGGCACAGCTTGATTTGAATCCCGAGAAGGCCGCTTCGACGATCTTGATCGGGACGATATTTGCACTCTTCTATATCCCTTTGATTCTCCTGGTTTCGGGCCTCTATTAATAAAGCTTGACCTGCGGAATCACTTGCGTCATATTGCCGCCGTTTTTGATTACGGAGAACGGACTAAAGTGACAAAACAACAGAAACAATTGCCAGCCACTGCTGAGGACTGGAAAGATGCCGTGCGGGCGCACAATGCGGGCCAGCAGGGCGGTTATACTACGTCTGGCCAACAGGGTGGATATGTTACCTCTGCTCAACAAGGCGGTTTCCACACCTCTGACCAAAGAAATACCGGATCGGTTCGTAAAGCATCCGAAACGCGTCAGATGGTGTATTCCTCTGAATGCATACAGCAAATGGGCTGAGGCGGTTTTTCGCCCCTCCGTCTTGCCTGCCAATGCTTTTTATCGCATAGTGCGCTGCTAGTAATAGGTAAGCGCAAATATGACTGATAAAGACCAGAATAAAGACAAATACAAAGACACCGTATTCCTGCCCGCAACGGAATTTCCGATGCGTGGCGGCCTGCCGCAAAAAGAGCCCGAGATTATCCGGCAATGGGCGGATATGGACCTGTACGGAAAAATGCGCGAAACGGCCAAAGGCAAGAAGAAATGGATTCTCCATGACGGCCCGCCATATGCGAACGGCAACATCCATATGGGCCACGCGGTCAATAAAATCCTTAAAGACGTGGTTGTGAAGTCCTACTCGATGCTCGGTTACGACAGCCCCTACGTACCGGGCTGGGACTGTCACGGCCTGCCGATCGAATGGAAGATCGAAGAAAAATACCGCGATGCCGGAATGGACAAGGACAAGGTCGAACCCCTTAAGTTCCGTGAGGAATGCCGCACATTCGCCAAAGAATGGGTCGATATCCAGAGCGAACAGTTCCAGCGTCTCGGTGTCGTCGGGGACTGGGACAATCCGTATTTGACCATGACCAACCGCGCCGAAGGCAAGATCGTGCGCGAAATCCATAACTTCGTGAAAAACGGCGGCCTGTATAAAGGCGCGAAACCCGTTATGTGGTCTGTGGTGGAAAAAACCGCACTGGCCGAAGCCGAAGTTGAATATAAAGAACATAAATCCGTCACCATCTGGATCCGTTTCCCTGTCGTTGAGACCAATGTCGACCTGCTGAAAGATGCGGACGTCGTCATCTGGACAACGACTCCATGGACCATGCCGTCCAACCGTGCCATCGCGTTCGGCGAAGACATCGAATACGGCGTGTACGAGATCAAGGCACTCGGCGAAAACGCCAAAAGCGAAGTCGGCGCGAAAATCGCCGTTGCCACATCACTGGCCGATGACGTTAAGGTCAATGCCAAGGTCGAGGAATGGGAATTGCTCGGCACGTTCCGCGGGTCCGATGCCGCAGGCACAATCTGTAAGCACCCGTTAAGCGAGCAGGGCTATGACTTCTTCCAAGTGCCTTTGCTAGCCGCCGACTTTGTCACCGAAGATGCAGGTACAGGATTCGTGCACATTGCTCCCGGTCATGGTGAGGATGACTTTTATTTAGTGCAAAATTATAATTCTCAACGGAAAGGTTTTAGTTCCGAAATTCTCGAGGATGGAACAGAAAAAATTCTGACTGATTGGGACAAGCCACTGATTGAATTAACAGACAATGTGTCCGATGACGGTAAATTCCGCGACCATGTCCCGCAATTTGCAGGCATGGAGGTCTACACGCAGGAAGGCAAGCTCGGCGACGGTAACTTCGCGATCCTGAAAGCCATGGACGAAGCAGGCAAGCTGCTCGGTAAAGGGTCGCTGAAACACGAATACCCGCACAGCTGGCGTTCAAAGGCCCCGCTGATTTTCCGCACCACGCCGCAATGGTTCATATCCATGAGCGAGAACGACTTGCGCGATAAAGCGCTCAAAGCAATCGAAGACACACGCTGGGTGCCTGCCAAAGGCGAAGCCCGTATCCGCTCCATGATTGCCAACCGCCCGGACTGGTGTATTTCCCGTCAACGCGCATGGGGTGTTCCTATTGCGTTGTTCGTCCACAAAGACACGGGCGACGTTTTGAACGATGAACAGGTCCTGAACCGCATCGGCGATATCTTCGAAGAAGAGGGCTCCGATAGCTGGTGGTCCAGAAACCCGCAAGACTTCCTCGGCAATGATTATAATGCCGAGGACTATGATCAGGTTTTCGACATCGTTGATGTCTGGTTCGAGTCAGGCTCAACCCATTCTTTCGTGGTGGAAGACACAAAAACATGGCCTGACTTCGAAGGCGTCGATCACATCGACCTCTATCTCGAAGGATCAGACCAACATCGTGGCTGGTTCCACTCCTCATTGCTGGAAAGCGTTGGCACGCGCGGCCGCGCACCATACAAGGCTGTGCTCACTCACGGCTTCGTGCTCGATGAAAAAGGTTACAAAATGTCCAAATCCTTGGGCAATGTTGTCGACCCGCTGAAACTCATGGACCAGTACGGCGCTGACATTATCCGCCTCTGGACGCTGACCTGTGACTTCTCCGACGATATCCGCATCGGTAAGGACACGATCAAACAAACAGGCGACCTTTATCGCCGCATCCGCAACACACTGCGCTTTCTGCTCGGTGCTCTCGAAGGGTTCAGTAAAGATGAAATGGTCGAAGACTTTTTCGAAGACCCGACACAAGCACCGGAGCTGGAGCAACTGGTTCTGCATCAACTTTATGAGATGGACAAAAAAGTCCGCGCCGCGATTGAAGATTACGACTTCATGCGCATGACCAAAGCGCTGCATGATTTCTGTAATGAGGAGCTTAGCTCCTTCTATTTCGACATCCGCAAAGACCGTTTGTATTGTGATGACCCGAACAGCCCGGAACGCCGCATGACGCGTTCCACCATGGCGTTCATCTATAACGGGTTGACGGCATGGCTTGCGCCGATCCTGGCCTTCACGGCCGAGGAAGCGTGGAAACACCGCCCCGAAGGGGTGTTCGAAGACGCCGCAAGTGTACATTTGCGTGAATTCCCGAGCACGCCGGAAAGCTGGCATAACCCCGCACTGGCGGAAAAATGGGCGGATGTGAAAAAGGTTCGTAAAACTGCCTTAGAAATCATCGAACCGATGAGGGCTAGTAAAGCTTTAGGCTCATCTTTATCAGCACATCTAAAGATTTATACCTCTCCACATATACATGAGGTTGTGAAACACTATGATTTTGCAGAGATATGCATCGTATCTAGCGCTGAAACTGTGCAGAACGATGAAGTGCCGGTCGACGCTCATGTAGTCGTCACAGGCGAGTTTGAAACTGTAAGCTTAGAAGTCTTTTTAGCCGAAGGTGAAAAATGCCAGCGTTGCTGGAAAATCCTGCCCGAGGTTAAGGACAACGGAGAAATCTGTAACCGCTGCGCCGATGCAGTCGAGCAGAAGAAAGCGGCTTAATGGACGTGCTTGCATCATATCTGGAACTTCAAACGCTCTCCTATATGGAGTTCGGTGTCCGGATACTGCTCGCTGTAATTTTCGGTTTGGTTATCGGCTGGGACCGTGAAGCCAAAAACAAACCCATCGATTTTCGTGCCTATATGATTGTGGCGGCTGCGACATGTGCGATTGCCGTGGTAGGGCAGGAAGTGTACATGGACTATGGTTCCAGCGACACCATCGCCAGTATCGACCTCGGCAAAGTGGTTGCGGGCGTGTTAACGGGCATTGGTTTTCTGGGCGCAGGTGCCATTATTCAGGACGGTGACACCAAAGTTGTCGGCACGGCCACGGGCGCGAGCATCTGGGCGTCAGGAATTTTCGGTCTGGCGCTGGGCTTCGGCCAATACGGCGTAGCGTTTATCACCTTCCTCGTCATCGCCGCGATTTTGATTGTCGGCGGCGCATACATGAAAGCCTTTAACGGTCAGGAAGATAACGAGCAGGTCTGATGATCTTCAACTCTCCAAAACAATATGAAGCTTTGGGCTTTAAGTCGTTGCAGGATCTGGAACGGTTCCTTGACCGCGAAGACATCAAACAATTGATCGGCAAAAACTATGACCTCTACAGAGCTGTATGGGTCAGGGAATTCGATAAAGTCGTCAATAAGGAAACGCGTGATCGCGTCAAAGGGGCGTTCAACTGGCTGGCGTTGATTTCATTTCCGATCTGGGCCGCGTACAGAAAAATGTATATGTACTTCTTCGTCTATGCGGGGATTATGGCCGCTATAACGTTTTTCGAAGAATACTACCTGTACACATTGCCCGCTGGGGCATTGCTGCCTGTCTACATCATTCTTGCCATCATGAGCCGTGATTTGTACCTGCATCACCTTGTCGAGTTGGACAAGAAGATGGATATGTTGCGCGATTTCAAAAAGGAAGAATTTATCAAACACCATGGCGGCGTGAGCAAGCTCTACGCATGGCTGGCGTTACCGGCCTTTATTATATTGATGCTCGTTGTGATGTTTGCGGGCAGCTATGCCGGCGGTCACGGCAATCCTTTCGAGCGCTACTAGTCCGAATTATTTCTTACCCTTCATGATTACACGGATGTGGGTCTGTCCCGTCTCTTGCTTATACTTCTCGTAATATTGCTGGTGATAGTCTTCGGCCAGCCAGAATTCGCCTAAAGGCTCGATGGTTGTCACAATCGGTTTGTCGTATGTATCTCCTGCATCAACACGCTCGATCACCTCTTTTGCGGTCGCTTCTTGCGCGTCGTCAACGGGGAAAATTGCGGATCGGTATTGCGTGCCGACATCCACACCCTGACGATTAAGCTGGGTCGGGTCGTGAATGGTGGTCAGGAAGTATTCAACCAGATTTTCGTAAGCCACTTTGTCAGGATTAAACGTGACCTCGACTACTTCCGCATGGCCCGTTTTACCTGTCGTGATATCTCTATAGGTCGGGTTTTCAAGCTCGCCGCCCATATACCCGACACGGGTGTAGAGAACGCCGTCAATCGCGCGGTATTCATATTCGGTGCACCAGAAACAGCCACCCGCAAAATAGGCTTTGGCGCCGTCGTCGGGCATTTCTTCCAACAGGTCGCTGCTGTTTTCCTTCATCGCAAAGCTTTCGACGTTGAAAAACGCAAACAGCCCGACCAGAACGAAAGCAATCGCAAATATACCGGTGATTTTGTTCATTATGTTCTCCCGCTCAATAAAATACTGTATCTATGATAGTAATATACAATTCGTTTAAACCCTTTAAAGCGTTACATGTTTCTCAAGCCCAAATACACATCGCCGAATTTTAACGATCGTGCTGACGGCCAGAAGCCGTCGATGATACTTCTGCATTACACGGGCATGAAGACTGCGAAAGGCGCGCTGGAGCAGCTGTGTAATCCTGACGCGGAAGTCAGCGCGCATTACGTCATCGAGGAAAACGGCAAAACGCATCAGCTGGTCGATGATGACAAGCGCGCATGGCATGCGGGTAAATCGTTCTGGGCGGGTGAGACGGATATAAACTCCGCATCCATTGGTGTTGAAATCGTCAATCCGGGGCATGAGTTCGGCTATGAAGAATTTACCAAGAAGCAGATCGAAGCGGTTATCGATCTCTGTAAAAGCCTGCTTTTGAAATATGAAATTCCCGCCCACCGTGTTCTGGCACATTCCGATGTGGCGATTACGCGCAAAGTCGACCCCGGTCATTTGTTCCCGTGGGCCGATCTGGCCGCGCAAGGTGTTGGGCTTTGGCCCGTGCCCACCGAAATGGATTATCAGGCCGCCGAAGACATGGTTGTGAACCACGAGGCGTTCCACGAACTGCTCTGCGCCTACGGCTATAACTTTGAGCCTGATTTCGGGGAAACGGTTGTCGCGTACCACCGTCATTTCTATCCTGAAAAATTCGATCATTGGGATGACAAATCCAACGAGCCTGACGTCCTCAGCTGTGCGCGCTTACTCGCCCTCATTCGCCGGAAGCACGAACTCGAAAACGCAGCCTAACAAAGAAAGACCGCCCGAATGTCTCCGGGCGGCCCATCATAAGTATAAGAAGATCTGTAAGCCGGGTTCTGTCTCCCCAAAAGGGGCGATGGCTATTCATCTCCGCGTATCGTTACCAATACGCTCTAGCGACCAACCCGAACACAGCGTGGAAAAGCGCGTAAATGTGTTCCTATTCGGTCTTGCTTCCGGTGGGGTTTACCATGCCGCTTCCGTTACCGGTCACGCGGTGCGCTCTTACCGCACCCTTTCACCCTTACCTATAAATAGGCGGTTTGCTCTCTGTTGCACTGTCCGTAGGCTCTCGCCCCCCGGCCGTTAGCCGGCACCGTTTTTCCATGAAGCCCGGACTTTCCTCGACATTGCTGCCGCAGCCATCCGATCTTCTAAGTCTCAGGAATATGATGTTTTTTCGCTACTTTTGCAAGAAAATCGTTATGCAAATGATTCCTCCACAAAAAACTATATGTGTACAAGTCGGTGTGCGACTCGGCGGATAAATTGACGAATCTCCCGCCCAAGTGCTACTGATAGAAGAGTCAAGGCTTGTTCAAAAGCCTTATTTCCTCATTAAACCGATTCGAAAATCGCTGCGTAACCGCCTGTTTTGATTCAATAAAAGGATTCAGTCTCTTGGGTCATTATCCTGTCATGCTTGATGAAGTGCTCGATATGCTTGCGCCTGTGGATGGCGGTGTGTATGTCGATGGCACGTTCGGCGCGGGCGGGTATACCAAAGCTATTCTCGATGCGGCGGATTGCACGGTTGTTGCGATCGACCGCGACCCGGATGCGCAAAAGCGTGCCGACGGTTT
>JAESRE010000062.1 GCA_016764775.1 Alphaproteobacteria bacterium
CTTACGCTACGCTTGAGTCACCACACATGGTGGCTAACGCATTGAAACCAAACCAGTGACTAACTCTCGAACTGGTACCATCATGTGGGGCAGGTCAGAGCCTTGTAAAGATGGGTTTGTTCTAAGAGAAAGACGTCAAGGCTACCGCGCTACAGAGGCCGCATGCTATCGTACTCAATGTGCGCCACAACAGTATCAGCAAAATAATTTTCGTTGTGAAAATTATCAAGCAACTCTAAGACCCAAACCCCATTACGTTAAAATGTGGGTCAACGGTGATTATCTTGGGCAGTATTTTTATCAATAATTTTTGATACGTCTGTCCAATACTCATGCCTTTCTAGATTTTCACTCGATTTAAAAATATTTGCTATGTCTTGGCTTACTTCTAAAGATTGATCGCCTAAGCGTTCTATCAAGAAATTTGCGGCTTCATCGGCAGTTTTTGTTTCATCAATTAAATCTAAAATTTCATCAATCGTCATTTTCACGGCTGGTCTCCTTTCTTGTTAGCCACCATGCCTATTTAAGGCATGGTGGCCGGAGGTTAGTAGACCGCTAAAGAACAGCCGCGACAGCCTTTAAGCCGAGGCTCTGGACATACGCTGCCGCCCTCCGGCCATAAGCCAGAGAGCAGCAAATTTCGTTTTGCTGAACGTCTTTAGACAAGCCTACTAAAGCTCGGCCATGCCTTAATAACATGACAGCCTCATTCTAATTGTTTTTTTGAAAAATACGAGTTAAGAAATTTAATAGGTGTATTATATAAATTATATTCACTAAATTTATTCATTTTTTGAGGGAAAGTGGCATATCTAACGTATTAGAGGTAAGATAATTGAGCGGAGTAGAAGCCATGTTGTTGAAAGCTATAGATAAATTACTGGAGCGATCCTTCCAGAAAGAGCCGGATTATTCCCGTCTTGACCAGTTGGAATCCGACGTTTGGTCGCGCATACGGCAGAGTAAAGCCGCGCCGCAAGCCTCTATTTGGGCTTTTCCAGCTTTTGGTGCAGGTGCTCAACTGCGCTATGCTTCACTGGTACTGGCGCTTGTGGCTGGTCTTATGGCCTCGCAGCTATCGCCAGTTAAGGCGCAATCTGATACTCTGGGGCTTGAGGTATTTTCGACCAGTGCGCCTTATCTGATAACCTCAACCATTTCTTACCCGGATCCGGCACCTTCATGAAACAATTCTGGCAGATTCTTTTCTTTCTTATGATCGTGGCCTGTGCAGCTATCGGCGGCGTATTGATCGGCCAGAACTTCTTAGGCAAAAGCAGCGCTGTTCACCACCATGCAGCGGGTGATATGCATGCGCTTTTTCATCACGATCTGAATTTGAATGCGCAGCAGGATAAAAAACTGACGATCATAGAAAAAGATTTTCGCCGTCAGAAAGCCCTGCTTGAAGAGCAGATGAAGCTTGCCAATATGGAGCTTGCCGAGGCGATTAAAACAAGCGGCTATTCTTCGCCCCAGGTTCAGGCCGTGGTTGATAAAATCCACGAGACGATGGGCGGTCTGCAAAAGCTGACGCTACAACATCTTGCCGATATGCAAGGTATTCTGAGTGAAGATCAGAACGAAAAGCTTGAGGAGAAAGTGGTTGAACAACTCTACCGGAACGCCGGACAATAAACCGATCCCGGAGCTTCCCGACGGGGAGCTGATGCTGGCCTTGCAAAAGGGCCGGGATGCGGCTCTTGACGAGTTGATGAAACGCCACAAACAACCGCTTTTCTATTTTGTAACCCGCTACACCCGCGACGAAGATACGTCTTATGATATCGTGCAGGAAGCCTTCTTCCGTGTTTATGATCGCGCTGAAACGTATAACCCCTCCTACAGGTTTAAGACCTGGCTTTATCAAATTGCGCTCAATCTGTGCCGCGATTATGCGCGCAAGAAAAAGCTGCAATCGCTTGTTTCTCTCGATGCCTGGACGGATGATGAGGATAAAGGGTCATTGCATGATGTGTTAGCCAGTGGTGAAAATATCGAAAGCTTGACCGAACACCGTCAAACTCTGAAGCTTTTGGACAAACACATCGATAAATTGCCGCACAAGCTCAAAACGGCTCTTATTCTCTTTGCCCTTGAAGACCATTCACAGGAAGAATGCGCCCGCATCCTCGGCGTGACACCAAAAACGGTTGAAACGCGGGTTTACCGGGCGCGCAAGCTGCTGATGCAGAAACTGGCGCAAAGCCTGTAGGTTCAACTCCGCAAAATTTTTATGTTGACTCTGGAGTATGGTCAAGAGTCCAGACTGAATATATGGAGGTTAAAGCATGCTGATTGGTGATTTGGCAAAAAAGGCGGATGTGAGCATCGATACCATCCGCTATTACGAACGTGAGGGGCTTATTGAGCCGTTGTCTGTGCGTGAGTCCGGTTACCGTGAATTCGATGAAACGACGGCGGACAGATTGCGTTTTGTGATACGAGCCAAGCAGCTTGGTTTTTCACTGAAGGAAATCCGCGACCTGTTATCTTTAAGAGATGATCCCGATACAACATGCGGTCAGGTGCGTATGTTAGCGGAAACAAAACTGGAAGACGTGCTCGCTAAAATTAAAGTGCTTCAGGCCATGAAAAAAGACCTGACCGGCCTTTTGAAGGAATGCACCGATGCGGAGGCCTCTGTAAATTCATGTCCGATTGTGGACGCACTTGATGGAAAGGAGAAAAAACCATGATGATAGAACTTGTTTATTTTGAAGGGTGCCCAAATGCAGATGCGGCACGGGAAAACCTCAGCAAAGCCTGCGACGAACTGGGTATAGCGGCGGCCTGGCAGGAATGGGATCAGAATGACAGCTCTGTTCCCAATCGTGTCAAAGCTTTCGGATCTCCCAGTATATTGGTAAATGGTAAAGACATTGCGGGCGGTCCAGGCTCATGCTGTCAGGCGAAATCCTGCCGTATCTATGAAAACGGCAAAGGTGCGCCGGATGTCGGGATGATCAGGGCAGCGCTTGAAAAAATGGCGCCGTCATGAAAAAAGCTCTTATGGCTGTGCCGTCTGTTGTAGCGTCCGGCGTAGCGGCTCTCCCTGTGTTAACCTGCCCGGCCTGCTGGCCGCTTTATGCCGGATTACTGGGTGCATTGGGGTTGGGATTTGTCGATTACACACCCTATCTGCTGCCTGTGACGGCTGGATTGCTGGTTGTTTCCCTCATACCTTTGTTGTGGAAGGCCAAACAAAGATGGGGCTATAAGCCACTTTTTGCAGGTATTTTGGGAGCAGCACTTATTCTGGCAGGGAAATTCTGGATTGATCATTCGGCCTTATTCTATGCGGGGGTCGGCTTGTTACTGGCGGCTTCTGTCTGGAATATCTGGCCGGTAAAGGCAAGCGCATGCATCGCTTGTGAAGACCCCTAAAAAAATTTGAGGGATTAGGCTATACTCTTCGTAATAGGATTAACGACCGTATTTCGGAGAAAGCCATGAAATTTAAAAGACTTTTAACGCTCAGCACTGCCTTCATTCTTTTTACATCCGGATCTGCCTTCGCTTCTTCATTTGAAGAATATGTGCAGCGCCTGGGCGAACACCCGCAGGTCGAGAGTATTCTGGCCGAGAGTGAGGCCTCTAAAGCGCAGGCGCAAGGCGAGCTGGGCTTGCCTGATCCCATGGTGATGATCGGTGTCGATAATGTGCCGATTTCCGATCCGGCTTTTGATCGTTTCTTACCAACTTCAAAAGTTATTGGATTCTCTCAGGCTATTCCGAACCCGGCTTTGCGCGGCGCGAAATCCGAAAAGCTGGAGCAAATGTCGGAAAAGCAAAAGCTGATGGCGGATTACACCAATGCCCGGCTGCGCTTTATGCTGATCTCAAAACTGGCCGAATATGAAAGCGTCAAAACGCAAAAGAAACTGATCAAAACCCAGCTTGGTTACTATCATGAATTGGAGGATACGTTTAAAGGCCAGATTGAATCCGGCCGCGCCGTTTATCAGCGTTTTTCCGAAGTGGATGTAGAACGTGCCGAAGCCGAGCGCAAACTGAATGATCTCGAAGCACAACAAACCGCAATTGAAGCAGAGTTTGTCCGGCTGGTTGGTGAAGTGCCGCAGATTGAAATGCCGCAGATTGCGGCAGATACGGCCTGGGATAAAAACCCCAATGATCTTTATGCGGTTTTGATTGCCGCCGAGGATATCGATATTGCCAAAAAAGATGTTGGAATTGCCGATGCGGCGTTCTTGCCTAATTTTGGTGTGAATGCGATCTACAAGCAACGTGAGGACGGTGAGAATGGCAGTTTTGCAGGCGATGACTGGTTTTCTGTGCAGGCACAGGTGAGCATTCCGCTCTGGGCTTCCAGCAACCAAAAACCGAAATTAAAAGCAGCCAAAGACAGGCAGCGCAGCGCCATGTTTGCCTATGACGATGTGAGCCGTATGTGGGTGAAACAAATGACGACGGTTGAGAGTGCCCGCGATGCTGCCGCAAAGAATGTGGCGGTGTTGCAGGATAAGGATCATGCGATGAAGGGCAAGATCGACGCGGCGCAGCGCAATTATGAAGCCGGAACCGAAGATCTCGACCGCGTGTTGCTGGCCAAAATTGACAGGCTGAATATTCAGGCGCAGCTGGCGCAGGTCAAGGCGGCGCATATAGCCAAAGCGGCAGAGTTTAATTCCAACATTGCCTCTCAAAATATCGGCGGTTTTAAGGAGACACAAGAATGAGAAAAATAATCCCGGCCCTGTTTCTGATCATGGCCTTCTTTTCGATGTCTGCTTTGGCGGAAGGGCAAAAATACACCTGCCCGATGCATCCGCATTACATTGCCGACCGGCCGGGCAGCTGTCCGATTTGCGGTATGGATTTGGTTGCTCTTGATGCGGAAGAAGAAAGCAGCGGTTCTGACGCGGCTGATACTTCTTCATCCTCAGCGCCCTCCGGCGAGAAGAAAATTCTCTACTGGCAAGCGCCGATGAACCCGAATTACAGAAGTGATAAACCGGGAAAATCACCGATGGGCATGGATCTGGTGCCGGTTTACGGCGATGGCAGCGAGGGCAAAAAGAAAGACCCTAACGCACGAACGGCAGTTACGATTGCGCCTGAAACCATCCAAAACACAGGCGTGCGGACGGAGCAAGCGCAAATGGCGGCGTTTGGAACAGCCGTGCGCAGCTATGGCGATGTGACTGAAAATGTCCGTCTGCAGACCGATATTGCGGGGCGCGTGTCCGGCTGGGTACAGGATTTGAAATTCAAGGCTGAAGGCGATGAGGTTAAAAAAGGCGAATTGCTGTTTACGCTGGATAGCCCGGAGTTGATCTCGGCGCAGCAGGATTATATCAGTGCGCTGCAAACAGGCGTTCAGGGACGGATCGGCGCGGCGGAAAGACGGCTGCGTTCGCTCGGCGTGCAGAACTCTGTGATTAAGACGATCCGCAAAAACCGCAAGGCTGAAATCTATATGCCGTTTTATGCGGAAAGCGACGGCGTGATCAGCATGATCAGCATTCGTGAAGGCACCTATGTGAAGCCCGGCATGATGGTGATGCAGATACAGGATTATGCCTCCGTCTGGGCCGAGGTCAGCATTGCCGAACAGGATATTCCTTATATTGATGAAACGACCAAGGTTATGGTGTCTTTCCCCAATCTTGGCATTCAGGAAACGCGGGCGAAGATTGATTATATTTACCCCACCATTGACCGTGCCACGCGCACTGGCCGTGTGCGGCTGGTGCTGGATAATCCGGATAACATCTTAAAGCCTGGTGCCTATGCTGATGTAGAATTTGAAACCGGTGTGGAGCGCCGCCTGTCTATCCCAAGCGATGCGATCCTGAAAAGCAAGGATGGCGATTTTGTCGTGGTGGCCTTGAATGAATCCCGATTTCAGCCGCGCAAAATTCTGGCCGGTCTGAAATATAAAGGCCGGACGGAAGTGCTCAAAGGGCTGGCCGAGAATGATAATGTCGTGGTTAGCGGACAGTTCCTGATTGATTCCGAAAGTTCGCTGCGGGAGTCCTTCCGCAAGATGCAGCGCATGCAAAGACCGCTGCATCTGCTTGAAGTCGGTGATGACCAGATGGCGATGATTGATCATCTGGCCGATTCTGCGCTGTATATTCATGAAGAATTAATGGCGGGGCGCACACCCAACCCGAAAATGATCATGCCGGCGATAACGCTGGGCGATCATTTGATGCCGGTCTTCCGGGGCACGAAACTGCAATTTGTTCTGGAAGATGCGGAAGATGCGCTCATGAAAGCCAAGGACAGCCTGACCGATATGGAATGGCAAACCAGCCTGAATGAGTTGGTGACGGCCTTAAAGCCGTGGCTGCTGGAAGGCCGTCCGCAATATTACAAGGATAAGGGCTTAAAGCTTTATATGGCGCACGGTCTCGACAAATACTGGCTGCAGCTGGATGAAGAGGTGCAGAACCCTTACGGCGAAGGTCATCCGATGAAGATGGACTGGCCGGATAAGGTTGTTGAAGCTGCAAATGATACAGAAGCCCCTGAAGAGGCGGAAGCGGCAGAACGTTCAGCAGGAGGCGGTCATGGCGGACACTGATCATCAGGCGCCGGGTGGAGACGATCATCTGTCTCACGACCCGACGAAATCTTTTGTTGCCAAAGTTATAGACTGGTCGGTGCATAACCAGCTGCTGGTCGGCATGATGATGATTGCGTTGCTGGTGGCAGGCATATTGGCCGTGCAGAAAACACCGCTGGATGCCATCCCCGATATGTCGGATACGCAGGTGATTATCCGCACCGATTTTGCCGGGCAATCGCCGCAGATTGTCGAGGATCTGGTAACCTATCCGCTTTCCACCACCATGCTTGGATTGCCAAAAACCAAGGACGTGCGCGGTTTTTCCATGTTTGGCAGTTCTTTTGTTTATATCATTTTTGAGGATGATGTTGATCAATACTGGGCGCGAAGCCGTGTCATCGAGGCTTTATCCAAGATCCAGGGCGATTTGCCGGATGCGGCCAAGCCGCAAATCGGGCCGGATGCCACCGGTGTCGGCTGGGTGTATCAATATGCGCTTGTTGATAAAAGTGGCACTTATGATTTGGCACAGCTGCGCAGCCTGCAGGATTGGTTCTTAAAATTTGAGCTGGCGACTGTGCCCGGCGTGTCGGAGGTGGCTTCGGTCGGTGGGTTTGTGAAGGAATATCAGGTCTTGATCGATCCTAACCGTTTGCGCGCTTTTAACGTGCCGCTGAAACGGCTGATGGAAGCGGTCAGAAATGCCAGTATGGAAGCCGGTGGCCGGGTCATTGAAAAGGGCGAGATGGAGATGATGATCCGCTCCAAAGGCTATGTCACCAAACTGGATGAACTTCAGAAGGTTGTGGTCTATGCTCAGGACGGCGCGCCTGTAAGGCTGCAGGATGTCGCCCGCGTGATTGAAGGACCGGAGCTTAGGCGCGGTGTGACAGAGCTTAACGGCGAAGGCGAGGTTGTGGCCGGGGTCGTGGTGATGCGCGCCGGGGAGAACGCCCTGCATGTGATTGAGGGCGTGAAGGAAAAGATTGAAGAATTGCAGCACGGCCTGCCGGAAGGGATCGAGATTGTTTCGGTTTATGACCGTGCGCCTTTGATTGAAGGCGCTATTGAATATCTTGTAGAAAAACTGATTGAAGAAGGCATTGTGGTTGCTCTGGTTTCTTTGATCTTCCTTCTTCATGCTAGATCTGCGCTTGTAGCCATCATTACTTTGCCTTTGGCAATTTTGGCTTCTCTCATTGTCATGTCTGCACAAGGAATTACGGCCAATATTATGTCACTGGGGGGGATTGCGATTGCGATTGGCGCGATGGTGGATGCCTCGATTGTCATGGTTGAAAATGCCCATAGGAAGCTCTCGGAGATGTCCAAAGATGCAACGCGCGAAGAGAAGAACGCGGCGATTTTATTGGCAACCAAAGAGGTTGGGCCCGGATTGTTTTTCTCATTATTGATTATTACAGTCTCATTTCTACCCGTCTTTGCTTTGACCGGTCAATCTTATCGTTTATTTGCGCCGCTGGCCTTTACAAAGACTTACGCAATGGCGTTTGCCTCTATCCTATCGGTGACGGTGGTGCCTGTACTGATGCTCTGGCTTATTCGCGGCAAGATCCGCAAAGAAGAAGAAAATCCCATAAATCGTTGGTTTATTCATATTTATGAACCGGTCTTAAACTTGGCGTTAAAACGTAAATGGCTGACGGTTTTGATCGCCGCCGGACTTTTAGGTTCAATGGTTGTGCCTGTGGCTAAAACCGGATCGGAATTTATGCCTGCGCTCTATGAAGGTGAATTGCTCTATATGCCGACCACCTTGCCGGGCGTGTCAATTACCAAGGCTAAAGAGATTTTGCAGCAATCTAACCGTCTGATCAAAACCATTCCCGAAGTGCATCATGTCTTTGGCAAGGTGGGCCGTGCCGACAGCGCTACAGATCCCGCGCCGATTTCGATGATTGAAACATGGATACGGCTAAGGCCGCGTGATGAGTGGCGCAAGGGGCTGGATGCTGACGGGCTGATCAAGGAGCTGAATACCCGCGTTAAAATTCCAGGTGTGGTGAATAGCTGGGGCTATCCGATTAAAATCCGCATGGACATGATTTCCACCGGAATTCGTACACCCATCGGTATCAAGATTGCCGGGGATGATCTGGATGTAATCGGTCGCGTGGCATTGGATATTGAGGCGGCTCTCAAAGATGTGCCAGGCACACGTTCTGCTTTTGCCGACCGGGTCACAGGCGGAAAATATCTGGAGATTGAACCCGACCGGGACGAGCTGGCGCGGCGTAATATCGATCTTGGCGTGTTTCAGAAGATTATTCAGACGGCGCTGGGCGGTATGAAAGTAGCGGAATCTATTCAAGGGCGTGAGCGTTATAACATCATGTTGCGCTATGACCGTCCGTTCCGTGAAGATCCAGAGGATTTATCCGATATTCTCGTGCCAACACCGCAAGGCCAGCATATTCCATTGGGTGAATTGGCCAAAATCGAATTTGTCGAAGGCCCGCCGATGATCAAGTCTGAAAATGCCCGCCTGACAGGCTGGGTGTTTGTCGATATCGAAGACCGGGATATTGGCTCCTACGTCAAGGATGCACAAAAAGTTGTAGCGGAAAAGGTCGATTTGCCTGCTGGCTATGCGCTGATCTGGTCGGGGCAGTTCGAACAGATGTTAGAGGCCGCTGCGCGTATGAAAATCGCCGTGCCTGCCGCTATCTTTATTATCTTTACATTGCTGATGGTTCATTTTGGGCGAGTCGATAGGACGCTTATTATTATGCTTTCTCTGCCATTCGGCTTGATCGGTGGCGTTTGGGCACTGTATCTGGCCGGATATAATTTTTCTGTAGCAGTGGCTGTTGGCTTTATTGCATTGGCCGGTATAGCGGTGGAGACTGCTGTGGTGATGTTACTTTATATTGACCAGCAAGTGCGTGAGCATCCTCCAAAAAATCTTAATGATTTATTTGATGCTGTCATGCATGGAGCTGTATTGCGTGTGCGACCAAAACTTATGACTGTGTGTACAACAATGGTTGGCCTTGCCCCGATTTTTATTACGGAAGGTTTGGGTTCTGATGTTATGCGACGTATTGCTCTGCCAATGATTGGAGGCATGACAACAACAACACTTCTCACGCTTATCGTCATCCCGGTTGTCTACTACCTCTGGGAAGGCCGAAGATTTAAACAAGCCCAACCCAATCAACTCAAAGGAAATGATCATGAAAAATAAAAACCTGGCAATCTCTGCCACTATTGGCGCCGCAATATTGGGATTATCTGCAACGGGTGCGTTGGCGCATCTGGAGCCTAAAAAAGGCGAAGACATGGAAAAATGCTACGGCGTTGTTAAAGCCGGTAAGAATGACTGTTCTTCCAAAGCCGGTAAGCATGGCTGTGCAGGCATGGCGAAAGCCGATGCTGATCCAAATGAATGGATCAAACTGCCAAGCGGTCTTTGTGACAAGCTGGTCGGCGGGGCTTTAACAGAGGCGGACACAGCTCAGGCTGAAGAGCGCTAGACATTATAAAAGGAGCGCGGGCGCATGAAGCATGATCACTCAACGCAATATAAAGAAAACAGTTTAAGTCTGGTTGGGGCTGTCTCTATGGGGACAGCTGTTATCATTGGCGCAGGGATCTTTGCGCTGACCGGTCAGATTGCCGAGCTGGGTGGGCAGTGGTTTCCCCTGGCCTTTCTGGTTGCGGCTGTTGTGACCGCTTTTAGTGCCTATTCCTATGTGAAATTATCGAACGCTTTCCCGTCCGCGGGCGGTATTGCAATGTTTCTGGAGAAAGCCTACGGCAGGGGCACGATCACGGCAGCCGGGGCGCTGCTGATGTATTTCTCGATGGTGATCAATGAAAGCCTGGTCGCCCGCACGTTTGGCTCCTATACCTTGCAGCTCTTTGATATTGGTGATGAGAGCTGGCTTGTTCCGGCTTTGGGCGTGGGGCTATTGATCTTTGCGTTTTTAATCAATGTTTCCGGCAACCGCATGATCGGTATGTTTTCATTGATTATGTCCGTGCTTAAAATCGGCGGGATTGCCGCCTTTGGTGTGGTTGGCTTATGGCTGTCCGGCTTTTCTCTGGAAAGCTTCACGATTGCTCCTGCAGAACCGCAAGGTGCAAGCGGATTTCTGGCCGCCGTGGCGCTGGCCATTCTGGCCTATAAAGGCTTTACCACCATCACCAATAGCGGCTCTGAGATTGTCGATCCGCACCGCAATGTTGGGCGGGCGATTATTCTTTCTATCGTGATTTGTGTTGTTGTGTATTTTCTGGTCGCCATGGCCGTGGCTGGAAATTTGACGCTGCCGGAGATTATCGCAGCGAAGAATTTTGCGCTGGCTGAAGCGGCGCGCCCGGCCTTTGGCGATTTCGGCCTGTGGTTTACAGTCGTGCTGGCCATTATCGCCACTGTTTCCGGCGTGATTGCGAGCGCCTTTGCCGTCTCGCGGATGCTGGCGATGCTGACCGATATGAAGCTGGTGCCGCATAGCCATTTCGGCATGCCGGGTGATGTTCAGAAACACACATTGGTTTATACGATTGCCTTGGCGATGTTTCTGACCGTGTTTTTTGATTTGAGCCGCATCGCATCACTTGGCGCGATTTTCTACATCATCATGGATATAGCCGTGCATTGGGGCGTGCTGCGGTATTTGCGCAAGCAAATCAATGCCAACGCTTTTATATTGATTGCCGCCATTGTCATGGATGTTGTGGTGCTAGGCGCGTTTCTAATGATTAAAGCCCAAACCGACATGCTGGTTATTTATGTGTCTATCGCCGCCATCGCTTTTATTTTTATAGGCGAGCGGTTATTCCTGAGATCCTACTCACATGCTGACCACTCCAAGAGCGCAGAATAATGAAGGCTTTTCTTGTTATTGCAGCGCTGGTTTTCTCATTTCCAGCATGGGCGGCACCGGAGGGCTTTGAGATGTCATCGCCGCAAACCTTGCCGGAAATTGCATTTCAGGATGAGAATGACAGCACTGTGAGCCTAGGCGATTTTAAAGGAAAGACCGTCGTTCTTAATCTCTGGGCGACATGGTGCGCACCGTGTGTCACGGAAATGCCGGATCTCAACACGCTTCAAAAACGCCTGAAAGACAAGGGCGTTGAAATCGTCACGGTGTCCATGGATCGCTCGATAGAAAAAGCGCAGGCCTTTTATAAGAAAACCGGAATCGATGTCCTGCCGCTTTATTGGGACAGCACGCGTAGCCTTGGCTTTGATCTGGGGTTTAACGGTCTGCCTGCAACGATCATTGTGAACACGAACGGTCAGGAAGTCGCGCGGGTTTCCGGACCGCTGAACTGGCTGGACCAAGAGATAGAAGCGTTTTTGCTGACAGCGGAGAGTGCTGATGGCCAATAGACGCAAGCGGCGGGCACGCTATAAAAAGACAATCACGCACCCGTCCGCCCCGTGGTGGGAAGAATATTCATGGCTCTTGCTTATAGGCACGGGAATTTTGGTTATTGTAGGCTTTATCGTGTGGAAAGAGACGCGCCTGCCTTTAAACAGCACGCCTGCTGACGCAGCCTTTATGGAACAAAGCCGCCCGTTTGAAATTTCTTACGGGGATGAAGACGCGCCCGTGACGATGATTGAATATGCCTCTCTGACCTGCGGCAGCTGCAAATATTTTCATGCAGAAGCCGTCAAACCGCTTGAACCTTCATATATACGCAACGGTCAGGTTCGTTATGTTTTCCGGCATTATCCGCTCAATGCCCCGGCGCTGGACGGCGCTTTGCTTTTAACCTGCCTTCCGTCCGAAAGAGCCAAGCCTGTGATCGACACATTATTTGCCAATCAGGATATATGGGCGGTGGCCGATGATCCGCGCAGCCATCTCAGAGATTATTTTAAGGCAGCTGGAATGAGCGGTGCAGACATAGAGCGTTGTCTGAATAACGACGAACAAAAAGAAGCCCTAGCCGCCGAACAGCAAAAAGCGCGCGAGACTCTCAATATAAGCTCCACGCCGACTGTTTTTATCAATGGCAGACTCTATAGCGGTCAGAAGCGCTTTAAGGCCATGCGCCGGGTCATTGATGTTTTGCTCAAAAAATCTGAAGGATGAAGTCTAAATTTCTTCATCGAGAGAATGTGGTTTTTCTTTTGAAATACTCAGGCCTTCATAGGGCGAAGGGTTACCGTCTTCCGGCTCATCTTTTTCCTGCCGTTTCTTGATTTTATTTTTGGTGTAAGCGTTTTTATTGGCAATCTTATCAATACAATCTCTTAAGTAACGCTCTCCAAGGCGTATACGATCAGTAAACCAGCTTTTTTCAATAGGTTTGAGTTCATCAACCATACGATCTTCCATGATTTTGATTGAGTTTCATCTTTATCAGATAAACCCAGATATCTCAATTTTCTACAAAAGAAAAAATCTGAGGGGTAAGCCGCACCGAACCGTAGAATATATGTACGTTGTTTTTGTTCATTACAGATGAAAAGGAGTTCTAAAAATGACCAAACATGTTCTACATACAGCTGTTCTTGCCATCGGCACGGTGGCGCTTGCCAATGTTGCTTATGCGGGTGGAAATCCGCAGACGATTCCGGGCAATAATCCGGAAGGCGTGGCACAATATGTCGTGCAAAGTGAGAAGGCACAGCACAAAAAATCTCATGAAGCCAAATCCAAAAAGACTACGGATAACAAAGCGGCACATGAAAAGAGCGAACGTTATAATAACTAGATTTTTTATGACATCGCCCAATTCAAGGGAGTGTAGCGAAAGTAATGGTCTGCATTCCCTTTCCGCCGTTATAAGAAACGTATCGTGCTCTTGCTAAATCCTTAAAGTTTTGTACATTGGTAGGTGATGAAAAATCTGGTCGCGCTATCATTCATTTTGCTTTTAGCTTTCCCGGCCTTTGTGCCGTGGATGCCGCATGGCGCATTGCAGGCGTTACATGTTCAGCAGGAATCGCATCACGGCGTTAGCGACGATCATGCGCACATACACGATCACAATCATAACGGCCATACACAACAAAGCGTTCATCACCCCGTTCATTTTGATGTGGTCACATATTTCAGTGATTACTTGCATGTTGATCTGCAAAGCCCTGAACAGAGCGTTCTGAAAGCCCCTGCGCCAGATACGCACGACATTGATTATCCTCTCGCTGCTGTCATTAACCCGATACAGCGTTACGAACTGGCCTCTGTCCAGAGCCGCGCCCCGCCGGATACGCGAAGGCTAAGGCCGGACAAAACGCCGCTTTACCTCTCAACGCTACGCCTACGGATTTAGGTCGCCCCTAACATCCGAGGCTTTTCATGCCTCCATTTTAACTTTGAATACAACTCTTCAAAAATGGAGAAAACCACCTATGAACTTTTTACAATTTAAGACAGCACAAGACCGCCTATACGCCTGTATCGGTTTGGCTTTGATGCTGATCGGACTATTCGGGATTATTCCCGATGCCTTGGCGCATGGTGTGACTGTGGGCGATAAAGGCTATATTCAGGAAACAACGGGCGTTCACCCCATCCCGTTTATCTATCTGGGCGCAAAGCACATGATGACGGGCTACGATCACCTGTTATTCCTGCTTGGCGTGATCTTCTTTCTCTACCGCCTGAAAGACGTAACGATCTATGTGACCCTCTTTGCCGTTGGTCATGTGATCACACTGCTTTCCGGTGTGCTGATGGAGATTAGCATTAGTGCCTATATCATTGATGCCATTATCGGCTTTTCGGTGGTCTATAAGGCGCTGGACAATATGGGGGCGTATCAACGCTGGTTTGGGTTTCAACCCAATACCAAGGTTGCAACCTTCCTGTTTGGCCTGATGCACGGCTTTGGTCTGGCAACGAAGATACTGGACTATGAATTATCGCCTGATGGCCTCTTGCCGAATTTGATCTTCTTCAATATCGGTGTGGAGCTTGGGCAAATTCTGGCTCTGGTCGGCATCTTGATTGCGATTAGCTATTGGCGCAAAGCGGGGAACTTCCTGTACCACGCCTACAAAGCCAATGCCTTTATGATGATGCTGGGCTTCCTGCTCATGTTCTATCAGATCACAGGCTACATCGTTCAATAAATTCAACTTATCAATACAAGGAAAACAATCATGTACAATTCAAACATACCAACTGATACAGAAGTGCCCTCAACGGCCAAGCTTATTAAATCAACCATTCTGGCGGCGGCTACGGCTGGCGTTTTACTGGTGACAGTCGTTATGCCAGCCGAATACGGCATTGACCCCACGGGTATAGGCAATGCCATCGGCCTTAAACGCATGGGAGAGATTAAAGTGTCGCTGGCAGAAGAAGCGGCGGCAGACGCTGCCAAAGATACGCAAGTCGTTGCTGTTGTTGAAAGTAAGCCGGAGCCGGAAGTAGTTCAAAAGGCTATTGCCACGCAAAGCCATGAAATGAGCGTAACCCTTGCGCCCGATGAAGGCACAGAAATCAAAGTCGCCATGAAAAAAGGGGCAAAGGTGGATTACGTTTGGGAAACCAATGGCGGCAAAGCCAACTTTGACGTTCATGGGGACTCCAAGGCCTTAAAAATCAATTACCACAACTACTACAAAGGCTCTGATCAGAAACGTGAAGGCACTTTGGTTGCGGAATTTGATGGTTCTCACGGCTGGTTCTGGCGCAACCGGACGAAAGAGCCTTTAACTGTCACCATCAAAACCGATGGTGAATACTCATCCATCAAGCGTTTTTAGAAAAGGAGAAAATGATGAATAAAAAGAATATGCTTATAGGCGCAGGTGTTATTATCGTCGCAATCATCATATTGTTTTTAACACTCTCAGGCGGTGACCCGACAGGCGGTCACGGCCACGCCCATTAATAAAGGTACAGTGAAATGCTAGAGCCACTTAAAAATTCAGCCTACAGGCATTTGTTCTCGGCGCAGATTATTGCGCTGCTGGGGACAGGATTGACGACCGTGGCTCTGGCATTACTGACCTATGATCTGGCGGGCGATAAGGCCGGAACCGTTCTCGGCACAGCCCTGGCGCTCAAAATGATCGCCTATGTGACTATCGCGCCGATTGTCGGCGGGCTGGCTGCGGCTTTGCCACGCAAGAGGGTTTTGGTCACGCTTGATCTTATCCGCGCTGGCTTTGTAATGTGCCTGCCGTTTGTCAGTGAAGTCTGGCAAATTTATTTGATTATCTTTTTAATGCAATCCTGCTCTGCCGGATTCACGCCGATGTTTCAGGCGACCATACCGGACATTATTCCCGATGAAAAAGGTGCTAACGTTCTTGTTAAAGATGATGCAGGAAATGATCGCCGCCTTCGACG
>JAESRE010000063.1 GCA_016764775.1 Alphaproteobacteria bacterium
GCCAGCAGGTTTTCCTTCGCAAATACAGGGAACTGCGCGAGGAACACCGCCCCCAGAAAGTAAAACCACGCAATACCGAGAATAGACAACCACACGCCGCGCTTCTGCTCGGCGGCATATTTCATCGCATTCCATGTCTCGGTCACGAAGTTATAATCAATCTTCAACTTCGGAGAAGGCGCAGGCGCAGCAGGAATAAGCACACTGGATGCATAGCCCGTCACCGCGATCAAAACCATGAGCACGGCCGTTAAATGTAGGCCGTACCCCGGAACGGTAATCATCAAGCCACCAATAATCGTTCCGGCCAAAATGGCAATGTTCGAGCCCGCACTTAGATATCCGTTCCCCTTCACCAACTCTTCGGGTTTGAGGTGTTGCGGCAGAATTGAGAATTTACTGGGGCTGAAAAATGCCGATTGCGCCCCGAACAGGAACAGCACGACTATCAGCAAGCCTAAAGAGGACGTGTAAAGACCAATCACACCAAGTACGGCAATGCCGATCTCGGCCAGCTTGATATACTTGATGATTGTGTCTTTCGGATATTTATCGGCCAATTGACCGGCCACAGCAGAAAACAGGAAAAACGGGAGAATAAAAATACCCGCCGCCGCCGTGATGATGATCTCGGGCTCACCCGAATATAATTCCAGCGCCTGATACACCAGCGCAAACACCACCACGTTCTTAAAGAAATTGTCGTTAAACGCGCCTAGAAACTGCGTGAAAAACAGCGGGTAAAAACGTTTACTCCAAAAAACGGATTTATCAGTATCGCTCATAATCTCTCCCTTTATGCCTTGAAATCATAACCTGAAAAAAAGACATGGTATAGCTTAAATATTGAACATTGTTCAATTAATAGTATCACACAATATCAATTGCTTGTCACGCTTTTTGTTATGGCAAAGAATGAAACAAAAATTGGATTTATCCGTAGTTTGGCTATAGGATTTTTAACAACAGTTTATTGCACGCACGCAATTAAAGGAGATCTCACATGCAACTTCCCGGCGACATCAAAGGCAAGACAGCCCTTATTACAGGTTCAACTTCAGGCATCGGGCTGGGCATCGCGAAGGGCCTTGCGGATGCAGGTGCGAACATTGTCATGAACGGGTTCGGGGACAAAGACGAAATCGAACAGGAACGCGCACATCTCGAAGAGCGCGGTGTGAAGGTTGCTTATAACGGCGCGGATATGACCAAACCGGACGAGATCGAAAAAATGATCAAGGATGCCGAAGACGAATTCAACGGCATCGATATTCTGGTCAACAACGCGGGCATTCAAAACGTTCAGCCCGTCGAGGACTTTGACCCGAAAAAATGGGATGCCATCATCGCCATCAATATGAGCTCAGGATTTCACACAACGCGCCACACCGTTAAGGGCATGAGAAAGAAGGGTTGGGGCCGCATTATTAACACGGCGTCCGCGCATGCGCTGGTCGCCTCCCCCAACAAAACCGCTTACGTAACCGCAAAGCATGGCGTGCTTGGTTTCACAAAGACCGTCGCGCTGGAAGTGGCGGAAGACGGCATCACCTGCAACGCCATCTGCCCCGGCTATGTCTGGACACCATTGGTCGAAAACCAGATCGCAGACACGGCAAAATCCCGTGGCATGACCGAAGAAGAAGTCAAATCCGAAGTTCTGCTGAAAGCGCAATGGACCAAGAAATTCGTCACGGTCGAACAGATTGCGGGCATCGCCCTGTTCTTATGCTCGGACGCGGCAGAAAACATCACCGGCACCGACATTACAGTTGATGGTGGCTGGACAGCCGCATAAACCCCAACAATCCGAAACGGATCGTTTTATTATGGCGAAGAAGTCGAAAAAGCAAAAAACCATCAACCTCGCGCTACAGGGCGGCGGGGCGCACGGCGCTTTCACATGGGGCGTACTCGACAAACTTCTTGAAGATGGTCGCTTAAACGTAGAGGGCATCTGCGCCACATCTGCCGGTACCATGAACGCCTGCGCGTTTGCCTATGGCAACCACATCGGCGGCGCAGAAAAAGCCAGAGAGGTCCTGCACGATTTCTGGTACGCCATCCATAAATCAGGACAAAGATACAACCCGATCAAGCACACACCGTGGGATAATCCGTTCGGTGATGAAATCTGGCGCATGGAGAATATTTACGGTTACTTCATGTTCGACATGTTCACCCGCATGTTCTCGCCCTATCAATACAACCCGTTCGACTTCAACCCGCTGCGCGATGTGCTCGAAGACACAATCGACTTCTCCACCTTGCGAAAATGCGACAGCACCAAGCTGTTTATCAGCACAACGCACGTCGCTACCGGAAAAGTCCGCGTCTTCAACGCTCCGCAAATGGATATAGACGTCGCACTGGCTTCCGCCTGCTTGCCGCATATTTTCAAGGCTGTTGAAATCGAAGGCGAGGATTTCTGGGATGGTGGCTATGTCGGAAACCCCGCCCTCTTCCCTTTATTTTATGAAACCGACACGCGGGACGTACTGATCGTACACGTAAACCCGATCGAGCGGCTGGAAACCCCGACCACCGCGCCGGACATTATGAACCGTATTAACGAGATAAGCTTTAACTCCTCGCTGATACAAGAAATGCGAGCCATCGCCTTCGTCAAAAAACTGCTCGAATACGACATGCTTAAAGACGAGCAGCGTGATCACTTTAAAAATGTGCTCGTCCACTCCATTCGCGCGGATCAGGCCATGCGCGACCTCAGCGTTTCCAGCAAACTGGATTCCAGTTGGGAGTTCCTGACATACCTGCGCGACCTCGGCCGTAAGAATATGGAAGAATGGCTCGACAAGAATTTCAACAAAGTCGGCAAAGAAGACTCCGTCGATCTAGATCAGGAATTCCTGTACTCGGTTACCAAAGTTTTTGAAGATCGGGAAAAGTGGCTCAAGAAACGCCGCTCGGCCGCCCCTTAATATTGACCTTTATCGTATAAAGCATCCACGTCGGGAATAACGATTTTCTTATACTCGCGTTTGACGATGCCTTCTTTTTCAAGGTGCGATAGCGCCTTGTTCGTAGCTTCACGTGACAGTCCCGACAATTGCCCCAGCGCGACCTGCGAGATAACCAGCTCGAAATCACTGCGGTCTTCCGAATGTTCGGCCTCATACAGTTCGATGATTTTACGCGCAACGCGGATATCCGCATCCATAAAGGCCGTTTCTTCCAGACTGTTCGTCGCACGGCGAAACAGATAACAAATATAGGATGCCACAGCCTTCAGTTCGGTCGGACCGAAACTCTCCAGCAACGTTTCAAAATCATCACTGGAAAGTTTGTACATATGAACATCGGTACGGGCGATCACATTCGCAGTACGCGGACCACCGTCCAACAAGCCGATCTCCCCGACGACATCACCGTCGGACAATATGCCCAGCGTGATAACCTTCCCCTCAACAGAAGAGACGTTAATCTCCGCTTCGCCCTTATCGATAATATACAGGCAATCGGATTCATCGCCCTTCATGCAAACAACATTGCCCTTCTTAAACTCACACGACGTCAGCAAAGGAATAACGGTTTCCAGCACGCCTTCTGAAAAGCCTCTGAAAAATTCGTTTTCACGGAGAACGTTTTTAATCTCGTTTTGCTGATCTGACATACAGAAAAACCCTTAAAAATCATGCGCTTACAAAATAATTACACAGATTGTGGCGCAATTCACATTTTTATCCTGTCCTCCTTGATACTATTAAAGTAGGAGCCGGGGAATAAAAACTTCTTACCGTACCAATCCGACCAACCGGTTCCGAATTGGGTGTACATAATGAGATATAAACAAACAGGCCATAGTGCGCACACCCAAAAACGCCAATACTTGCAAGAAGTTGGCGACAAAGAAACCTTATACAGAGTATTGCTGGTCGAAGATGACTTCGATGATTCATTCTTCGCCCAGCAGGCTCTGAAAAAGGTGCCGTCAGTCGGTGAAATCAAGGTTTTCCCTAACGGCAAAGAACTCCTGAAATTCCTCAATGCAGAAAAGCACAGGGACAGGCTCTTCCTCGAGCACATCCCTACAGTCGTATTGCTCGACGTGAATATGCCGCTGATGGACGGGTTTGAAACATTGCGCAAATTACGCATCAATTATTTTTTTCAGGATATAAAGGTTGCCGTGCTCACAGGTTACAAGGCAAAATGGAACCGGCAAAAGGTAACATCGTATGATGCTGATATAGCCTTTTCCAAACCTCTGGAACCTGAAAAACTGGAAACCTTTCTGAGTGGACAACCAAAAGCAGAAGACCAAGGCTGGCTTGGCTTCTGGCGTACGACTACAGAGAAAATCAGTGCTCTGATATAAACTTATAGAGAGGCGCAAGGACGGTCTTACGGCGCCAGCCGCAAGCCGTTATTTTTAGTATGGGACTACATAAAAAAACACCGCTGATATGGAGCGTCACAATTTTTGTGACATGCTGCTTCTTTTTCGCGCTGTTTATTGTGCTCTGGGGTGTACGGCAGACGGACAAAACCCCTGTATCCTTTACGCTGAACGACCATAACGGCGAGGTATATCAATCCAATAACGAACAGCGCTACAAGCTCGTGCTGTTCGGCTTTACAAACTGCCCCGATGTCTGCCCTACAGGTATTAAGAACATGCATAACGCCATGGAACAGGCAGGCCCGCTCGGAAAGCACATACGCCCCTTATTTATTACAATCGATCCCGACCGCGACTCGCCCGAGGTCATACAAGCTTATTTGCACAGTTTTCACCCTTCATTTTTGGGCTTAACGGGCAGTACGGAAGAACTCGAAACCGTGCAGAACAACTTCAAAGTCTACGCAAAGAAAGTGCAGCCGCCCGATTACGACGAATATACAATGGATCACTCCGCCCATATCTATCTACTCGATAAAGATGATATAATCATAGATGTATTTGACTACAGGATGAACACATCCAAGATGGTTCAAAGCATTATGTCAAAAATGCATTACCCCGAAGATGAAGTCATCCGTTAAGGAGTAAATCATGCAAGACCTGCTCGACGTTATTTTCAGTGACCAGTTCATGCCGCACGGCTATTGCTTTTTGTGGCGACCGGAATTGGTCTGGCTGCATGTAATTGCCGATCTCGTCATCGCGCTGGCTTACTTTTCTATCCCGCTGACCATCTATCTGATCATTCGAAAAAGAAGTCTGGAAATCCCGTTCAAGTGGATTTTCCTGATGTTTGCGACATTTATCTTCTTATGCGGTTTGACCCACATCATCGAACTGATCTCGATATGGAAGCCGCTCTACTACATTGAAGGACTGGTAAAGGTGCTCACCGCTGCCGTTTCGCTCGCAACGGCAATCGTCATGTTCCCTTTAATCCCGGTACTTTTAGAACGGTTCAAGGAATTGCAAGACATACTCGAGGTTGAAAAAGAACGGAAGCAGTAATGCAACCCTTAAACACCCGCCAATCCGATGACCTGTTGGAAATTTTAAAAGCCTATAAATTTCCAACATTTATCATGTCTATCGGTCTGGTTGCCGCAACGTTGCTGTTCTATGTCAGCCTGCAATACGACCTGCGTACATCGGCACAGGATTTCCGCCTCGCCTCGGAAGAAACCGTGGACGCCATGCAACAAACCATCGAGCAAAGACAGCAGTTGGTCTCCTCTATGGCTGTCACATTCGAAAACATCCAGAACCTGTCACAGCAGGAATTCAGAGACATCACCCTCAGCTTTATTGAAGCAACGCGTTTCGTAGATTTCAGGCTGTTCAAATACGAAGCCGCAGACGGGTTAATCAAACTCAGCAAGGATGAAGTCTCCATCGAGGGCGGGTCGATCACGTCCTACTTCACCTCTGCCCCCGACACCGAAGACAAGCTGGGTGAGATGGCAAGCCTGCCCTTGATCAGAGATACAATCGAGAGAGTGCATACAACGGGCCAAGCCCGGCTCTCGCGTGCCTTCATGCATGATGAGCTGGGCAGCATTGCCGTGATTGTAGCGCCCGTAAAACTCAAATCCGGCCGCAAAATGTTTCTGGTCGGGACCTTCGACTTATCGACCTTTTTTCGCGAACGCTTCACCCGTGCGGAAGTGTCCGATGCCCGCGTTTATGATGTTTACGAAGGTGACTCACACCTGATTTTCGAAGACATCAGCGAGGAGAATGAAGATTTTCTGGCGCTGACGTTACAAAAGGAAAGCAATGCTCTGTCATTCCAACACCGCGTCTTTTTTGAAGACCATTTCTGGAAGATCGTTATCTTCTCCCCCTTCAGCAACTCCGCACAAACCATAAGCCTGTTCCCGTGGGTGATCTTTATATTGGCGCTGGCCTTAACCGCGATGGTCAGCCTGATGGTTTTTCGCATCACCACGGAAACCCTGAACACCAGACGCATAGTAGAGCAGCAAACACTGAGCCTGAAAAACTACGCCAGAAGACTGGAAATCAGTAACCGCGATCTCGAGGATTTCGCGCATGTTGCATCGCATGATCTCAAAGAACCTTTACGCGGAATGTACAATTATGCGGAATTTCTGATCGAGGATTACAGCGACAAACTGGATGAAGACGGCAAAAACAAGCTCGAAACCTTAAGAAAATTGGCCCAAAGAATGGAATCTTTCATTGAATCCCTACTCGAGTATTCAATGCTGACAAATGAAGAATTCAGGATCCAGAAAACAGACCTCAACGATATAGCCACTAACGTTTTGAAAATGCAGCAAATTTGGCTGGAAGAACACAACGCCGAAGTCGTTATCAAAGGCGAGTTACCGACTGTATATTGCGACCCTGTAAGAACTGCAGAAGTTTACAGAAATTTGATAACAAATGGTGTAAAATATAATGATAGTGAACAAAAAGTTGTTGAGCTAGGATACACAACCAGCTTTGAGCAATGGAAGGATATTCCCATCTTATTCGTTAAGGATAATGGTATTGGAATAGACGAAAAAAACAAAAACCAGGTCTTCAAAATGTTCAAGCGTCTCCACGGGCGCGAAGCTTACGGCGGGGGTACAGGTGCCGGGCTGACGCTTGTCTGGAAAATCATCAAGCGTCACAAAGGTGACATATGGTTAGAATCAGAACCCGATAAAGGGACAACATTCTTTTTTACATTGAAGGAGAAACCCAATGCAGGACAGTAAAAATATACCGATACTGGTAGTCGAAGACAGCCCGGAAGACTTTGAAGTTCTGGAACGTGCCTTTAAGAAATCAGGCTTTGATGTGCCCTTACAAAGATGCAAAGACGGACAGGAAGCCCTCGATCTTTTGTACAAGGAAGGGGCCTATGAAAATGTGCCGAAAGGCGTTCACCCCAGTCTGATTTTACTGGATCTGAACATGCCGGGCGTTGACGGGCATGCATTACTGGAATCCGTCAAAGACGACGAAGGATTAAAAAGAATACCGATTATCGTGCTTTCAACATCGAGCAGCGATAACGATATCAACCGAAGCTATGAATCCGGAGCAAACAGCTACATCCAGAAACCTGATGACATGAAGGGCTATATCGATATGGTCGCGGACATCAAGGACTACTGGTTTGCACGCTGCGCGCTCCCAACTTGCTGGGCGAGTGCATGAACAACCATTTCGAACAAAAGTTTGATATTTTACTTTTGGACGACTCTGTCGAGGACAGAGAGTTGTATAAACGCCGCCTGAATGCTTTGGCTGGTGTGGAGTTCGAAATCACCGAAGCCGGCGACGCACAGGACGCGTATGAAAAAGCCATGAATTGCGACTTTGATTGCTACGTCGTGGATTACAGCTTACCGGACGGCAACGGACTCGACTTCGTTCAGGACATTATCGAGAAGAAAAACGGCAGCGGCAAAAACGCCGCCATTATTATCGTAACCGGTAAAGGCAGCGAAGAAGTTGCTGCTAAAGCGTTTAAAATGGGAGCGCATGAATACCTGACAAAGAAAAGCGTCTCCAACGGATTCTTCGGACGCCCCGTGATCAGCGCCATAGAACGCGCACAACTCACCTCACAGCTTGAAGATTTCAGAAACAGGCTGGAAAAATCCAATCAGGCTTTGTCGGAATTCACACACACGGCCGCGCATGATTTGAAATCCCCCCTTCGCCGCATCTCATCCTATTGCGAAATCCTCATGGAGGATGCTGCCGAACGGTTGAACGACGAGGACAAAACGACGCTTGAACGCATGATGGTCAACGCCAAGCGCATGCAAAACCTGATCAACAGCCTGCTGTCCTATTCCCTTATCAACCATGAAGAAGAAACGCCCGAGGAAGTGGACCTGAAAGCCCTGATGCAAGAAGTGGTCGAAGAATACGGTCCGCAGATAGAAGATGAAAACGCAACAGTCAGCATTGGCGACCTGCCGACGATGAGCGCATATCGCTTACGTCTGCATCAGCTTTTCTCCAACCTGCTCTCCAATTCTTTGAAGTATAAAGGTGAGCACGACACGATCATTGAAATCACGGCTGAAAAATCACCGAGCTGCGTCACCGTCGCCTTTAAAGATAACGGTCAAGGCATCCCCGAGGATATGCGAGAGCACATTTTCAAGGACTTCAAACGCCTGCACGCCAACGAAGAAATAGAAGGCACAGGATTAGGCCTTTCGATCTGTAAGAAGATCGTGCAATTACACGGCGGTAAAATATGGGTGGAGTCCGAAGGGGACGAAGGAACAACCTTCTACTTTACGTTACGGCCTGTTTAAACGGATTAAACAATTCCGCGCACACGCCAGTCTTTCCCCTTTTCAATCACAGCATGAATGTTATTGAGATTTTCCATGTATAGCGGCTTGGTCAAAAAGCCGCAGGCATTCAGCCCGTGTACATCCTGAACATTCTTGGTCCTGCCGTCTCCGGAAACGATCATAACGGGAATATTCTCTGTATACGGGGAGCTTTTAAGCTGCTCCAGAAGCGATATGCCATCTGTTCCCGGCATATGGATGTCGAGCATTATCATGCTGTTGGGCGGATTATTCGGCGCGTCATAGAAAAAATGACGTGCCTGCAGCTCGGAGAATAATTCCCAGGCGCTGCCGAGGCATATCACATCTTTAATGTAGGGGGATTTTTCAAGAATACGCTTGTTAAGGATCTGATCATCAAAATCATCATCCACGACAAACACGGTCCACCCTGTTTGCACAGGCGGAGTCACGCTTGCGGAAAGCGGTGATTTTCTTTCAGTGGCCATAGAGCCGTTTCTAAAGGAATTATCTTAAGACTCTATGAATTCCATAATTCTTGAGGGGGCCACTGCCAGCCATCCTGAAAATAGGCATTCAGCATCTTGCGATCCAATGGCTTCTTGAATACACCGCTGGCACCCAGCCGTCTGGCTTCCTGAATTTTTCGTCTGGATTCCGTGCCGGTAATAACAACCAGCGGAATGGGTTTGAGAAATGAATCCGATTTCAATTCCTTGATCACTTCCAGCCCGTCCTTACGGGGCATCTCCAGATCGACGAGAATAAGTAACGGAGCAAACAGAATGACGGAACGGTCCATAAACCCTTGTCGTTTCATGTAGCTCAAAAGCTCCTTACCATCCGGAAAGGGAACGACAACGTCTACATGTTCGCACTTCTCCAATTCTCTCTGTGCCAAAAGGCGATCATCAACATCGTCCTCAATCAGGAAAACCTGACAAGGCGACATCTCCTGAATTGGCTCGGAAGACTTTTCTGGCGTCGTGGCATTGCTAATAATATTCATACTACCTCTCTGTTCAATATCGCTTAACGCGATTAAAATATTGTTGGGGAGTAGTTGCTGTCTTTGTGCAGCGCCTGAATAACATCGCGCTCTGAAAAAGGCTTAGGCATAAAAGCATTAGCGCCCGCTTTTTCTGCGCGCTTCACCGCAACATCGTTACGGGAACACGTAATTAAAGTAACAGCGACGTCGGCCCAGATGGGCTGCCTGCGCATAGCCGTCAACGTATCGACCCCGTCCATTCCCGGCATCATCAGATCCAGAAAAATCATGGATGGAATTTCAACTTCAAATTCGTTGGCTTCGATGTTTTCCATCTCCAACTGCGCAAGATATTCAAGCAGCTCTTTTCCGCTTCGCAGACACACAAGCGCCTGATTTTCCGGCAACAGCGCTCTCAAATATCTTGAAAGCAACATACGGTCATCCGAACTGTCATCAACAATGATGATCGGTTGCACCATTTGCATAGAACTGTCTTTAACTGGAAACGCAGAAAGATTGGTTGCATTACTGTCTGTAAGCATAGAGCCTCCTAACCCAAGATACTATTTACATAATATCAAGCTTGCTTTAACGGGTTATAAAGAATGTCTTCAGTATAACTCAAATTGTATTTAAATGCACAACGACCCCACAGCCGTCGAAACACCTCTTGGAATGGCGTTGCAACGCACAAAACTGCAAACTGTTGATAACATTAGACGTTAAGGCAAAACTCATCATAGTGCTGTTACCAACGCACAAATATCCGGTTTGGTGCCCTAAAAAAAATATTCGCCCACAATTAAAAATTTTATGGGATTAACATGCGAATCGGTCACGATTTCACCCCCTGCTTTGGTGCAAAAAATCAGGCTGGTTTTATCGCCCTTATAAGAAAAAACTAAAACAAAGCCTCGCACCCCCTTAGCAACCGCACAAAACCGTCTCAAAAAATAAACCGCCTAAAGCCCTTTTCACCAAGCCTTACAGAGGTTTCTTACATCCACTGAAACTCGCTTAAGTACCTAAAAATAGTATTATTTTACATAAATGTTGACATTGGCGTTATCTTTGTTGTAGTTTCCATATCACAACGGAGAGACGACTATGAGTTACAGACTGCACCTAGTGGCCGGAACAGAGAAAGCCCATAACTTGCTGCAACATTTGTCAGCCGACCCGCGTCGCCTGCAAAAAATATGGCCCGAAACATTAGGCCTGGTTGATGCAAGAGAAGCCGGCATCGAAGACGAAGATTACGGTTGGTTCCTGGACGACCTGCAACATGCAAAAATCCAGCGACTGGGCGAAGACCAGTATGTCATTCATGCTGAGCGCTTGACGGACACAACCCCCGAAGTTTTGGAAAGACTAACGCAGTTGAACAACCGTCTCGGGCATCCGTTTCTGAAATCTGCTTGCTACCTCATGCCAAACGGCCAGATACATCCTGTTGATGCGCGCAGACCTGTTACGGACTTCGCGAACGACAATAGAGACATTGAAGGCTGGCACCACACAGCCTAAGCACACACATCTGTAAACTTTGAAGACACGCCCCGGGTTCGGAACTTTTGGGGCGTTTATTCTTATGTATAGGCATGCGATGCGTCTGCTCAGTATGGGCAAACGCCAACAAAAAATATGCCTATGCCAAAAATTCTGACAACGACATTGAAAAACTGGCTAGAGGACGACCCGTTCACTCAAAGCGCCGCAGCCGCCTATTACGCGATATTCTCGCTTCCCGGCCTTCTGATTATGGTCATGGCTCTGGCCGCAATCTTTTTCGACCAACAACGGGTTGAACAAGAAGTACTGGGGCATATCCGCGATGCCTTGGGCGCAAAAGCAGCAAGCAGCGTCGATGATATCGTTCACCAGACACAACAGAACAACAAAAACATATGGGCGATGATCGCCGGTGGTCTGACATTACTGTTCGGTGCGACCGGCTTATTCGCTCAGCTTCAACGCTCTCTGAACCGCATCTGGGAAGTGGAAGTGAAAAAATCGACAGGCTGGAGAATTTTTCTAAAAAGACGCATGGTCTCTTTCGGACTTATTCTGGTCATCGGTTTTTTGCTGCTCATTTCCCTATCGCTAACCGCGCTGATTACACTCTTCGGTGAATGGGTATCCAACCAGCTATCGCCGGAGTGGGCTGTATTCTTGAGCTTTGCAAACATCGCCTTCTCGTTCCTGATCATCACCCTGCTATTTACCCTGCTGTTTAAAATCTTGCCCGATGCGAAAGTGCCGTGGCGACAAGCCTTTCTCGGCGGAGCGCTGTCCATGCTGCTCTTTACGGTCGGCCAGTACGCCCTGAATTATTATTTCGAATGGGCCAAACCCGCATCCGGTTTCGGCGCGGCGGGGTCAATTATCCTGATCATGCTATGGGTGTCGTATTCCTGCATGATCTTGCTGATCGGCGCGGAGTTCGCAAAAACTTACGCCGAACACACCTACGGCAAAAAAGTAAAACCGCATGAAATCGCGAAGAAGAAACTGAGGAAGGAATAAGCCTATGCTGAAACTCAGAGGCAAGCGCTCGACCATATTCACGGCAATCCTGTTGTTTGTGCTTTTACTCGTCGGGGTGCGCATGTATTTGCCCTACTGGGTTAAGGACTACGTGAACGCGGAAATCGACAAGCTGGAAAGTTACGAAGGCGGCATCGAAGATATTGATTTATTCCTGTGGCGCGGCGCATATCAGATTGAAGGACTGGTACTGCATAAGAAAGACGGCGGCATCGATAAACCGTTCGTCGCTGCAAACACCATCGACCTCTCCGTTGATTGGGGCGCGTTACTGCAAGGTGCGGTGGTCGCCGAAGCCGATCTATACGGTACGGATTTAAACTTCGCCAAAACCCAGACGGGTCAGGGAGAAGGATGGGTTAAATTCGTAGACGCACTCTCCCCGTTCGAGATCAACAGGCTCGAAGTCCACAACGGTAAAATGACCTATACGGATTACACGGCCGAACCGAACGTCTATCTGTTCATTGAAAACATCACCGCAAAAATCACCAACCTTCGGCACGTAACCGACAAAGACAACGCCCTGCCCTCAACCATAAATATCAGCGGTCAATCCATAGGCGACGGCGACATCCGCATCACTGGCGGGGTAAACATCCTTCAGGATATTCCCGATTTCGACGTGTCCTTCGAATTGAAAGAAGCCCAACTTCCGGCCTTCAACAGTTACACACGTGACTTTGCCTCTCTGGACTTCAAGGAGGGCGAAGCCGGTGTTTTCGGAGAACTCGCGATCGCCAATGGCCGCGTTAAAGGATACGTGAAACCGATTGTGAGTGACGTCAACATGGTCAGCATCGATCAGGATCAAAACCCGTTTAACATCATCTGGGAATCCCTCACCTCATTCTTCATTGAGGTCTTTGAAAATCAGGAAGCCGATCAATTCGCAATGCGCATTCCCGTAGAAGGCAATATCGACGACCCTGACGAAGACTGGTGGAGCGCATTTAAAAGCATCTTCGCCAACGCGTTTAAAGAAGCCTTCAGCAAGGAAGCCGACGGCACGATTAACTTCTGGGATGCCCTGCAGGACAACACACCTGAAAGCAACTAGTTCTTTTTAAATTTACGTGTGGCGATAAACGGAAACACACCGAGCGCCAGAATAACGGCCAGCGCTGCACCGTAAACAATCTCCAGCCCGAAACGTTGTGACGGCGGAAAGTCCGACAAGGCGAATACCGAAAATCCGATCATGATGGTCAGCGTGGAAATAATCGCGGGCCAGCTTTGCGTATCCAGCGCTTCCTTGAAAGCATCCCATTTACGAAGCGAACCATCCTTCATTTCTTTCGCATGGCGTTTTGCGGTCACCGTCAAGTGAAGCATATCATCGACGATCAAACCCAGACATATATTGATCGCAGGCGATGAAATAATATCGACGGGAATGCCGAACAACCCCAGCGTACCAAGCACCACTGCCGATATAATGGCCGCGCATATCATCACGCCGATGGCCACCATAATCGTGCCGGAAACAATGAAGGCAATCACCCCGAACAGGGTAATCAGCGCGAGTATCCCCGTGGTCATACTCTGCGCAACGGAGGCCGCCAATTCCCCTTGCAGATAATATGTCCCGCCGACATTGGTCACTGTAAAACCATGCTGCGCGGGGATTTTTTCAATCTCTTCGACAATCTCCAGACGGTCACGGTCGCGTCCGCTTTCCTTCATCCGCATCATAAACAACGCTTTCGTGCGTTCCTCATTCACAAAGCTTTTCGCAATCGCGCCGTATTTCGGTTTTTCAAGAATATCCAACAACATATTCCACGGCAGCAACTGACCGAGCCAGTGTTCATCCCCTTCGGCCATAATCACGGGCAGAGAAATCACAGAACCGACGGGCTCATGTTTAGCCAGCGCGTTTTGCATATCCCACATCATTTCATAGGAATTGCTGTTATCCAGTTTACTGCCGTCCTGTCGCTTCACGACAAACAACAACGGATTACTGCCGCCGTTTTTATCAACCTGATAAATGCCTTTATAGAGCTTTGAATCTTTCTCGAAATACGCCAGCAAGCTCGGGTCGGTGTTCAATCGCGCGATACCCAGAAAACCGAACAGCATGGCCGTAATCACGGCGACGAACGTCAAACCGATCGCCACTTTTTTGGGTAGCGGAAATTTCTTGGCCAATGTGTACGTAAACTTTGTCGGGTTTACCTTTGCCAACCCCAGAAATCCGGGGAAGATCGTGTAAGCACACAACAAGGCCGAAGCCGTACCTATACTGCCGCCGATACCGAGCTGGTTCAACGGCTTGGCCTCGACAAAAATCAAACTGGCAAAACCGAGCAATGTCGTCATCGCCGCCCAGAATGACGCGGGCAGCGTATGGCCGATTGTATGTTTCAGCTTGGCATCGTCGTTCTTGTGACTGTCATTCCACCAGTTCGAAACCAGAAAGATGATATGCGAAAGCGTCAGCACGAACACAATCGCACCCAAATTCGCCGTGAGGATACCGATAGGAATACCGATAAAACTCTGCACCACAAGCGTAAGCATCGAACCCGTCGCACACGCGATTAAGGCCCCGCCGACCACAAGCACCGACCGGAACACCGCGAACAACATCATCGCACTCAGGATAATCGCACCGATCGTAAAGACCTTCATATCCGATTGCAGGTTGCGGCGGATTTGTTCAACGATGTAAGGCAGTCCCGAAATACGAATGGAGAACCACTTATTCTCCTCGCTCTCGACAATTTTTTCTACATCCTTGACCAGATCGGAAAACTCATCCGTGTTTACGAACACAACAACAAAAGAGGATTCCTGACTGTCACCGATCAGCATCCGCCGCCATAACGGGTTTTCCAACGCCGCTTCCAAATCTTCAGGGCCGTTCGTAATGCTCTGCACGTCATCAACACCTTTCAAGGCTTTGATGCGTGTGGTCAGGTTACCGATTTTTTCAATATAATTCGGGTCGGCAATACTGCCCGCCGTATCGACACTCAGGATAACCTGCTGCTGAAAAGGAAACTCCTTTTGTATCTGCTGGTCCTGTTTGTAAATCTCGCTGTCGGAAGAAAAGAAGAAGTCCGGCGTGATTTTCGGCTCCAGATCAACCTTAGCGAAAAACAGCACAGCAACAACCAGAACCACCAACGGCGCGGCATAGAGATAGAACTGGCTATTGGCAGTGATGCTCTTAAAATCCATATATTGTTTATCGCTTTTTACAAGGCACTGTTTTTGCTAACAAATATACTTACTCTAAACAGCGGAATAAGTTCCTTCAGGCAAACAACTTAAAAACTTGCCGGAGCGGTTCCCGAGTAAAAACTGAGATTATTTGTCAGCATGGCGCCGGTCAGTGCGTTTGAATTTACACCGTTTCGAATTGAGCTGTTCACCAACCCGTAACCCGCACCGTTTGTACCCGCCCATTCACCCGACTGCATGGAACCGGCAATTGTCTCGGTAATGACGCGCACCCCGTCGATATAC
>JAESRE010000064.1 GCA_016764775.1 Alphaproteobacteria bacterium
CTGGAGACCATTCACAATGCGTGGAGCGGGCGGTATGAGCATTTGCACCTGCCCGCACGTTTTGGCGGGGCGACGATGCCCGAGATCGAGGCGATCGATATGCGCTCGCCTCAGGAAAAGACAGACGCACAGCATTTCATTTCACCAAGCTTAAAGAAGGAAATCGTTGAAACGGTTCAGCGCGGCGAACAGGTATTGCTGTTCCTCAACCGTCGGGGCTATGCGCCGTTAACGCTGTGCCGTTCATGTGGTCACCGCATGGAATGTCCGCGGTGTACGGCGTGGCTGGTCGAGCACAAGAAGAGCGGACGACTGCAATGCCACCATTGTGGCACGGGCATGCCGATCCCCAAGCATTGTCCGGAATGTTCGGAAGAAGACAGTTTTGCCGCTTGCGGGCCGGGGGTCGAGCGTATTTTCGATGAGGCGCGTGCCTATTTCCCCGATGCGAATATCATGATCCTCGCCAGTGATACGGCGGAGAATAACGACCAGTTGCGGGCGATGCTGGATAAGATACGAAACGGTGAGGTTGATATTATTATCGGTACGCAAATCATTGCTAAAGGTCACCATTTCCCGAATTTGACGCTGGTCGGTGTGATAGATGCGGACCTCGGTTTGCAAGGTGGGGAGTTGCGTGCGGCGGAACGCACCTATCAGCTTCTGCATCAGGTTGCCGGACGTGCGGGTCGAGAAGAGAAGCAAGGGAAGGTGCTGCTGCAAACCTTTATGCCCGATCACCGTATTATGAAGGCAATGGCCGAGGGGCTACGCGATCCATTTCTTGAAACTGAAGCGTTCGAGCGTGAGAACGCACATATGCCGCCCTATAGCCGCCTTGTCGGTATTATTGTTTCGGGGCGTGATGAGCAATTAACGTTAGAGGTGGCCAAGGAGTTGGGGCGGACAGCGCCGCAAGGTCAGGAAGTTTTAACGCTGGGGCCTGCGCCTGCGCCGTTTGCGCGATTGCGCGGAAAATATCGTTTTCGATTGCTGGTGCAGGCGGATAAGCACATCCACATTCAGAAAACCATTCAAAGCTGGGTCGGGAATATCAAATGTCCTTCAACCGTGCGCATCTATATCGATATTGACCCGCAGAGTTTCTTGTAGGTCTTCTTTAGGCTTCTTTCTTGGTTTTGAAGTTCTTGGCGACCTGTTTGAACGGATAGGCGAGCCAACCGAGCAGCCCGTCGGGATAGTCCTTTTGCTCCAGCGGTTCCAGCCCGTATCCTTTCGGCAGGCGTTCGGGGTGGTAATAGGTTCCGAACATCAGGTCGATCAGCGAAAACATCGCGCAGTAATTTTTGTTATAGGCATGTTTTTCGCCCGCATGGTGCCAACGGTGGTAATGCGGGGAAGCCAGAACGTAGCGTAATGGTTTATCGAATTTCAGGTTGATGTTGGCGTGGGTGAAGTAATTGTAGCCTTTCAGGATGAATACGGCTCCTAAAAGCCCTACGCCGCTAAAGCCCAGCAGGTGGAGCATCAGTACATCGAATACCGTAGCCGTAAAAATGTCGATTGGGTGAAGGCGTAAAGCCGTCAACCATGTCAGGTTTGTCGCCGCGTGGTGTACGGAATGAAAGGGCCACATAAAATGGTGCGTAAAGCGGTGACGCCAATAGGTGCTGAAGTCCAGAATGAATAGCCCGAAAACAATTTGTATGGTGATGGGGAGGGCTTCAATCTGCGATGAGAACATCTGATACGGGATGATGTCTTGGATGACATTCATCACGAAAAACGCCATGACGACGATGCTGATCGGGGAGAAAAGCGAGACGTTTAAAAACGCCAGTCCCAGCTCTTCACGGAAACCCGGCTTGAAGAATGTGACCTCCTCTGCGGGACGCATTTTTTCAATCATGTAGAATACGGCACCGACGAGAAGTATCTCGATGACAAAGATTCCGAGGTCACTAAACAGATGTTGCAGATTATAGTCCATAAAACAGTCCTTACTGCTTTATTTTACTCTGTTTGCTCTGCATTTTCATCTTCTTCCGTATCCTCTTCGACTGTTTCAGGCTCTTTGTCATCAAAGTCACCGCGATTTTGCGGCTTGTCGTAGAACACGGTGTTCTTATTGTCTGTGTAGACATCCTCAGTGTCATCTTGCGGGAAATGGGTGTAGCTGTAGATGACGTTGGCGGTTTTATTGCCGTCTGTATTCCATACGTCATGCTCTTCCACGATATAGCGGTTGATGTGCGGGAACGCTTCGCGCAGGGAGTTATCGAGCTTACGGCTGAAGCGGTTAGCCATGTTGGGCGAGGCAATGAAGTTGCCGACCATAGAGCCGCCCGGCTTCAAGTGCGCTTTGACATGTTTGAAAAACTCGACCGTGATGAGGTGTTCGGGCAATGTTAGATCGCCCAGATACGCATCCAGAACGATCAGATCGTAGGCTTTTTGACTTTGCGTCAGGAATGCCCGCGCGGGAACGGGGTGGAAAACCTTATTATCCGTCAATTCTGCTTTCAGGATGTGTTCCTCCGAAATCCGTTTTAGGCTCTTGTCGATATCAATGAAGTCGTAGTTATTGACAGTGTCCTCAAAACCGAGGGTGAATGCGCCCGCGCCGATAACGAGAATGTCTTTCGGTTCTTCGGTGTTCAAAATCGGGGTGATGGCGATTTTTTCGATAAATTCGACATAGTCATGCTTATGGCCGTCATCGGAATACATCGAGGAGCCGTTATTGTTCATGATCAGGTGACGCTCGCCGTCCTCTTCATAGACGACAATCGTGTTGTACTGGTTGTTCTCGACGATGTTGAATGTTTCCATCATCTTTTCGGAGTTGAGGTACAGCCCTGCGCCGGCAAGGAAGATGGCGAAGATTACGACCTCGGAGAATTTCTTTTTACTGAGAAGGATGATGAGGCCCGCGAGAATGATGAAATTCAGCGATACTGTGTGATGTACGCCCAGGTTGGCCATCAGGACGAGGGTCGAGAAGACTGCGCCCAAGAATGACCCCAAAGTGGAGAAAAACAGGATTTTACCGGTTACTTTCGCCAGTTTTTGCTTGGAGAAATAGTTGCTGACCAATGGAATGGTCTGACCCAGCAGGTAAACAGGGGTGACAAGGAATATAGCAGAGTACAGCGTAACCAGAAGCAGGCGGTGAGTAATGCCCGCCTTGATCAGCGCAAAGAAGAACACATTGATCAATGCGTAGGACAAGCCCAGCAGCAGGATGATCATGGATATGAACATGTTGCGGATCAGTTTTCGCCGTATGCTGTGATACCGCCCGTTTGCGGCAAAGCCCGGCCTGTAGCGACCGCCTGCCTGATACCCGAATGCCAGCGGCATAAGCACGGCGGCGATAATGATGGAAACCGTGTCGGTTCCGCTGCCTACGAAGGGGATTGTCTGGCGGATGGCGAGAAGTTCGGATGACAGAACCACATAGCCTTCGAGCACAATAATGACAAAAAGCAAAAAGACGGGCAGCGTTTTCTTCATAATCTTGTATACTTAATTCGTTGATTTTGTTGGGGGCATTCTACACAGTCACTTTTCATGGTGTATTCAATTCTAAATAAAAGCAAATCCTTTCCGAATGGTCTGACCTCTTATGACCTGCTGAAGACGCTTGCGATCCTTTTGATGCTTGTCGACCACGCCGGATATTTCTTCTTTATGGATGAAATGTGGTTCCGTGTGATCGGTCGTTTAAGTGTGCCGATCTGGTTCTTTCTGATCGGGTTTTCAACAACGCGGGAAGTCCCGAAGCTGTTCTGGATAGCGGCGGTGCTGGTTATGTTGTCGACGATAGCGGCGGGGGAATACCTGTTTCCGTTGAATATCCTGTTCACGCTTATCATTGCGCGGATGGTTGCGGATTGGCTGTATCACAGGGCCATGCGCAACAAGGAAGCCTTCGCAGGCATGTTCTTCTTTCTCTTCCTGCTCAGCGGGCCGACGTTGATTTTCAGTGAGTACGGGACGCTGGGCTTGTTGTTTACCTTGATGGGCGCAATTTGCCGCAACCGCGATAAGCTTCTGGCTCCGCGCTGGATGTTGTTGTCCTATCACGCGGCGTGCTTGTTCGGGTATATCATCGTCCAAGGGCTGCTGATGCCCGAACTGACGCAGGTGCAGTTCTGGTTTCTTGTGGTCTGTATGGCCGGTCTGCAATGGATGTTTCATCGTTTCGACAAGCATGTGTTCGAAGGGTGGACGCCGCAAAAGTTCTTTCCGCTGTACCTGGTGCAATTTACCGGACGCTATACGCTGGAAATCTATGTTGTGCATCTGATTGTCCTGCGGGCGATTGTCGTGATGACGCAGCCCGAACGCTTTGAGCCGTTTCAGGTGCGGGTGTTTGCTTTCCAGCCTTTGCAGGAATTCTTCTTCGGATTTATGTAGCGCTGTTTAAGGGCGGTGACGTGGCCGGTCGATAAAGGATGAGTTCTTCACATCCGTGTATATCGTCGAACGGTCTTCATCGTCCTGATGGCGGTAGATATACATGACATTGCCGAGATTGGCTTCGTCATCGTCCCACAGTGTGTATTCCTCATGTATGACGTGACGGGACATATGCGGGAAGACTGCGCGCATAGTGTTATCCACGCGCTGGCTTATAGAGGTTAAAAAGCTGGGGGAAACCGCCATGTTGGCAATCACCTTGCCGTCCGGTTTCAATTTGGCCTTAACCGTGCGGAAAAACTCGACCGTAATCATGTGTTCTGGGATGGTTATCGCGCCTGAATAGGCATCCAGAACAATAAGATCGTATTGTTTTTCCGTTTCGTTGAGGAATGCGCGCGCGGGCATGGGGTGGAATGTTTTGTTCTCACCGATCGGGCGCTTGAGGATGTGTTTTTCGGCGATGTCTTTCAGGTTTTCATCAATGTCGACGAAATCATAATGGTTGTACTCGTCGTCAGCACCCAGTGTGAACGCGCCCGCACCCAGTACCAGAACATCTTTCGGTTCCAGGTTTTCTGCCGCTATCGGGTTTATGGCGATGCGCTCGATAAATTCGATATAGGGGTATTTGCGCCCGTCCTTGGAATACATGGACGAGCCGTTGTTATTGATAACGAGGTGGCGTTGGTCTCTGTATTGTCGCACGGCGATTGTGTTGTATTGGTTGTTTTCAATGATCGCGTGCGTTTTAAGCGCTGTGTTGGAGTTAAACACCACACCCGCGAGAGCCAAAGTCCAGACCAGTATGGTGCGCATGTAGGCTTCGGGCTTGCTGAGCATCGTTATGAGAATGGCCAGAATGATGAAGTTGAGCGCGGCTGTGTAATTGACGCCGATTGTGGCCATCAGCACGATGGTCGAGAAAACGGCGCCCAGAAATGAGCCCAATGTAGAGAAAAACAGTATTCTGCCCGTGATTTTCGACAGTTTATCCTTCGAGAAAAAGTTGCAGGCCAGCGGAATGGTCTGCCCCAGTAAATACACAGGCGGGGCGATAAACAGGGCTGAGTAGAAGGCGGTCACCAATACGCGGTGCGTGAAGCCCATAGAAAAGGCGCTGATCAGCAGCCAGTGCAGAAATGAATAGCTAATCGCCAGCAATAAAAACAGCAGGGCGAAGATCATATTGCGGATCAATTTTTCACGTACGGTTATGTAACGGTGCGAGCCGGAGAACAGGTCGAAATACGTACCGGGTTTGAAGTGCCCACCGGCGTAATATCCGAAGGCGAGGGGCATGAGGACCGCGGCAATGATAACGGAAACGGTATCTGTACCGCTGCCTACGAACGGTATGCTGAGACGAATCGCCAGTAATTCCGAAGACAGCACGACGTAGCCTTCCAGAATGATCAGTAAAAAAATGGCCAATGTGCTTTTGGACATGGAAAAGCGGTGGGAAACGGTTTCTGCGTTCATAAGGATCCTGTTTATACGGGCCAGCCGTTTTTGGTTTTAGCACGAAACTTCGCGCATTGTCAGGTGGCTATCTGTGCAATTTCAGCTATTTATCATCAGGATTCTGCCCATTGGTGTTTAAACAAAATTTCAACCGCACCCAAAATCGTGAAAAAACGCAGCTATAAAGAGTCTTAAGGGGCTTGTCATGCTGGTTTCCGTGTGCTAAATCCTCGCCAACACATATAGAGAAGGAATTTAGGAAAACGTGGCGACATCGGGGCAATCATCAGTAATTTATAGTCGTTATGCCAATGCGTTAATTGAGTTGGCAGAAGAAAAGAAGGTTCTCAAAGACGTAGAGAAGGACCTTGGCGAATTGTCCGCAATGATTGGTGACTCCGACGATCTTGCCTTCCTGATCGATTCTCCTTTGAATGACACAAAGTCCCAAACCGAAGCGATCACCGCTATCGCTAAAAAAGCCAAATTTGCTGAAATTACCCAAAGCTTTCTGGGCGTCGTTGCACAAAACGGCCGTCTTGAGCTACTGCGCGGTATTATCAAAGCCGTAAACGCCGCGCTGGATAAGCGCCGTGGTGCAGTAACCGTGGATGTTCAGGTCGCACAGGACATGAGCGCCAAGCAGAAAAAGGCGCTGGAAGATGCGCTTTCCAAAGCCATCGGTAAGGATGTGGCGATCAACGCCCGCGTAGAGCCAAGTATTCTGGGTGGCATTATCGTTACAGTCGGATCACACATGATTGATGACTCTGTCCGCCGTAAGCTTGAGCGTCTAAGAGTTTCAATGGGCTCCGGCGCCAACGAAAATATCAGTTTAAAAGAAGTATCATAAGTTTAAGAGAACGAAAGAAGGAAAACGAACATGGAAATTCGTGCAGCAGAAATCTCAGAAATTCTGAAAAAACAAATTGCGGAATTCGGCGCTCAAGCCGATGTAGCCGAGATCGGCCAAGTGCTGTCCATTGGTGACGGTGTTGCCCGCGTATATGGTCTGGACAATGTACAGGCCGGTGAAATGGTTGAATTTCCAGGCGGTATCATGGGTATGGCCCTGAACCTTGAAGCTGACAATGTCGGTGTCGTGGTTTTCGGTAATGACCGTGGTATTAAAGAAGGCGACATCGTACGTCGTACAGGCCGTATTGTTGAGGTTCCTGTTGGTAAAGAATTGCTTGGCCGCGTTGTTGACGGTCTGGGTAACCCGATTGACGGTAAAGGCCCTCTGAAAGCCAAGGGTACAAGCCGTGTGGAAGTTAAAGCTCCCGGTATTATTCCTCGTCAGTCCGTGCATGAGCCAATGCAGACAGGTCTGAAAGCCATTGATGCGCTTGTTCCTATCGGTCGTGGCCAGCGTGAGCTGATTATTGGTGACCGTCAGACAGGTAAAACAGCCGTTGCCGTTGACGCGATCATTAACCAGAAGACAATTAACAAAGCCTCTGACGAGAAAAAGCACCTTTACTGTATTTACGTGTCTATCGGTCAGAAGCGTTCAACAGTTGCACAGCTTGTTAAGGAACTGGAAGATAACGGCGCGATGGAATATTCCATTGTTGTTGCTGCTACAGCATCCGACCCTGCACCGATGCAATATCTTGCGCCTTATACTGGTGCGGCGATGGGCGAATACTTCCGTGACAACGGGTTACACGCTCTTTCAATCTACGATGACCTTTCAAAACAGGCCGTAGCGTATCGTCAAATGTCATTGCTGCTTCGTCGTCCTCCTGGTCGTGAAGCTTACCCTGGTGATGTTTTCTACATTCACTCCCGCTTGCTTGAGCGTGCGGCTAAAATGAGTGAAGAAGAAGGTGCGGGTTCATTGACATCCCTGCCTATTATTGAAACGCAGGCCGGTGATATTTCTGCATATATTCCTACAAACGTGATTTCCATTACAGACGGTCAGATCTTCCTTGAGACAGGCCTGTTCTATAAAGGTATCCGTCCTGCGATTGATGTGGGTGCGTCCGTGTCCCGTGTGGGTTCTGCCGCTCAGATCAAAGCGATGAAACAGGTTGCGGGTACGATTAAGCTGGAACTGGCCCAGTACCGTGAAATGGAAGCGTTCGCGCAGTTCGCCTCAGACCTTGATGCCTCTACACAGAAGCTTCTGGCCCGTGGTGAGCGTCTGACACTGTTGTTGAAGCAGCCTCAATACTCTCCGCTGACAGTGGAAGAGCAGGTTGCCGTGATTTTCGCCGGTACAAAAGGGTATCTGGACGAAATCGCAACAGCCCATGTTGAAGAATATGAAGCCCGTTTGCTGGATGCTGTGCGTTCACGCGGTCAGGAAATCCTCGACACGCTGGCTGAAGAAAAGAAAATCTCTGACGAGCTGGAAGCCAAGATGCATGAATTCATCAAGAGCTTTACCGAAGACTTCAAAAAGTCACACGAAGTCAAAAAAGCAGCTTAATCAGGTGATCGGAGACGTTAACTAATGCCAAGTCTACGCGACTACAGAGACCGGATTAAATCGGTCAAATCGACAAAGAAAATCACCTCGGCCATGAAGATGGTTGCGGCCTCCAAGCTGCGTAAAGCGCAGGATCAGGCCGAAGCCAGCCAGCCTTATGCCGAAGCTATGGCCGATATGCTGTCCCGCGTGGCGGCCAATGTGGTGATTAACGAAAGCTCATCCAAACTTTTGGCGGGTACAGGCTCCGACCAGCGTCATTTGCTGGTGGTTGTAACGGCTGACCGTGGTTTGTGTGGCGGTTTCAACGCCAACCTCGTGAAGAAGACCATTTCCAAAGTTCAGGAACTGCAAGCCGAAGGCAAAGACGTTACTGTTGTTTGTGTGGGTCGTAAGGGTCGTGACGCGCTGAAGCGCGGCTATTCGGCCATGATCCAGCAAAGCTTTGTGGGTCTTATGGGCTCATCCCGCGTTGAATATGCGGATGCCAGCAAGGTTACCGATTACGTATTGGAACAGTTCGAAGCCGGTAATTTCGATGTTTGTAGCCTGATCTACAACGAATTTGTGTCTGTACTGACGCAAAAGCCACAAGTCAGCCAGCTTATTCCGTTTGCTCTGCCTGAAGCGTCTGAAAAGACAGACAGCGAAGAGGGTGAAGAAGAAAAAGCTGAAGAGCAGACATCTCCTTATGATTTCGAGCCTGAAGAAGAGCGTATTCTGGAAGCATTGCTGCCGCGTAACCTCGGTGTGCAGATTTTCCGTGCATTGCTGGACAGTGCCGCCGGTGAGCAAGCCGCGCGTATGACCGCGATGGATAACGCGACACGTAATGCGGGCGAGATGATTGATGACCTGACATTGCAATATAACCGCGCCCGTCAGGCCTATATTACGAAAGAATTGATTGAAATTATTTCCGGTGCTGAAGCCGTATAGGGAATTTTTACTGCGTAACTGAAAGGACGTTCGTCATGAGCGACAATATAGACACTTTTAAAGGAGCGACTGAAGAGATTGACCAGACATACGGTATTCCAAAGAGCTTGGTTTCAGCCGCAAAAAGATATGGTCATAAACACGGTTTAGAACAAGTGCCTGTTCATTACAGAGATAGTGGCCAGCCGATCTGGAAAAAAGAATCTCACCCGGACGAGCACTGTGTTTTGGTCAACACACGATAGGAATTCTAAGGACAGAAAGATTTAAATAAAGGAAGAGAACCATGGCAGAAGAGAAAAAGACAAAAAAAGCAGCAACTAAAAAGGCAGCAAGCGCGGCAAGCGGTGCTAAAGGCACGATTTTGCAGGTGCTGGGTGCGGTTGTTGACGTAAAATTCGAAGAAGGCGAAGTGCCTGCGATCATGAACGCGTTGACAACAGTCAACGACGGTAACAACGGTCAAACACTTGTTCTCGAGGTTGCACAGCACCTTGGTGAGAACACAGTCCGTGCTATCGCGATGGACATGACAGACGGTCTGGTTCGCGGTCAGGACGTTTTTGACACAGGCGCGGCAATCGAAGTGCCTGTCGGTCCTGAGACATTGGGTCGTATTCTGGACGTTATCGGTCAGCCGATTGATGAGGGCGAGCCTGTTAAGACAAAACAAAAATGGGGCATACACCGCGAAGCTCCTTCCTTTGCGGAGCAGGCTACGGAAACAGAGCAGCTTGTTACAGGTATTAAGGTTGTCGACCTTCTCTGCCCATACGCTAAGGGTGGTAAGATTGGTCTGTTCGGTGGTGCCGGTGTTGGTAAAACCGTTACGATTATGGAGTTGATCAACAACATTGCTAAAGAGCACTCCGGTGTGTCTGTTTTCGGTGGTGTTGGTGAGCGTACCCGTGAAGGTAACGACCTTTACCATGAAATGATGGAATCCGGTGTTATTAAGGCCGGTTCACACGAAGAATCAAAAGTGGCCCTCGTGTACGGTCAGATGAACGAGCCGCCAGGTGCGCGTGCCCGTGTTGCTCTGTCCGCTTTGACAATGGCCGAATATTTCCGTGATGAAGAAGGTCAGGACGTTCTGTTCTTCCTGGATAACATCTTCCGATTCACACAGGCCGGTTCAGAGGTGTCCGCGCTTCTCGGTCGTATCCCGTCTGCTGTGGGTTACCAGCCTACGCTTTCGACTGAAATGGGTGCGATGCAGGAACGTATTACATCAACGAACAAGGGTTCGATTACATCCGTTCAGGCCGTTTACGTGCCTGCTGATGACTTGACTGACCCGGCGCCTGCTACGACATTCTCCCACTTGGATGCGACAACGGTTCTGTCCCGTACGATTGCGGAACAAGGTATCTATCCTGCTGTTGACCCGCTTGACTCTACATCCCGTATTCTGGATGCCCGTGTCATCGGTGAAGAGCACTACGATGTTGCCAACCGCGTTCAGCAGACATTGCAGCAATACAAGAACCTGCAAGACATCATCGCCATTCTGGGTATGGATGAACTGTCTGAAGACGACAAACTGGTTGTGGCCCGTGCCCGTAAGATCCAGCGCTTCCTGTCTCAGCCATTCCACGTGGCCGAGGTCTTTACAGGTACTCCTGGTGTGTTTGTTCAGTTGGAAGACACAATCAAAGGCTTCAAAGGCATTGTGGATGGTGATTACGACCACTTGCCTGAAAACGCGTTCTACATGATCGGTACAATCGATCAGGCTGTTGAAAAAGCCAAGAAAATGGCTGCTGAAGCCGCTTAATAAGGACATATCAGATGCTCAAATCGCTGATTCAAAATCTTTCAGAAGGTAAATACGGCAAAACCGTGCACGAGTTTGATGCCGCGCCTTTATCGGAAGTAAACCGCAGCGCTTTGAGCTTTATCGTGAATGAGAAGGGCGGGTTGAAAAAGCTCGTCCTTGTTCTTCAGGAAGATGAGGGGCATGAAATCGACCGCGAATATGCCGAAGTCGATATTGATTGCCTTGATGATATTGCCCGTTTGATTGACGATGTGCGCGAATATGTGCGCAACAATCGCTAAGCAGGAAAGAAGGAGAGAGCTATGTCTGCAGAACGTGACGTTGAAAAGGAATACACCAACAAGGAATTCGTCGAGAAAATCCGCCGTTTGGCCGATTCCATCGAAAGCGGTGAAAACTTTGAAATTCAAATCGCCGGTGAGCGTATTTACGTTCCCGATCGTGCCAAATTCACAATCGAGCATGAGCGTGAAGATGGTGAAGAAGAAATTGAGTTCCAGATCAAATGGTCAGTAGAAGACTAATTCGCTCTGGTGTTTGTTTTTTGGCCGTCATTTTGACGGTTTGGGTGTCATCTGCACCCGCTATGTCGTCCTGGTTGCAAAGCAAGGATGATGCATACGCCAAAACTTTCGGCAGAAAATGCGTGTATGCGGATGAGTGTAAAGATTTGGCATTGATTTATTGCCAGCCCGAGGTAGACGGTCCGATTTACTATGTGGAGCGCGCCACAAAAAAGGTTTTAGCCACCTGTGGTGGTGAATGTATGAATGGGCAGTGCGAAGGAAAATGCCCGCCCGAACGTTGGATTAGTTGTAAGGACAAGAATAAATGAGCACACAGATTAACTTTGAACTCGTATCACCCGAAGCCAAGCTGGTATCAGAGCCTATTCATATGGCTGTGATCCCCGGTGAAGAAGGCCAGTTCGGTGTTATGGCTGGTCATGCGTCTTTGGTTGCCTCTTTGAGAGCGGGTATTGTCGAGCTCTACAAAGAAGAAAACGGCGACCCGAAGAGAATCTTCATTGCCGGCGGATTTGCCGACGTTACATCCGGAAACTGCTCTGTTCTGGCCGAAGAAGCCGTGAACGTGAACGACATTGATACGGATGTAGTTCAGCAATCCATCAAAACTCTGAAACACGACCTTGAACTGGCTGAAGAACCGGCAGACAAAATCCGTTTGAAGCGCCAGATTGCTTTGGCTGAGGCTAAGCTGGAAGCCAAAGGGGCTTAAACGTGGTCTTGAGAAGCGCATATGCTCTTTCGTTGTGCCTTCTCGGTTTCTCCTTGATCCCGACATCCGCTATGGCCCAACAGGAAAGTGCCGCCGAGCTTGATGCTTATGCGGCTCGTGGCGGTTTTCATGTCTATGAATTTAACGATACTCGTAACTATAGTTCTGTATTAGAAGAGCTGTATGAGACCAAAGGGCATTTGTTTAAGTCCGATGTCACGGTTTATACACGTTCCCACGCTTTCACAGGCTCAATCATTCAAGTCAGCGGTTCTTATGTCGTGATGCTGGATAAAACGCGCACAGGGCCAAGAGAAACAGATGTGAAAGCGGTCCACATCATTGATATCGAAGATATTACAGGTGTAACGGCCTATACGCTGAAATAAGCGAACAGCTTAATCTTCCGGCGGTCCCCATTTCGCATTATGCAGGTCGACTTCGACGTAATCCTGAGATTTCAGGGTTTCGCGTAAGCTGTTTATGTCCGTGCCGACGCTGAAGAGTTTCAGGCAGTTTTCGGTGATAAACTTTTCTTCAGCCGCTGTATTAATCCATGTGATCAGATCGTCAAACTGTCCGTCCGTATTCAAAAACCCGATAGGGCGTTTGTGCTTGTGCAGTTGCTTTAGGCCCAATGCGCAGATGGCGTAATAGGAGTTTTCAACGGAGGCTTTGTCGATCACGATCGGCTCGCTTGTTTCGCGACAGATTTCATCCTCGAAGTGCGGGTAGCGGTCGGTTTCCACGACAGGCGGGAAGGGTTTATAGCCTTGTAACGCAGGGATTACATCTTCGATCGTATCGACAACGATCAGGTACCTGTCGTCAAAGTCCGGCATGGTGTGCAGGTATTCGATCAGATTGTCCCAATATCCTTCGACATTGACCAGAACGAGCGGCTTGTTATGCAGGCCCAGCTTGGCCCAGTACAGCATTTCCAGACTTTCATCCAGCGTGCCATAACCGCCCGGCAGCGAGATAATGGCATCGGCCTGTTTGAACATGCGTTTTTTGCGGTCCCAGAGGTCTTCGACCATTACGGTCGCACTCAAATTCGGCAGGATACGCTCACTGTCTTTCAGTTTTCTCGGAATAATGCCCGTGACATGCGCGCCGTTTTCCAGTGCTGACAGGGCGATTAACCCCATGAGGCCCGCATCCATGCCTCCATAAACCAGCTTGTAGCCGCCTTCACCGATCAGTGCGCCAAAGGCGGTTGCTGAGTTTTTGAAGACAGGGCGGGCATGGCCGGAGGAGCCGAGATAGACGGTCAGAGTTTCAATTGTATTCATTTTAAGCGGCGTATTTTTGCGGTCTAGAGTGTTGTAGGGCGATATCGACGAAGTTCTCGATCATGGCCTGCCCGTGCTGTGTGAGTACGGATTCAGGATGGAATTGTACCCCATAAACAGGATGTGCAGGGTGCTTGAAGGCCATAATCTCGCCGTCGTCGGTGGTTGAAAGGATTTGTAAAGGACAGCGGCCGTTCGGTTCCACGATGAGGGAATGGTAACGGCCGACGGTCATTGGTGAAGGGATGCCTGCAAACAGGCTTGTGCCATCATGTGTGATCGTGCTGGCTTTACCGTGGTGGCATTTTTCCGCACGAATGGTTGTCGCGCCGTAGGCTTCGCCAATGGCCTGATGCCCAAGGCACACGCCCAAAATCGGAATATGCTGGCCGAATTTTTTAACCGTTTCGATGCAAATGCCGGCGTCTTGTGGCGTGCAGGGGCCGGGGGAGAGAATGATGCCGTCCGGCGCCATGTTTTCGATCTCGTCGAGGGTGATCGCGTCGTTACGGACAAGTTGCGTTTCAACCTCTGCGATTTCGAAGTAACGCGCGAGGTTGTGAACGAAGCTGTCATAGTTGTCTATAACCAGAAACATAAGCGCGATCATACGCTTAAACGGACTTGAAATGGAAGATTTATCTTGCGACGGGATTAACCGGCCATCTGGACGTCGTTGGCGACTTCGTTATAGGTGATGGGGTTGTCTTCGTAGGATTCATACAGGTCGACATCGAAGCTGCGGAAGATGCCTTCGGCCTTGTCGAATGTTTCCTGATATTCGGCATCGGGACATGAATCCGCTGTGATGCCGCCACCAACCTGAAAGCTGACTTTGTTATTTTCGTAAACAAGCGTACGGATCAGGATATTGGAATCCATATTGCCGTTAAAGCCGACATAGCCAAACGCGCCGCAATATGGCCCACGGCGTGTGGGCTCAAGTTCTTCGATGATTTCCATTGCGCGGATCTTCGGGCAACCGGAGATAGACCCGCCGGGGAAGCATCCTTTCAGCAGGTCGAGCGCGGATTTGTTCTTTTTCAGTGTGCCGCGCACGGTAGAGACGAGGTGGTGGACGCTGGCGAATGTTTCCAATTTGCACAGCTCGGTCACTTCGACGCTTTTGGCGAGGCAGGATTTGGATAGATCGTTACGCAACAGGTCGACGATCATCGTGTTTTCTGCGCGTTCTTTCTCGCTTTCTTCCAAGTCCTTACGGTAACGGCGGTCGAGCGTTTCGTTGGCGATGTGCGGGCGTGTGCCTTTGATCGGGCGTGTTTCCACTTTGCGGTCCTTCACGGTCAGGAACCGTTCGGGCGATGCGGACGAGATCGCAACATCACCGCAATTCATGAAGGCGGCGAACGGGGCCGCGTTGACTTCTCTCATGTGGCAGTAATGGGAGAAACGGTCGAACCCTTCGGGTAGCTCGGCATCAAAGCGTTGTGCCACGCAGGCTTGGAAAATATCGCCGTCCTTAATGTATTCGATCACTTTCCCGACCATATCGACGTAATCGGGCGCATCAAAGTTGGATTCCCATTTCATATATGCCCCTTCGAACGGCGCAACTTCATGCGGACGGGAGATCAAATACAGCAGGTAATCCTGTTTCTTGCGGGCTTCGTGATAGCTCGGCGCATGGGTGATGATCCATGCCTGATCCTTTTCATGGTCAAAAGCCATAACCTGATCATAGATGCCCAGCGCGAGGTCGGGCAGGTCGGGGCTGTCTTTTGCATCTTCGGGAATGTCCTCGAGTGCGCGGCCGACATCATAGCCGAAATATCCTGCGGCGCCGCCCTGAAACGGGGGCATGCCTTTGGCGGGTTCGCTTTCGGGTATCCAGTGCTTCAGACGGTCCTGAACGATCTTGAACGGTTCGCCTTCGATACGGGTTTGTTCTTCCCAGTTTGTGACCAGCATTTCGCCGTCTTTATATTCCAGCGTCTCAATCGGGTGAGAGACGATAAAGGAGTAGCGGGCATTCGGATGCTCGCGGTCGGCGCTATCGAAAATGATGGAATAGGGCAGGTGTTGCAGTGCGCTAAACACGGCTATCGGGTCTTTAAACGGTAGTTCCCGGATAAACGGTTTCAAAGCAGTAGCTCTCCCCCAAAAAAGATTCTTATCAACGTCTAATATTGCTATTTAATCAGACAATAAAGAAGCCTTTGAGCCGCG
>JAESRE010000065.1 GCA_016764775.1 Alphaproteobacteria bacterium
GTGTGGTTGACGCCGCAGATGGACAGGCTGTTTCTCGATTCGTCATCCCATCGCCGCCGTTTTCTTGATCGTCTGGTGTTTGCATTTGATCCCGGTCATTCGGGCCGTGTGACGCGCTATGAAAACGCGATGCGGCAACGGTCGAAGTTATTGCAGGAAGGCGCCAAAAATAACGGGGCTGATCCGTCATGGCTTAAGGGGCTGGAATCACAAATGGCGGAGACGGGCGTTGCGATTGCGGCTGCGCGGCTCGAATTTGTCGGGCGTTTGCAGGCGGCCGTGAAAAAATCGGATGAAGAACATTTCCCGCAAGCCACATTGAAAGCGACCGGAACGCTGGAGGAATTGCTCGGCAATGAAAGCGCGCTGTCGGTGGAGGAGATGTTTGCTTATCAGCTGGAACAATCCCGCTCTCGCGATGAAATTACGGGCGGTGCGGCGACGGGACCGCATAAATCGGATTTACAGGTGGTTTACACCGCGAAGGATATGCCGGCTGACCAGTGTTCTACGGGTGAACAAAAGGCGCTCCTGATCGGGATTACGCTGGCGCATGCGCGTTTGATTGTGGCCGAGCGCGGTCGTGCGCCGTTACTTTTGCTGGACGAGGTGGCGGCCCATCTGGATGAAAATCGTCGTGCGGCCCTGTATTCGATTCTCAAGGAACTCGGTGGGCAGGCTTGGCTAACGGGTACGGACAAGTCCCTGTTTGACCAGATCGAGGACGGGCAATTTTTTGAAATCAAAGACGCGCAGGTAGCTAAGTTACCAGCTGCTTAGTTGTGTCCTGCACCTTATGCACTGCGTAATCGCTGGCGGTGCGGAGCATTGCTGGTGATATATAATGTTTATGAATCTGATTGATCACGGCCATGTAAAAACGCCCGCACCAATTTTTACAATGTACCCGCGTACCCATCGAAATTTCTGTCGACCCGTCATCCAGTTTTTCCACGCTCATACATGAACGGAATTGAAGGTGTTTATCATTGGCTCCGAGTATCACTTGCGCGTGCGAATCGTCTCTATTCACATTCTGGTCTAACACGGGATATTTACTGGCAAACACATTTTGTGAATCATCGGATAGTAATGAAGAGGCCGGGCAGCCCAAAGGCGAAGTTCGCAAGCCAATGGGTTTGACCAAAATATTGCGTATCAGCATAAGTCGCGCAACGCCGCGCGGCGCGTTCATTAAAAACCCTTCCAAAACATGCTCTAGAATTTCAGATGCGCTGGCATACAGTGTCTCCGACACGGTTAACGAAAATGTGTCTTCGTGATGGATATGCCTGTCTTTTAAATGTTCTTTTAGCAGTGAGTTTTGTGGCGCTTCATGCTTTTCAATAACTTCGCGTCGTTCACCGGTTTTGGAAATATAGGCTTTAGGTGCATTCCACGAAACCGTCATTTGTCGTATCAATCCCATAGACCCACGTACGGAATCGCACACGGCGCGATGAACGGTTCCTGCGGGTGCGTCCATGGCTAATGTGGTTGTAGGTACGGTTTCGTTTTGAAATTCTTTGGAATTGAGAATGTCCGTTACGGTTTTAGGCAATAATTCGGTCAGCGAAGGGATGTCCGCATTTTTTGCTATGACTTTATCTTTGAGCTCATCGGTTAAATTCCCGCCCAACTCATTGGTGTGACAAGAAAGCGCAAAGAAGACGGGGTGCAACGTATTTTTGGAAAGCGGGTAAAATTGATGCCAGACTTCGCCGCCAAAACGAACCGTAAATAGGTTGTCGGGTGGAATATTGATGAAGTGTAATGCCTTAATGAAATTGTTGGGATCCTCTTGAATTTGTTCGGCTGTGGCTGTCGAAAATCTTAGTTGCGCGCCGCCACTTCCTGATACGGCAATAAAAATTCTGTTGCCCGCATGTCGGTGGAATGGGTGGCCTTTTGGTCCGACGGCAAAAGAATAGAGTGAGGCCGGATCGCCCAGTTCCAGATTGATGTCGCTCAATTTGGCAGAAGGCTCGTCCAGTTCATCAACGAAATTATCATGATGTTTTTGATGTGATGTGACATTGGCAAAAAGATGGTTTCCGGCACCGTGGCCAAGCTGGGCAATCACGGAAATATCGATCGGCGCGCCATGATCATTGGGGATATGGATGGATGGGAATGTGTTGATGATGTTTGTATAGTTGATCATAGCTCTTTCCCTTGGCCGTTTTTAAAAATCTTTGAGCAGCCCCAAAACAATATCGTTTTGTTCAGGTGTGCCGATGGAGATGCGGATGCAGTCTTTGGTGAATTCGCCTTTGGAGAAGTCGCGCAAGATCACGTTTCGGCTTTTGGCAAATTCAATAAAATCGGCGGGGTTGTCCATTTCCACCAGTATGAAGTTGGCATCGCTTTCATACACCGTGCGGATTTGGGACATGGCTTCGAGTTCTTTTGCAACGCGGTCGCGTTCGGTCAGCAGAATGTCGATATTGGCTTGTGCGTGTTCGCGTATCTCATCACTCATAACGTGCAAGGCGGCCTCTACGCTGGCTCTCGGGATGGGGTACGCGTCCAGTGCCTTGGCTTTTGCCAAGGCTACGAAATCTGTGTCGGCGCAAAGGAAGCAGCCCATACGCATGCCGGCCATGGAATAGGATTTGGACAGGGTGCGCAAAATCAAGAGGTTCGGAAATTCGTTCAGGCGCGGGGTTAGTGAGCCCTGTTTTGAAAACTCCGCATATGTTTCATCCAGAATCACGATGGCGTGGCCTTCGACGTTTTTGATGATGTTGACGATGGCTGCGTGATCAAAGCTGTTTGCTGTCGGGTTGTTCGGTGTGCAGATATAGATGAGCTTTACGTTTTTGCTGTCATCTTTGGCGGCGGCAATGATAGCTTCGCTATCAAGCGCGTAGGTTTTTTCCTGTTTGATAAGCGGTATTTCGATTTTCCCGCATGGCATTGCCGATGCGTTGACGCCATACATGCCGAATGTCGGCGGGCATATAATGACCGCGTCTTTTTGGGGTTCGCAGAAAAGCTTGGTGATGGTCACAATGGCTTCGTCTGCGCCACGGGTCATGACCAGTTGATCTGTCCGTACGCCATACAAATCGGCGTATGCTTTTGCCAATGCCTTTGGTTGTGGCTCGGGATAGCGGTTGAACCCTTCTAAACCCGGTAATTCATAGGGGTTTTCATTGGCGTTCATGAAGAGTTTTTCTTCGGTTTTGTCGCTCTCCATACCCGCAGAAACATAGCCCTGAAGTTCGGCGTAGTGGGTTCTTAGACAATCGGCAATCGATTTGTGCATTTTTTATTCCATTTCAAATACTTAAGCTGTGAAAAAAGGGCAAAATAATTGTCATTTCCACTATATTTCTCAAGGCCCACATGCTATACAAAACAATGGCTAAAACCAAGAGAAAATAAGGGTTTGAGGCCAAGTTAAACCGGTAGAAAACGAGAATAATTTAAACGATGAGTGAAGCAGTCAAAAAAGCGGGCGATAACGACGATTACGGTGCAGATAGTATTAAGGTTCTTAAGGGGCTGGAAGCTGTACGTAAACGTCCGGGTATGTATATCGGTGATACCGATGACGGTACGGGCTTGCACCATATGGTGTACGAGGTTGTCGACAACGCGATTGACGAATCCCTGGCGGGCTATTGCGACCGTATCGATGTGATTATCAATGCCGATGGTTCTGTGACTGTTAAGGATAACGGGCGCGGTATTCCTGTTACCGAGCACTCCGAAGAAAAAGTTTCAGCCGCGCAGGTGATTATGACCCAGCTGCATGCGGGTGGTAAATTCGACTCTAACTCCTACAAAGTTTCCGGTGGTTTGCACGGTGTGGGTGTTTCCGTTGTAAACGCCTTGTCCGAGTATCTTGACCTGAACATCAAGCGCGATGGCAAAGAATGGCATATGCGCTTCAAGATGGGGGAGGCGGGCGAAGACTTGAAGCCTATCCGTGATCTGGATGACGGTGAACGCTCAGGGACGCAAGTGACCTTCCTGCCGTCGCCTGAAACATTCACTATGACGGAGTTTGATTTCAAAACTCTGGAAAACCGTCTTCGTGAACTCGCGTTCCTGAACTCGGGCGTGAATATCTACCTGTCTGACAAGCGCAGTGAAGACGAAGAAGAACATGAGCAAGTGCATTTGCACTATGAGGGCGGGATTGTCAGTTTTGTTGAATATCTGGACCGCGCGAAAAAAGCGTTGTTGTCCGCTCCGATCGACATCAACACAGAAGATGAGGAAAGCGGTGTAACCGTGGAGGCCGCCATTGAATGGACGGATGCCTATCACGAAACCATGCTGTGCTTTACGAACAATATTCCTCAGCGTGACGGTGGTACGCACTTGGCCGGTTTCCGTGGTGCTTTGACACGCGTCATGCAGAAATATGCCGATGAAAAAGGCCTGCTGAAAAAAGACAAGATTAAGCTGACCGGTGATGACATGCGCGAAGGTATGACCTGCGTATTGTCGGTGAAAGTGCCGGACCCGAAATTCTCGTCCCAGACCAAAGACAAGCTGGTGTCTTCCGAGGTTCGTCCTGTTGTGGAAGGGGCAATCGGGGAGAAGCTTTCTGAGTGGCTGGAAGAAAACCCGAGCGAAGCCAAAGAGATTGTCGGTAAGATTGCCGAAGCCGCTATGGCGCGTGAAGCGGCACGTAAAGCCCGTGAATTGACCCGTCGTAAAGGGGTTATGGATGTTTCCAACCTGCCGGGTAAGCTGGCGGATTGCCAATCCAAAGACCCGAGCATCTCAGAAATCTTCATCGTTGAGGGGGACTCGGCTGGTGGTTCTGCCAAGCAGGCTCGTGACCGTCATAATCAGGCAATCTTGCCGTTGCGTGGTAAAATTCTGAATGTTGAGCGCGCTCGTTTTGACAAAATGCTGTCATCGCAAGAATTGGGCACACTGATCACGGCCTTGGGTACGTCGATCGGTCCTGATGAATTCAACATTGAAAAAGCGCGTTACCACAAAATCATCATCATGACCGACGCGGACGTCGATGGATCGCACATCCGTACATTGTTGCTGACATTTTTCTTCCGTTACATGCCCGAAGTGATCGAACGCGGCTATCTCTACATTGCCCAGCCGCCATTGTTTAAGGTCAAGCGCGGGAATGCAGGCGAAGTTTACCTGAAAGACGAGCGTTCACTGGATGACTATCTGATTGCTTCGGCTTTGTCCGATCTGGTCATTTATGATGGTTCCGGTCAAACGCGCACAGGCGATGATGTTGCCGACTTGCTGGTACGATCCCGCAAGCTGCGCAATTCCATTAATGCTTTGACCGTACGTGCGGGTAACCGTCGCGTGATCGAGCAAGCCGCGATTGCCGGTGCGTTTGATCCTGAGGTTCAGGGCGATGAAGCTAAGGGCCGCGAATATGCCGGAAAGGTTGCTGAGCGCCTGAATGAGCGCGCCAAGGCCAATGCAAAAAGCTGGGAAGGCACTTACAGCATTGATAAAGGATATAAATTCAGCCGTACTTTGCGCGGTGTAACGCAGAAAGTTATTATCAAGCCCGAACGCGTACGCTCTCCTGACGCTGTACGTCTTCATGGCGCTTCGGACTGGTTGAATGAAATCTTCCAGAATCCTGTGCAGATTAACCAAAATGACAAGCTGGTTGCCAAGGTTAACGGTCCTGCCGCCTTGTATGATCATGTGATGGAAGTGGGCCGTAAGGGTCTGGCGATTTCACGTTATAAGGGTCTTGGTGAGATGAACCCCGAGCAGCTTTGGGAAACCACGCTTGACCCGAATGCCCGTACATTGTTGCAAGTAAATGTCGCCGATGCCGCTAAGGCCGACGAGATTTTCTCCACTTTGATGGGTGATGTTGTTGAGCCACGTCGTGAATTTATTCAGGACAACGCGCTTAAAGCCGAAGTTGACGCCTAAGCTTAATTCTTCTTATCTTCGATGGCCTTATCTGGCACTTCGCCGTCATTATTGGCGCGTCCGATGCTTTGCGGGAACAGAAAGTCTATGAACTTTTCCGCCGTCGGTTGCGGTTCGTGATTGGCAAGGCCGGGTCTTTCGTTGGCTTGAATGATCACGTATTGCGGTTCTTCGGCCGAGTTTACGATGAAATCGAGTCCGACCACAGGGATGTGCAAGGTACGCGCAGCTTCGCGTGCAGCGGCCGCCAGCTCGGGGTGCAGGATATCCGTAACATCATGCAATGTTCCGCCCTGATGCAGGCTTGCCCATTGTCTGACCTGTAATTCCACGCCCTTTTTGAGAATGTCATCCAGAGAATAACCGGCACCGTTAATGGTGTGGCGCAATTCTTCATCAATGATAATTCTACTTTCGCCTTGGGTGGCTTGTTCGCGGCGGCGGCTCTGCTTTTTAATCAAATCCAGAATGGTGTGTTCACCGTCACCGACGATAATCGGCGGTTTGCGGATTGCGGCGGCGGCAACTTCATAATCGATAATGACAATGCGCAAATGCTCGCCTTCAATCATTTCCTGAAGCACCACTTTGTGACTGACTTTGTAGGCTTTATCGAGGGCGTTGACCAATTCGTTGTCGGTGCTGACATTCAGGCTCAAACCCAGGCCGTAGTCACGGTCAGCGGGTTTGACGACGATTGTTTTGTGCTTCTTCAGGAACTCCATATTTTTATATGGTGTTGCTGCGACTTGTTGCGCGGGCACGTTCAGACCTGCATGGCGCAATAACCGCACGGTCGTACGTTTGTCGGAACAACGACTCATGGCGATTGACGATGTCATCGCGCTTAAGGATTCGCGGCACGTAACATTGCGGCCGCCTGTCGAGAGTTTGAAATAGTTATCAACGGGGTCGAGGATATCGACGCGAATACCGCGGCGGCGGGCTTCGTTGATGATGATCATGGAGTACGGGTTCAGGCCGCGTTCCAGATCGGGGCCGAGAAACAGGTTCTCGTTATAGGCGTTCTTGTTCTTGATACAGAAAACGGGGATTTGTTCGAAGCCCAGTTTTTTATAAAGCGCGATGGCGCCTGCGTTACTGTGCAGAACGGAGAGGTCGAGGAAGCTGCGTCTTTCTTTTTTGAAAAATTCAGCCAGATTCTGGACCATTTGCAGGCCGACGCGGGCGTGTTTGGCTTGCGGATCAACGGCCAGAGACCACAGGCTGGAACCGTTTTCAGGGTCGTCAAAGGCCTGTTTGTGGTCGATGCCCATACAGACGCTGATGATGTCGTCGGTGTCGTTATCGACGGCCACCCAATATTTGATCGCAACGTGGTCTTCGGGTTTTTTCAAAAACTCGGGATCGACGGGTACCATTTTATGGGCGAGATAAATTCGGTTTATTTCCTCGATGTCACTTTCGCTGTCTGTATCGAGCGGACGGATGGAAAAGGTGTCAGGCTTGTCCTTAAGCGGTTCGTATTTCTCCAGAGCCAAACGGTATGTGTATGACGGGTCGATGAACAAATCCTGCGGCGCTTTGGCCAGAACGACCTGCGGGTCGCGGATATAGAGGGCAAGATCGCGTGAGCCTTCTTCTTCCTTACTCATCAATTCGACGATGTCATCCTGCGACTTGAAAGTGTGGCCAAACAGCAAATGCCCCCAGCCGCATTGTATATATACATTCTCTTTCGGCAGGGCATGAGGCTCGCCCCAATTCTTCAGACTCGGGGATTGCTCAAGGGCCGAAATTTCCGGATTTTGCTTTTTCACGCTCATTTTGCCACCGTTTTTGGCTGTTTTCGTGCCTCTGAATAGCATAGAAGGGCGGGGTAATCAAAAAATCTGCGGCTTTTTTATATTAAGTTGCTCTGTTTACAGCGTGATATAGGATTGATTTTTAACGGTCTTTCTATATTCTGCGCGCCATGACATCTTTAGCGGGAAAATTATCTGAAATAGTTGGTAAAGCGTTTGAGGAGCAAGGGCTTCCGGCGGAGCTTGGGGCTGTACGTGTCTCGGATAGGCCGGATTTGTGCCAGTTCCAGTGTAACGGGGCTATGGCGGCTGCGAAGGTGGCGAAGAAAAACCCGCGCGAGATTGCGCAAGGGCTGGTTGACCTTCTGTCCCGGAATGATGTGTTTGCAAAAGTTGAAATTGCAGGGCCGGGGTTTATCAATCTCGATGTGGCCGATGAGTATTTGCAAGATCATTTAGGCGGTGTGAGCGCCGATGACCGTGCAGGTGTGCCTGTGCATGATCTGGACGAGACGGTTATTCTGGATTACGGCGGTCCGAATATTGCCAAGCCCATGCATGTGGGGCATTTGCGCAGTTCCATTATCGGCGACTCATTGCGCCGTATCCTCAAATTTACGGGTTACAAGACAATTGGCGATGTCCATATGGGTGATTGGGGCACGCCGATGGGCATGATTTTATCCGAGTTGGATATTCGCGGGCATGACGGCCCTGTGACCATGGAGCAATTGGCGGAGATTTATCCTCAAGCGGCGGCGGACTGTAAGGCAGACCCCGAACGTATGGAACAGGCGCGTGCAGCGACCAAAAAGTTGCAGGACGGTGATGAAGAATACACCAAGCGCTGGCGTCAATTTATCGATATTTCCGTTGAAGGCATGAAGAAGAACTTTGATGCGCTGGGCGTGCATTTCGATGAATGGAAAGGTGAGGCGGATGCCCACCAATTTATCGCACCGATGATCGAAGCGCTGAAGGCGGAAGGCATTACGGCCATCGATGACGGCGCGCTGATCATTGATGTGACACAGCCAGACGACAAGAAAGAAATGCCGCCTCTGATTTTGTTGAAGTCCGACGGGGCGGTGATGTATTCGACGACGGATATGGGCACGATTGTTGATCGTGTTAAAAGCCATGATCCTGACAAAATCATTTATATCGTTGACCAGCGCCAATCTCTGCATTTCGAACAGCTGTTTCGTGCGGCGCGCAAAGGCGGCCTTGTTTGTGAGGATGTCGAGCTGACTTTTGCAGGTTTCGGTACGATGAACGGGAAGGACGGCAAGCCGTTCAAAACCCGTGCCGGCGGTGTGATGCGCTTGGAAGATTTGATCAGCGATGCCGTGCAAAAGGCCAGGGAGCGCCTTAAAGAAGTTGGTTTGCAAGATGAGTTTGATATTGCTCAAAAAGTCGCTCTCGCAGCCATTAAGTTTGCAGATCTCCAAAACCAGAGACAATCGGATTATGTCTTTGATCTTTTTAAGATGACGAGTTTTGAAGGGAAAACCGGACCGTACTTGTTGTATCAGGCCGTCAGAATCCAGTCCTTGCTCAAGAAAGCCTCGGATCAGGGATTTGAAGCGGGTAAAGATTTCGTCCTGCAGGATGCCGATAAGCCTTTGGCGCTTTTGCTGGCTGAATTGCCCGACCATTTCGAAAACACAGTGAAAAACTACACACCGCACGTGTTGTGTGATTATGCCTATAAACTGGCGCAGGCGTTCAGTTCTTTCTACGGCAATTGTCACATCCTGTCCGAAGAGGACGAACACGTACGGGCATCCCGTCTTGCCTTGTGTGCCCAGACACGAAAGCAATTGATTATGGTGCTGGATGTTCTGGGGATTGAGGTGCCCGAGCGCATGTAGGCGCTTGACCGATTTTCAAAATTGGCTAATAATGGCCAAATGCTTGGTGTTAAATCCATAAACATTACCCAAACGCTTCTTCATCAAATCAGTGATATTGATGAGTTCAAAGGGTTTTGGACGGGTTTGGATAAACACACCACGGGTTTGAAGTTTCTGGCCGACGTTACCGAGCACGGAGCGCAGCTCGAACGGGTTTTACAACCGCTACAGCATAAAGGTCTTGATCCTGACATTATCTGTCTTCTCAATGCGATGTTGCTCGGTGAGCAGGGCTTGAGCGTGTTCAAAAACAGAACTGTGCCGTTGCCGTTTTCTCATAAAGACAAGGTGTTTGGTGTTCTGGACACGGCCGAGCCTGATCAGGTAAAGCCGCTTTTGAGTAAGCTGTGTGACTGGGTGAATGAAAGCCTGGAAAAACAAGACGTACACCCTTTGCTGGTTGCGGCTGTTTTTAACGCGATATTCCTTCAGGTCGGCCCGTTCACAACGGGTAATCAGCGCACTGCGCGTTTTCTGACCGTCTTTATATTGTTGAAAGCGGGCTACATATACGCGCCGTATGTCTCTCTCGGGCCTTTATTCGAGAACAAGATGCAACGCATGTATGAAGCGCTCAAGCATAACCAGAATTCATTGGAAGAGGGCCGCCCCGACTGGAGTGAGTGGTTGCCGTTTTATCTGGACGTTTTGCAGGACCAGAAGCAGGTTTTGTTGGACCGTCTTGAATCTCAGGAAACCGAATTGAAAGAGTTGTCTGATCTGGCGGCCAAGATCATGGCTTTGTTTAAAGAGCACAAGCGCTTGCAGATGAAAGAGATTATCCAACACACACGCGGACGTCGTGCGACGATTAAGATCCGCTTACAGGAATTGCTGGAGGGCGGGTATATCAAACGTCACGGTGCAGGGCGCGCAACATGGTATAGCCTCGTTTAGCGTGAGCGCGCGTATTATTTTCAATTTATGAATAGTAAGGTCTGGCCTGTGTTCGGCCTATTCGGCAGCGTCAATATTCTCACTGTCCTTGCCGGTGAAAAGCTTCTTGGCGTTTTCCTCTGCGGCTTTGTCGATAATATCTTGAATTTCTTTGGGTAACTGCGGTTTTGCAGGCATTTCTTGTTCAGGCTCTTTCGCGGCGGGTTGTTCAGCCGGAGGTGTTGTAGGCGGCGTTGCCGGTGGTTGTTGAGCCGGAGGCTGTTGCGGTGGTGCGGCCTGCGCAGGTGGTGTGGCAGGCGGTTGTTGTTGCTGTGCGGGTGGCGGTTTGGCTGCGTTGTCAGGTTTCTTGTCGCCTGAACCGAAGAAGCCCATAGGGTTGCCGCCGCTATCACCGCTTGGTGGTGCTGAGCTTGTCGGCGGTGGCTTCGCGGCTTGTGGTGGCGGTGAAGCCGCAGGTTTTTGTGCGTTTCCTGTTGGGATCGGTGATGCAGCAGGTTTCTGTGCATTGCCCGTCGGTTTGGCAACTTTGCCTGCGGGGGCGGCTCCGCCCGTGCTTGCTGTGCCTTTGGCTGGCGGTGCTTCGATCTTGTTATTGATGGCGTGGACCTGAACCATCGCCATGATCCCGCGATCGACGGGATCGATCTCTTTTTTGAGCTTGTTAAAGCCTTCGTTCATGGCGTCGATTTCGGGCGGTGTAGGCACGGCGACATCGGAGCGCTCGGCCGTCCAGCTCTTATTGACCATCAAGTCGCGCAGCTTGGTGATGGAGTTGGCATGTTTCATCAACTCTTCATCAGGAGGTGGCAGGGAGAGGAAGCGCGTTACGCGCATTGCCTTGGCAAAACCGGGGTTGGAATAGAAGATTGCACTGTCAACGACCGTCTCACCGAATGTGACAACCGCCTGACCTTCTTTAAAGCCACGCAGCTCGTCATAATTCGCACGCGGGCGCATCTGCACGCCAGCTTGCTGGGTATCAAAATATGATCCGAGTTCGGTGCCACCGGCCATTTGGAAGCCGGAGACTTCAGTCACGATGGCGGTGCCGACGGTCTTTTCAAAGAATTCCTTGGTTTCGGTCGGGTCTTCGAGTTTACCGAAAATCTTGATGTTACAGTTCGCGGTGATGGAGTTGGCTTCCTCACGCACACGCTTTTTCATAGCGGGCAAATCCTGTCCCGAGAAGACGAGGCAGAACCCTAGAGAACGCGCCTGAGCGGCCATCACGGCCATACCTTGCGCGGTATAGTAACCAACCTCATCGAAGACCGTCATGAACGGGGTGTTGGAGTGGGTCGGTTTGTTTTCGATCACCGTTTCGGATGAGCCTTCCACTGTCGAGCCAAGGGTTGAACCCATCATCCCCTTCATCGTGGAGGCTACGATTTTACCCAAGTTGGCGATTTCGTCGCCGGATTTTTCAAGGGCCGGAATCAACACGATCAGGATACGGCGGTTCAAGACCACGTCCATCATGTCCACATCGGCGGCCTGCGTATCAAAGATGTAGCCATAGTCGTCACCCAAGGACTGCAAGGAACGGGTGAACTGCATGGCTAGGTAGCCGTGCTGCTGAGAGGCTGTGTTGGTGTCGTATTGCGGTGTGTCGGGGCCAGGTGGCTTTACTTTACCGTCGTCATCATATGCGTCGCCGTTAAAGCCCGGCAGTGTATCGAGGTAACCGACGAGACCATCACGTAATTCTTCGGGTACGGCTTCGTCACGCTGGAGCTTAATAACATTGTTCAAAGACAGGTAATCACGGATTGTCCGCACAGACAGCGGCATATCTTGCTTATCCCGTTTCCATGTCAGGATCGGCATCATGGCCGAGACGAGCGCCACCGCACGTTCTTTCCACATCGCGTTGTCACCTTCGGATTCCGGCATCAGGGATACCAGCATGTTCACCAGATACGAGGCGGAACCGGAGGAGAACGGGTTCATGGTGTTGGACGGGGCGGATACATCGGAGTTACCCGTCATATAGTTCAAAACAAGCAAGTCATCATCACGGCCAAAGCGGCGGACTAGCGATGACAGGGATGACCATAGGTCAGTATCGGCCTTACCATCGACATACACAAAGCCGGAGCCCCATGCGACGGCGTTACTGACCATCGATTTCAGGCCTTCCGTTTTACCGGCGCCGGTTGTACCGAGGTACAACACGTGGGTACGGGCATCAGAGTTGGTGAACCAGATCTCTTCGTTGGTCTTTTCAACATTCCCGAGATACAGGATCCCTTCGGGTTTACCGGGCTTGCCACCGCGGCCGTTGTTGGGATCCATAAATTTGGCGCCAAGCGGTAACTTAAAGGCCAGCGCTTTGTTTCGTGTCAGAAGCCACCAGAAATATAAGGCCAGACACACCATAATGACATCGGCAAAGGCCAGAGCCCAGTCATTCCACAAGATTGCACCACCGGCCATAATGAACACGGCCGATGAATAGGTGGTTGTAGACATCGCATCGCCAATACGAGTCCATAGCGGACGCACGTCCCGAAGGACGGCCTCATGCTTATGTTCGTATTTGCGCTGGTCTAAAGCCATCTATTGTCCTTTATTGCCTACTGACCGTTTAAAAAGGCATCTGCCGAAACGGGTACGCCCGCCGAGTTTTGTGGATCGACATTGGCGTTCGAGCTGGCTGCCATATTGGAGTCAGGGGAAGCCGAGCCGCCATAGCGGTCGCCTGTGTAGTAAGAGTTGGGTTTTATCATGCCCCATACCATCACCATGATGACGAGAAACACCAATGAAGCGGCCACGCTCATCAGGCGGTTTCTTGTTTGTCCCGGTGGTTTTGGTTTTTTCATTTTTGCGTGATGGCTTTGTGCATCATTTGCAACCGAGCCGCCGGATGTGCCGCGGATTTGGCCCTGAGCGTTTTCCAGAGCATCCGATGTTAGCATCAATCCTTCGAGTGCCGCGTCGCGGGTCGGGAAGGTTGCTACTTCCAGAACTTCGCCTGCGGCGCTTTTCAATGTTAGTGAATGAGCGCCGTCTTCGCCTTTTTTCAACACTTCCATAGCTGAAGCTTTGGCTTTGGCGACATCCATCGTCCATACAACCGGCGTTTCCGCATCGGGGAATGACAGGATCAGCTTGCCGTCGACGACTTTGGCGCTGGCGCTGTTTTCCGTGTGTTTGGTTTTGAAGTTCAATAGCATCTCTTTATCTCATCCTTTTTGTATCGTCTGGTTTATACGGCTTTTTTCACGCCGCGTTTACTTGACTGGCTGTAATCCAGCTGGGGTATCGGACGGGCGCGTTTACTGCCCATATACTCAGCAATTGTTTGTACGGCGTGTTCTACTTTTGGAACCGGGATAGGACGCTGTGTCATTTTTTCAGCCTTGTAGTGTGACATCGCGCCCATAGCTTCTATGTGGAAAGATTGTCGGCCCAGATTATTCAGCGGGTACCACAATGTGCGGTCGTGGCCGCGCAACCACACAAAGGTCGCGGGGGCAAGAACGCCGCCTTCTTCGCGGGCGTTGGTCAAAGCCCGTAGCAGCGCGGTTGTGACAAAGGCGTGCTGGTTGCATTTTGACAATGTGCCGCCAGCCAAGTCTTTGTTTTTCAGGACTTTTCGAGCCTCTTTGAGCAGTGTTTTGTCTTTGCTCAGTTTCAGTCCGCCTTTGAATGTCCAGCATAGTGCGAGACGGCCCAGCATGGAGTCTGATTCATTTCTCTTACGAGCCGCTTTCAGGCAGAACGCGGCCAGCAGGATTTGCTGATATGGTTTAAGGGCCATGGGGCCTTTCCAGCGCCCGATAAGCTGTCTTTTGAATGCTTTGGCTGCGGCTTCTTCGTCCAGAGCGCCGTCAGGAGCGGGAATGTTGTAGTAGGCCAGCCATTCTTCGGGACCCAACGCTTCGGCGAATGCGGGTAATTCAGCCGGAACGGGAGAGCCGGGCGGTCTTGGCGGCTGCGTAGCGGGGTTGAAATCAGCGAATGGCGCGATAACCGGGAAGTTTCTGGATTGGCGCTTGATCAGAGTTTCCAGGCTCATGCGTGTGCGGTAATGCGTGCGCGGGCCTTTGAACATGCACCATAGTGCGCCGAGACAGCATATGGTGAACAAGGCAATCCGCATGGGTTGCATGGCCAACGCCGTGAAATACACAAGGTGGTTATAGCTAAGGATTTCTTTGTCAAATTTTGGCGTATCGTGGAAACCCTTGCGCCAGCTTTGTTCCTGACCAAGGAAATAGATCTTGTATCCATCTTCGCCGGTGAGGCCTAACATGTTGCCGAGTTCTACGAACAGATACACGATCCACATTTCGCCATAGCGGATCCAGCGCACAAGGTTACGCACCTCGTCCGACTGGTAGTACCAGAAGATCGCGACGATCACGCCGATGACCACTAATAAAATGGTCCAGCCTATCGCATTCTCATGAAGGGTATTTTCAGCTTGTTGTCCGCCCGCCACAGTATTTCACCGTAATTTTTATCAACCCTACTAATATAGCAAAATTACAGGCAGAAAACCACTTCTACCCCGCGACAAGACTCATATTTTTAAGGGTGAAAGGGATTAAAATCGGCGAAAATATGTTTGCAAACGTTTGATTTTTTGATAAGACCTTGCTTCATTCTGTTTTTATTGAATGAAACAGACCGAATTGGGCCGGTTTAGCACAGTGGTAGTGCAGTCGATTTGTAATCGAAAGGTCGGGAGTTCGAATCTCTCAACCGGCACCATTTCTCACATCTCTTGCTGGGGTGTAGCCAAGCGGTAAGGCAGCGGTTTTTGGTATCGCCATGCG
>JAESRE010000066.1 GCA_016764775.1 Alphaproteobacteria bacterium
GCGATGGCAATACCACACGTTACGCCTATTACAAATATAAAAACGAATTCGAAAAGCCTGTTCTGGATTCATACAGAAATCTTCTGAGCGGGCATGCTGTTGCCGAAAGCCGTAATTTTGATCTATCCGATCAGGCGTTGCGCAAGGTCGCGAATTTCATTGACGGGCTGGATCAGGACAAGCTGGCCGCGCTGAAAGATGATCAGGCCGCATATGCCGATTTTGTTGCCGAAGCCTATATGATCTCCCACATTCGTGCGGGCCGTTCGAAATCCCGCCGTATTGCAGACACTCTGGATACAGCCGTTGGGCAAGACCCTAGCGAGATGGCGGAACAAACCTCGACACTCAATCTGAACACGGCGGATCTGCATGCCCTTATCGAAGACAATATAAACGGGGAGCTGGATACCGACACAATCGCGGCGGAAATGACCAGCTTAGCGGAACACATGCAAAAACCGTTGAGCCAGCTCAGTGATGTTATCCGTACGATGCCCGCCGCCGACCGCGAAGCCGACGGCATTCTGGATAATTGTTTTTTCCTGTTCAAAAAATTCATCGGCGTAAACACGAACAGCAGACGCGCGGTCGGTGCTATCGGCAATATGATGTCATTCATGACAGCCTCTTTTTCCGAGCGTATGCCGGAGATGATTGACGACCTCAAAGGCGCGCAGGCGGCAGGCGATTATCATGACTTTATGGGTAAATATGCTTCGCCTTTGATCAAGACCTATCAATATCTGGCGCCGACAGGATACCTGACAAACGGCGCGGCCGAATTGGATGAAGAGGCTTTCGTGCGCTTCGTGGCCGATATGGATGAGGAATGGGACCAGATTGCTTCGGCTCCAAATGCGGCTCCTAACCGCAACACTCATCAAGACCCCGCTGCGCCCGAGCGTTCACCGCTGCAATATTCCCGCGGACCCAATGCCCGCAGCCTGTATACGCGTTTCGAGCCTGAAACAGAAAGCGCGCACACTCCCGTAGCCGCTATCGGTTAACAATAAAAAAAGCCCGCGAAAAACGGGCTTGGTATCAATGGTGGAGGGGGTAGGATTCGAACCTACGTACTCCGAAGAGGCCTGATTTACAGTCAGGTGCCTTTAACCACTCGACCACCCCTCCACTCAGAAGAATACGTTGGCATACAAAAAAGACTTTTGCTCTCCGTGTCAAGTATGCGATGCATGTCGCATGGGAAAAAAAGATAAACACCATATGCCCCGCCCTTCCTTATACGGATTTCATGCCGTGCGCGAAGCGTGGCTGAATGACGAGCGGTCCGTTGAAGCGTTGTTATTAACCAAGCAGGCGGCCGGCGGATTCGAAGACACGCTGAAAGAGGCCGAGCGGAAAGGCACTAACCGTCCGCGGCCATTCATCGTTGATAAAGATGCGCTTGAGAAAGCATTGTCGCGAGGCGCAGTGCATCAAGGTATCGCTCTGGCCTGTGACGATCTGCCCGAAAAGGACATTCAGGATTTGATCATCGAGAATCAAGACGCGGACAAGGTCTGTCTGGTCATCCTTGATCAGGTGACTGATCCGCATAATGTCGGCGCCATCATGCGTAGTGCCTGTGCATTCGGGGCCAAAGGCATGATCATGCAGAAAAAACATGCTCCCGATATGACCGGCGCGCTGGCCAAGGCGGCGTGCGGAGCGCTGGAACATGTTCCGGTCGCATTCGAGACGAATCTAAGCCGCTCTATCGAGGCATTACAGGAGGCTGGATATTTCGTTTACGGTCTGGATGAACGCGGAGAAGAAGTGCAAACCATTGATTTCGCAGTTAAAACTGCTCTTGTTCTGGGGGCGGAAGGTCCGGGAATGCGCCGTTTGGTCAAGGATCACTGCGATGTTCTGGTCCGTTTACCCATGCACGGGCCGATGCCGAGCATTAATGTGTCCAATGCCGCGGCTGTAGCCTTGCATGAAATCGCCAAAAATTAATGTGAGATTAAGTTTCACTACAATTTAGGAAAAATTTTCAAACAATTTATCTAAAATTTTTGACTTTGTTAACCTTTACGGGTTACGATTAAATTATAGAGAAAAATGCACAAAAAGTGCACGCGACCGACAAACGGCGCAGACAATAGAGGGTAGTGTTAAAATGAAGCCATTAAGGTACCAGAACGGTATTGCGCGCGACCATAATGCGCGCTTCGGATTCAAAATCATCAAATTTTGCCAAGGCCGGTCAAAAGCCGACTTCTCGCATCCTGAATTCAGCGAGCGTGAATTCTATGCGTTTATCGCGATCGAGCCACAAAATCTTCAGTATTTCGAAAATCATTACAAGCCGCTGCATTATTCCGATTTTTCAGCTTTCGGAGAAGAACTGCTGCGCGGTTGGGGCACGATGCCGCAAGAGGACATCGTCAAATATCTGTCTTTCAAACATAATATCGAATTCGACATAGACCCCGCCTATGCCAAACATCTTTCGCAGCTTACGCTGCAAGCACTAGAGCATACAGAAACCGCAGAACACGGTTTTTTTGATCTCGAACAAGTCAGTACTCCTGCAACGAACCATGGCCAAACGATCTCCTTTCATGGTTCAAAAAAATACCCTGAGAAACCCGTAGACGTTCAAAGCGCCTGATCCCTGCAGGACTTTGAACAGGTTTCACCCTCACTCCCCGCCTCGCGTACGGTCATTAAGTCAACCGTGCCGAGGCCTTTTTTTGAGGGCTAGACTTCACCGCAGCGATAGGCCATCTTTTGATTTATGAATCAAACTGCGCCTGCTTCCGACAAATGTCCCGACGATGAAAACGAGCTGTATCTCGTAGACGGGTCGGGTTTTATTTTCCGTGCCTATTTTGCGATGACCTATTCAGGGCGAGGGGATATGACCAACCCCGACAATGTGCCTGTGTCGGCCGTGTTCGGTTTTACGCAAATGCTTCTCAAATTGCTTAACGATTATCACGCGCCCTATCTGGCGGTGGTGTTCGACCCGCCGGGCGGTTCGTTCCGTAACGATTTATATGAGGAATACAAAGCCAACCGCGATGCCCCGCCCGAAGACCTTGTGCCGCAATTCCCGCTGGTGCGCGATGCGACACGGGCGTTTGATATTCCCGCAATCGAATTGAAAGGGTATGAGGCCGACGATCTAATCGCTGCCTATACAAAGCTGGCTGTGGCACAAGGCAAGAAGGTTGTCATTGTGTCTTCGGACAAAGATCTGATGCAGCTTGTCGGGCCGTGCGTACGGATGCTCGACCCGATGAAGAACAAGTTCATCGAAGCCAAGGATGTTGAAGAAAAATTCGGCGTCGGCCCTGATAAAGTGATTGATGTTCAAGCGCTGGCCGGTGATTCCACCGATAATATCCCGGGTGTGCCGGGCATCGGTATAAAAACAGCCGCACAATTGATTAACGAATATGGCTCTTTGCATGAATTGCTGGAACGTGCCGAAGAAATCAAACAGCCCAAGCGCCGTGAAAAACTGATTGAACATGCGGAGAATGCGCGCCTGTCTGAAAAACTGGTGACACTGGATCAGGATGCGCCCGTCCCTATTCCACTCGACGAGTTGAAAACACACGATCCCGACAAGCCCGAGTTGATGGCATTCCTCGAAAAGCATGCATTCAATTCGATCATCAAACGTTTGGGTGGCGAGCCCGTCGATGTGCCACAGCCACAAGCCGAGATTCAGGGCGAAGAGGAAAAATGGCCGGCAATCAAAGACAACGAATACGTTTTGATCAATGATGAAAAGACGCTTCAGCAATGGATTGACGACGCCCACAAAAACGGGACGGTTTGTATCGATACTGAAACAACGGACCTTACACCCGCCAAAGCAAAGCTGGTTGGAATCGCGATGTCTTCCGAGATTGGTAAGGCCGCCTATATCCCGCTCGGCCATGTAGCGGAGCAAGCCGACCTGCTCGGCGAAAGTAACGGCTCCGACATTCCGCAGCTTCCTATGGATAAAGCGTTGGAGATGCTCAAGCCTTTATTGGAAGACCCGAGCGTGATGAAAGTCGCGCATAACATGAAGTATGACTGGCAGATTTTTGCCAAGCACGGCATCCATGTCACCCCGTGCGATGACACGATGCTGATCTCATACGTACTGGACGGGTCGAGTAAGAAACATTCGATGGATGCATTGTCGGATGAGTATTTCGGTCACCAGCCGATCAAATACGAAGAGGTTGCAGGTAAAGGCAAATCGCAAGTCACATTCGATAAGGTCGATATCGAGAAAGCACTCGACTATGCCGCGGAAGATGCCGACGTGACGTTGCGGCTTTATTACACGTTGAAGCCGCGCCTCGTGCCGGAGAAGATGACGGCTGTATACGAAAACCTTGAACGTCCGTTGATCCCTGTGATTGCACAGATGGAACTGGAGGGCATCAAGGTCGATCCGCAGGTGTTGAAATCCATGAGTACGGATTTCGGCAAACGTATTGTCGAGCTGGAAGAGGAAATCCATAAGCTTGCGGGCACGCAATTCAATGTCGGTTCGCCAAAGCAGATCGGTGAAATCCTGTTCGACCAGATGGGTCTGGAAGGCGGCAAGAAGACCAAGACGGGTCAGTATTCGACGGATGTCAAAACGCTTGAAGACCTTGCCTTGCAGGGCCACGAGATCGTGCAGAAAATCCTCGACTGGCGCGGACTATCGAAACTGAAGTCCACATACACCGATGCTTTGCAGGACCAGATCAACCCCGATACGGGTCGCGTACACACATCCTATTCGATGACGGGCACATCCACGGGACGGCTGGCCTCCAGCGACCCGAACCTGCAGAATATTCCGATCCGTACCGAAGACGGGCGCAAAATCCGCGAGGCGTTTGTAGCCGAAGACGGGCATGTGTTGTTGTCTGTCGACTATTCCCAGGTCGAGTTGCGCTTGGCGGCTGAAGTCGCCGGTGTAGAAGCCCTCAAGCAAGCCTTCAAGGACGGGGAGGATATTCACACCTTAACCGCATCCCAAGTTTTTGATGTGCCGATGGCCGAAATTGATTCCGAAACGAGACGTCGCGCAAAAGCGGTAAACTTCGGAATCATCTACGGAATTTCAGGTTATGGTTTGGCCAAACAATTGAATGTTCCGCAGCACGAAGCAGCCGATTTCATCAAGCGTTATCTCGCTAAATTTTCCGAGATCAAGGATTACATGGAAGCGAAAAAGGAAGAGGCCCGTAAGCATGAGTACGTGAAAACGCTTTATGGCCGTAAGTGCTTCACGCCGAATATCAATGCGAAAATCCCCGCACAGCGTGGGGGCTCGGAACGCGCAGCCATCAACGCGCCATTGCAAGGCACAGCAGCCGACATCATGAAGATTGCCATGATCAAAATGCCGAAAGCGCTTGAGGATGCAGGCTTAAAGGCCACAATGCTGTTACAGGTGCATGACGAATTGATCTTCGAAGTTCCCAAAGACGAGCTGGAGAAAACCACAGCGCTGGTCAAAGAGGTGATGGAAAACGCCTACAAGATCATGGGTGTAGAGATTTCAGTACCCTTGGAAGCCGAAGCCGGATCGGGCCAGAGCTGGGCCGAAGCGCATTAACTGCCCTCCTGTAACTACTTCTTCAGTAATGCTTTGATATCGGAGAGTTCTTCCTGAATCTCCTGCAGCTTCTGTTCCGTCGACGGCTGTTTGATCGTGTTGGCTTTTTTGTTCTTTTCCGCCTGCTCGCCTTCGTGAATCATGTTCATCGCATCGACAATAATACCGATAAACAAGTTCAGAACCGCAAAGCTGGTCATGATGATAAACGGAATGAAAAAGACCCAAGAATAGGGGTAAACTTCCATTACGGGCTTCACGACCTCGGCGCTCCAGCCTTCCAGAGTCATAAGCTGGAACAAGGTGTACATTGATTTGGCAATGGAGCCGAACAGCATCTCAAAGTCATCGCCGAACAACTTCGTGGTCAGCACGGACCCGACATAGAAAATAATCAGCAGCACCGACATGATCGACGCCATGCCCGGAATGGCGTGCAAAAGCGCGGCAATCACCCTGCGCATGGACGGGACGACAGACAAGAGGCGCAGAACCCTCAAAATCCGTAAGGTCCGCAAGACGGCCAACTCCCCTGTCGCGGGAACAAGGGCAATCGCCACAATGACAAAGTCGAATATGTTCCAGCCCTGACGGAAAAAAGACCAGCGGTAGACATAGAATTTGAGCAGTAACTCGACTGTAAATATCACCAACGCCAGATGATCAAGGTGATGCAGCAGCCCAAGCGTATCCTCGCCGATGCTCTTGCTTGTTTCCATGCCGAGCACGACAGCGTTGCCGATAATGACCAGAATAATGAAATTAACGAAAAAGTTGCTTTCAACGAGTTTGGCGACCTTGCCGCGCAAGCCCGTAAATTCCACTGTTTCCAAATTTGCTGGACGAACCATGAATTATGCCCCGTAATTGTTTCTAAACACACTTAACCCGATTGCGAAAGCAAAGGAAAGTGCTTGATTTTTTTATCCAACTCCTTGTATAACCGCAATACTTCAAAAGACGACTTGGCTCATGTTTTTCTCGGCTGCCTCAGTCGTCAAAGTTAACCCTTTGATTTATAAGGAGAAAAAAATGCCGAAGATGAAAACCAAATCTGGTGCGAAGAAGCGATTCCGCGTTACCAGCAGTGGCAAGGTAAAGGTCAAATCGGCCAAAATGCGCCACATGCAGATGAACAAACCCAAATCTATGAAGCGTAAAGCCGGTCAAAAGCTCCTTTGTGATGCTGATGAGCGTAAAGTCTTGCGCAATTACTTGCCTTACAAACGCAAGAAAAAGAATACAACTCCTAAAGCAGAGAAGGGAGATAAATAATGGCACGCGTTAAAGGTGGACCAAGAGCACACGCTCGTCACAGAAAAGTTATCAAAGCCGCTAAAGGTTACTACGGACGCCGTAAGAGCTGTTTCCGTACCGCCGTTCAGGCCGTCGAGAAAGCAGGTCAGTACGCATACCGTGACCGTCGTACGAAGAAGCGCGATTTCCGCAAATTGTGGATCCAGCGTATCAACGCGGCTGCCCGTATTCACGGCATGAAGTACTCTACATTCATGCATGGCCTGAAACTGTCCGGTATTGAACTGGACCGTAAATCTCTGTCCGAGATCGCCATCCATGATGAAAAAGGCTTCGCAGCCATCGCCAAGCAAGCGCAAGCTGCTTTGGACAAGGCTGAAAAAGCCGCTGCATAGGCTGCAATCATTCAGGAATCATTAGAAAGCCCGCGCCTTGCGGGCTTTTTATTTGCAAACCCTACTCTTTTGTGGTTTACATAACGCATGAGCGCTTCTCAAAAACTCATCAGTGACGGTATTGTCGGTCCATTCTATGATGGTGCGCGTGCACAGCCGACAGACCCTGTTGCCTACTTCATTTTCCGGGCCATCAACAGCAAAAACCTGACCTTTGCGCTGGACCCCGAGCGTCAGCAATTCTTGCAAGACCGTGTGAACGCGGTGTTTGCGCAAAGCGCTTCGAATGATAACGGGGCCCTTGCCCGCGCATTATCCGACCGCGTCGCAGAAGACCTGCCGCTTGCCAAAGCCGCCTTAAAAGAAAAATTTGGCACTCTGTATGATTTCGAGCTGGTGGAAACAGAAGTCAAAGCCCGCGCAGAAGACCCGCATGAAGGCATTCAAGGACAATTTAAATGTACAGGCCGTCACTCCCACGCCGGCGATTTCGGAACCAATCACGAAACGCATGCGCATGACGCCTATATCAGCTTTGACTTTAAAGACCCCCAAGGGCGGACCGTGAACATCGTTACCGATGCCGAATCTGCTGCGTTCCTACAAGATTTTCTCGATGAGTATTTCGAAGGCGATCATTTAAGCATGACTGTAGAAGAGATGGGCGAGCAAATATTTGAACGCGTACAAAACTCTCTGACGCAAGGGCCGCAAACCTTGCGCAACCTCAATCTGAACAGCTTGTCTATTACAATGCCCTATGATGGCTCGCTCGATCATCCCAGCGTGCCAATGACATTCCGCCTGAGTGTTCCTGAAGACGCGCTCGGAGCAACACTTTAGAGTTTTGGGAAAGCCCGCGCGTTGCGGGCTTTTTTGATGGGTGATATTCTTTTTATTTTAAAAGGATCCTCCCGCCCCATGAGCAAACTTATCGAATGCAGCGTCCACGGAAAGTCCGAACCGGCTTACACCTGCGCCCATATCAAAGACAGCCTCAATGACGGTAAGCCGCGTGGCTTCAACATGATGCGCGATGACGATGACGAGATACAGGCCTTCTGTGATACGTGCTGGAATGCCAGTGATGAGGAATGGGATGCGTTGAATGCCGACGGCCCTCGTCTCTTGTGCTTTGGCTGCCTGATGAAAGTCGCTGAAATCAACAACACCACGATTGATGCCCATGAGTAAGTCCCTGTTCGTCTTTGACTGGAACGGCACAATATTGTCGGACACGGTGCCGAGCTGGAAGGCGGGCAATGTTGCGCTCGAGTTTTACGGGGCAGAGCCGATACCGCTTCAGCTTCATCGCGAAACCTTTTGCTTCCCCATCATTCCGTTCTATGAAATCCACGGCGTCAGCGAAGAACAGGTTATGGAGCAACGGGAAGAAGGCAACGAAGCCTTCCAGAGTGCGTATAGTGATTTTGCCAAAAACGCACGTACACGCCACGGGGCGCGGGACTTACTTAGCCACCTGAATGAGATGGATATCAAGTGCATCATTCTGTCCAATTACATCACCGAACGCATTGAGGAGCATCTGGAACGCCTCAAGATTGATCATTTCTTTTCGCATGTCTCCGCGCATGATTGCGACGGCACGACCATTTTGAAAAGCACGACCAAGGTTTTGCGTCTGCGTGACTATATGACCACCAACGGTTACGATCCCGATCATGTCGTGATTATCGGCGATACGATGGAAGAACCCGAAATCGGACGTGAGCTTGGCATTACTTCAGTGGGTATCACAGGCGGCTATATTACCGAGAAGCGCTTGCGTGAAGCCCGCCCTGACTATATCGTAGACCGACTTGATGCCATAAAAACGCTTGGACTTCTTTAATGTCTGATGATAAACAACCCGTTATGACTGATATTGCCGCATTAAAAACCGAATTGGCCTCCGAGATCGAGGCCGCCAACGACCTTCAATCTCTGGATGATGTCCGTGTCTCCGTTCTGGGTAAGAAGGGCCGCATTACGGCGATGATGAAGACTTTGGGCCAGATGGACCCCGAAGAGCGTAAAACCACGGGTCAGGCCCTGAACGCGTTGAAAGACGAGATCGCCGATTTGATCAAGTCACAGGAACGCGCCCTGAAGAAACAGGAAATGGACCAGCGTCTGGCGACCGAAACGCAAGACATCACCCTGTCACCACGTCCCGAGCGCAGCGGCAAGATTCACCCGATTTCCCAGACTATGGAAGAGTTGGTCAATATTTTCGGTGCGATGGGCTTTTCCGTAGCCGAAGGGCCCGACATTGAGGATGACTGGCATAACTTCACCGCGCTGAACTTCCCGCCGGGTCACCCCGCGCGCGAGATGCAGGACACGTTCTTCCTGCCCGAAGACCCGAGTGAAGACGGCGAATACGCGAAGAAACTTTTGCGCACCCATACATCTTCCGTGCAAATCCGCCACATGGAAAACAACAAGCCCCCTTACAAGATTGTCTGTTTCGGCCGCACATACCGTTCCGATTACGACATGACACACACGCCGATGTTCCACCAGATGGAAGGTCTGTTCATTGATAAGGGCGTGACAATGGCACATCTGAAAGGGTGTCTGACCGATTTCGTACGCGCCTATTTCGGCGTGGATGATCTGCCTGTCCGTTTCCGTCCATCCTTCTTCCCGTTCGTTGAACCGGGTGCGGAAGTTGATATCGGCTACACGAAAAAAGACGATGGCGGCATAAAGCTGGGTAAAGCACCCGAAGGTCAGGAGCAGAAATGGATGGAAATCCTCGGCTCCGGCATGGTGCATCCGAATGTGTTGAAAAACTGCGGTGTTGATCCCGATGAATATCAGGGCTTTGCCTTCGGTATGGGGATCGAGCGCCTGACAATGCTAAAATACGGTATTCCCGACCTGCGTACATTCTTTGAATGCGATACGCGCTGGCTGGAACATTACGGTTTCGAGTCTACAAACCGCCCCAACACCAATACCCGATAATGACCCTCAAGATCAGGCCTCCTGACAACCGTGACTTTCCCGACTGGCTTCCGCTGTGGGACGGCAATAATCTGGGTCATCGTGATGAGAAAGTTACATCCGAAACATGGACGCGGCTGACCGATCCAGATTTTCCTGTTTACGGTCTGGTCGCGGAAAAGAACAGCGCTTTAGTGGGATTACTCCATTACGTCGTGCATCCGACGACCGGCAATATCAAACCTGTATGTTATATGCAGGATGTCTATGTCACCCCCGACCATCGCCGCGAAGGCATCGCCAGAAAGCTGATCCAGCATCTGGTGGACCAAGCCAACAGCCACAAAAAATGGACGCGTATTTACTGGCTTGCGGAAAGCAATAACGAGGCTGCGCAAACGCTGTATAAGACGCTTGGCTCCAAAATGGATTTCACATTACATATGCTGAAAACGGATTAGGTCGGTGTAAGAGGATCTTCCAAACGGCGATCGGGAAAAACATTGTCACCATCACCCGTAGGTTGGGCACGGGCATCTTCGAAAGCACCTCTTGTGCTCAGCCCATCGCCGGATAACGCCAGCTCTCTGGCTCTTTCCTGATAATCGATACTTTCGGAATCCGAGGCTAAACCGCGTGTTTCCTGCAATACTTTCAGGCGTAGTTCGGTTTCCGGATCTTCTATCTGCGCGACAAAATCAGTCAATGTTGTCGTGCGCGGGTCGATTTCGATCCCCAATACTTTCAAATCCGCCACGGCTTGCATCACGGCTCCGCGTGTCAGCACGCCTTCATAACCGTCAATAAGCGGTTCACCGGCTTTGCGCATATGGTCGGGGAATGTTCCGACATCATATCCCGCAATCACGAGGGCGGATTGTAATTTTTCAACTTCAGCGTCGTATGGCTCGAATCCTGTGCCTTCACCGACGATGGTCATACGTCCGCTTGAACGAGCCTGTTCAGGGGGATCATCGCGAACCTGTTCGGGACCGTCCGCATCGGTTTCGACGTCGACAACGTCTGCTCTCTCTGTCTCGACATCAACGTCCGCGTCCGTATCTATATCGGCGTCCACGTCAGCATCAGCGCCGGCATCCACGTCAGCATCGGCATTGCCTTCTGCATCGATCGGAGGTAGTCCCTCCGTCTGGATGGTTTCTGTATATCTGCGGTTATATTCTTCAAGATCTTCGCCGGCCAGCGTGTCTGCTTCGTCAGCTACATCCGCATCAGGGTCGCTGCCGTCACCTTCGACAGATGTCGGAACAACAGGTGTCTCCTCTTCGGGTCTGGTGACAAAGCCGCGCGTGCGGGCATGTAAAATCTGACGGCGGAGTTCGCCGAGCATGTTCAATTCTCTGGCCGTGTATTGTCCTTCGGGGGCGGTGGCCACGCCGCTAATCGGTTCTCCCGACATGTTGGTTGCCGGTTCGCCGTAGACCTGATCTTCCATTTGATACGCCACATAAAGAGCGCGGATATTGGCCACATCATCCAGCGGCATACCCACTCTGTGTGCGCGTGCATTGGACAGATGTTCGACCACACGGTCGACAATGGCTTTATCAAGATCGAAATTACGGGGGCCTTCGCTGCTGACAATTGCGCCCGGTGCGGTCGCACCCTGCTCTTGCGCATCCATAACGGTTTGCATGACACCCGCAAGATGTTCGTATTCGCTTCTATGTAATTCTGTGAGGTCGATGTCCTGACCGGTGTGATGTTTATATGTCGCTTCAAGCGCCTCACGCTCGTCACGGGTCCAGATACCGTCTCGAATGCCCCAACGCCCTTGCGTTGTGCGGATAGGACGGACATCGTAAAGTTCATCGCCTTCGGGATTGGTAATGCGGGAAGGAATGCGCGACAAAAGCTCGCGGATTTGCTCTGCATTCAGTAAATTTGGTGGTGGATCACCAGCCATATTTATACACCCTCATTTTTCTTATACTTATAATTTTGCCCTATTTTACGACGGCAAGCGTTAAGAAAGGCTTAACTTTGGAGCCCAAGACCCTGAAAATCCGCGCATTTCGCCTTGAAATTCGCGGCTTAACAGTTAAAAATGCGACTTCTTATAAATTGAAGGTGACAAAACAATGAAATTCACGCTGAATTGGCTCAAACAGCCGCTGGACACGGACGCAAGTCTTGCGGAGATTGATGAAAAACTGACCGCGATCGGCCTCGAAGTCGAGGAAATCACCGATCAGGCTGCCGATTTTGCACCGTTTAAAGTCGCCTATGTCGAAAAAGCCGAGCCGCACCCCGATGCCGACAAGCTGAAAGTTTGCACCGTAAAGACCGCCGATCACGGCGTTCAGCAGGTTGTGTGCGGTGCGCCGAATGCGCGTGCAGGCATGAAAGGGATTTTCGCACCCGAAGGGACCTATATTCCGGGTCTGGACGTCACTTTGAAAAAAGCCAAAATCCGCGGTGTTGAAAGCTGCGGCATGCTGGTCTCCGAGAAGGAAATGTGCATCTCCGATGAGCATAAGGGCATTATCGAAGTCGATGAGAAATACGAAGTCGGTACACCGATGGCCGAGATTTTCGGTCTGGATGATCCTGTCATTGAAATCGCGTTGACCCCCAACCGTGCGGATTGCGCGGGGCTATACGGTATTGCCCGTGATCTGGCCGCGGCGGGTGTTGGTACGCTCAAACCCGTGGACGCCGAACCCGTTAAAGGCACATTCAAATCCGAAATCAATGTGAGCATTGATGATGCGGACGGCTGTCCGATGTTTGTCGGCCGCCACATTAAGGGCGTTAAAAACGGCCCCTCCCCCGAATGGCTGCAAAAGCTTTTAAAATCTGTGGGCCTGCGCCCGATTTCCGCGCTCGTCGACATTACCAACTTCATTACGCATGACCATGCCCGTCCATTGCACGCCTATGATGCGGATAAGCTGAAAGGTGATATCCGCGTCGGCACAAGCAAAGGCGGCGAAGAGCTGGATGCGCTCAACGATAAATCTTATGAACTCGTCGAAGGTGCTGTGACAATCAATGATGACAGCGGTGTTATCGGCCTCGGCGGTATTGTCGGCGGCACATCCACAGGCTGTGACGAAGAAACCACCAACGTGTTCCTTGAATGCGCGTATTTCGCACCCGAGCGCATCGCCCGTACCGGCCGTGACCAAGGCGTGCAATCCGATGCACGTTACCGTTTCGAGCGCGGCGTCGACCCCGCCTTCGTTGTGACAGGCATGGAGCTGTTCACGAAAATGGTGCTGGAGATTTGCGGTGGTGAAGCCAGCGAACTGGTTATTGCGGGCGAAGAGCCGGAGTGGAAACGGACCATCGACTATGATCCTGCCTACACCACGCAATTGATCGGTATTGAGGTTGATGAAAAGCGTCAGGTTGAAATTCTGGAATCCCTGGGCTTTGAAGTTTCAGGCAAAGCGCCTGCCCTCAAGGTCCAGCCACCATCATGGCGCGGCGATGTATTCGGCAAGGCCGACATCACCGAAGAGATTGCCCGTATCGTCGGGTTTGATGACATTCCATCCGAATCCGTGCATGGCGCGGTTGTACCACAAGCTGCTGAAACTGTTCTCGGCTCCGCGATGCGTAAAGCGCGCAGCGCGTTATCGTCCCGCGGGCTGAACGAATGTGTGACATGGTCTTTCCTTGGTGAAGATCAAGCGCGCGCGTTTGGTGCCAATGACAACCAAGTGACCGCAACACGTTTGCAAAACCCGATTTCATCCGAGATGGATGTGATGCGTCCGAGCATTCTGCCCAATCTGATTGCAGCCTCCGAGCGCAACGAAGCGCGCGGATATCCGCATGCAGCCTTGTGCGAAGTCGGTCCTGTTTTTGCGGGTGTAAAGCCCGATGATCAATCCATGGTCGCCGCCGGAATTCGTAGTGGGTCAAACTCAGCGCGTCACTGGGCGGATAAAAACGCAACACGCCATGTTGATTTGTATGATGCCAAGGCCGATGCACTGGCCGCGTTGGAAGCCTGCGGTGCGCCTGCGGCGAATGCGCAAATCTCCGCCGATGCCCCCGAATATTACCATCCGGGCCGCTCAGGTTGTTTACGCCTGGGTAAGAACGTGCTGGCGACTTTTGGTGAAATCCATCCCGCCATTCTGGAAGAAATGGGCATCAAGTTCCCCGTTGTGGGTTTTGAAGTCATGCTCGGCAATATTCCTGAGCCCAAGAAGAAGGGCACGGAAAAGCCGATGCTCCACCTTGAACCGCTGCAGCCATTGACCCGTGACTTTGCGTTTCTGGTTGATGAAAACGTGCAGGCTGATGAGTTGACCCGCGCCGCCAAAGCCGCGGATAAGAAGCTGATTGCGGATTCAGAAGTCTTTGACATCTATCAAGGCAAAGGCGTTGAGGACGGCAAGAAATCCGTCGCGCTGTCGATTACGATCCAGCCGAAAGATCAGACGTTGAAGGACGCCGACCTCGAAGCGCTGACCAAAGCCGTGATCGAGATGGTCGAGAAAAAGACCGGTGGGGTTCTGCGTGGGTAATGTCACGATCCGCGCACTTCAATTAGACGATTGGGAAGATTACCGCACCGTCCGCATTCGCGCGGTTGAAATGCACACAGGATATTTCCTCGCCGACCCCGAAGAGACCCGCCAAAAACCCGAAAGCTTTTGGAAAGATGCTTTGGACCAAAACGGCAAATGCGTTTTCGGTCTGTTTGACGGTGTGCAGATGATCGGTTTGTGCGGCGTGTTTACATGGCGTGAAGACTCGAGCGGCAAAACGGGTGTGATGGCTATGGATTTCATTGACCCCGAATATCGTGGCCAGGGTTACACCGACTTGCTGTATAAGGCACGGATAGACTTCGCCCTGAAACATGAGCCATGGGACAAGCTAGCGATCTCGCACCGTATCGGCAACGAACCATCAAAGCGGGCGATGCTTAAACACGGGTTTGAATTCAAAGACACGCAGGAAATCGACTGGCCCGACGGGACGCGGGACATCGAATATAATTACGAGATGGATTTGATCGCGATGCGTGAGAAGGCTTAAGCCTCCTTTTTCTTCTCGCCCAGCTCCTCCGCCACGATATCCTTACGCGA
>JAESRE010000067.1 GCA_016764775.1 Alphaproteobacteria bacterium
AACGCACGGATATCGGCATCATGGCGCTGAACGCCGTACCGTTCGAAGGCGATGACCGCTATAAAATGAGCTTCTCCGTCCCGTCTCCCATCATCAACTATGATGAAAGCGGCGCCGAGCACACACGCTTTTCCATCGGCGGACAACAAGCCGCCGGTATCTGGAACAAAAACATCTTTCAGTTCGAAAAGCTGGACGCACGCCTCACAGACACATTGGTCACAGCCGCCAGTGACAACTCGACGGTCCTGATCCCCGAAATAAAAGCTGTATACGACCTGAACAGTACAGGCGACCGCTGGACAGGGCCGATGCATTTCGAAGCATCCAATATTCAGATCGAAAACCCCGAAACAGCTGTAAAAGTCACTCTCGGCTCTCTCAAAATGCTGATGGAGGTCGACCAACTGACAACCGAAGCAATGGCAAGCCTGAACGCCGCATCAACCAAAGCGCTTGAAGACTTCAAAGCCGCGGACGGCATTGACATGCGCTTCATGTTGAAAGGTCTTCAGGGTACAAAACAAAATGATGAAGGCCAGACCGAAAACTTTGCTCTGGGCAATGCCGCTATCGGTTTCGAACTTGACGGCATCTTAAGCGACTTCGCCCTTATCGGCTTTGATTTCAGCTTCGACGGCTTTGAAACGAACATGATGGAAGGCGACGGCGCAGAACTGTTCCCGAAATCCGCATCTTTCAAAATCGCACAGAAAAACATTCCGGTAGATGAAATTGCCGAACTTGTGCAAAACCTGCCGAAAGACAACCCGCAAGCGATGATGATGCCCCTGATGTTCAGCGTCCCGAGCATATTGGCCAATGCGGGAAGCTATCTTGAAATCAAGGAAACACATGCCCGCAATCATAACTATGATGTCTCACTCGACACCGTGGTAAGACCGGACACAACATCCGCCACTATGGCCACAGCCGACGGAAAACTGCGCTTTGCAGGTCTGGAAAAAGTTATGAGCCTGTTACAGGCCGCCGCGAGCGATCCTGAAAAAACGTCTGCCGAAATCAAAAACATCAACAATCTGGCCCGTAACCTTGAGAAGCTCAAACCTTACGGCCGTCAGGAAACAGACCCGACATACGGATTCGTTCATATCTTTGATCTGGAGCTTGCGAAAACGGGACAATTCCTGATTAACGGCAAAGATGCTTCGGCCCTGATGGGTGGCGGTGCTGCTGCGAACCCACCTATGGGACAGCCGGAACTCAGCGAGCCGTCTTCCGGTGAGGCATCCCCGCTTTAAGAATAAACGGAATTATAGCATTGAGACGAAGCATGCCCTCCCGCGTCAGTGTGAGGGCATCTTTACTTTGAACAGCCCAACCTTCGGCGATGATCATATCCAGCTTGGCCATATCTATATAACTCTGCCAATCACCACCGCTTTGTTCGGCCAGATGCTCTAGACACAACCCTTCGCGCAAACGTAATCCCGTCATCAGCGCTTCTAACGCCAGATCGTCCTGCTTCAATTTCTGATACGGGTGCGCGCCATGCCCTTGTCCTTCAACACGCTCCAGCCACGCATCGGGCGCATGATGATTACGGGTTGCGCATTTCACTCCATCCTGCCAGATACGGCCATGCGCACCCGGCCCTATTCCGACATATTCGCCATTATGCCAGTAATTCAAATTATGCTGTGACTCCTGCCCGTCCGCCGCATGATTGGACACCTCATAAGCGGGTAAGTCCTCGTTAAGCAATTCTTGCGTTAAATCATAAAAGTCAGCAGCAAGCTCCTCTTCCGGTAAAGAAAACTGCTTTTGCTCATATGAATAATAAAACGGTGTGTTTCGTTCTATCGTCAGTTGGTAAAGCGACAAATGCCCACCAGCCAACTCACGGGCTTGGCTCAACTCTTCCTGCCATTGATCAAGCGTTTGCTCGGGTCGTGCATAAATAAGGTCAAAACTGAATTTCTCGAAAACATCGCGCGCAATACCAACCGCTTTAAGCGCCTCTTTCGCCGAATGCTGCCGCCCGAGAAACTGAAGGTCCTTATCGTTCAAAGCCTGCACACCGATGGACACACGGTTTACGCCCGCTTCTTTAAACGCTTCGAACTTCTGCATCTCTATAGATGTCGGATTCGCCTCCAGCGTGATTTCAATATCGTTCGTGCACGGCCAGATACTGCGGGCTTTATCTATAATCGCCCCGACCAGCGCAGGCGGCATGGTCGATGGCGTGCCACCGCCAAAGTAAATCGAGCCGAGCAAACGTTCGGGCATAATGGTCGCGTAATAATCGAGGGATTTGAGGTAGGTGTCCTGCCAGCGACCGTAATCGATCGCGTTGCGCACATGGACGTTAAAGTCGCAATACGGGCATTTGGACAAACAAAAAGGCCAGTGGATGTATAAACCCAGCCGGCCTTTGTTGTTCATGATTATATAATTCTTAAAGTGTGTTGAATGTCGCTCTGTTCAGCGTAGCAGGCTCAACGTTAACGCCTGTTGTACCGATTGTGTTCAACATAGATTCGAACAGAATTGGCAAAGCGAACAACGCGCCACCGGCTGCCAGACGAATAGCACCGTCTTTCATAGGTGTTTGCGTTGGGTTTTCAACATGGTCCTTGATTTTCAGAACACCAAGAACACCCATCAACAAACCAACCATGTAAGAAAGAGCTGTTACCAGACCTGGCAACTCTTCGATGGAGCCTGTGATGTTCTCAGCAATGTTGCTGAAGTTGTTACCTGCGTGGGCTTGACCAGCTGTCAGGATACCGACTACAAAAGCGGCCTGAAACTGAAGTGATTTCTTGTTTACTGCTTTAAGCATAATATCTTCTCCTTATGTCCGTAGCATATCTCTGCGGAAAACGCGCAATGTATAACGCAAAACCGAACAAGAAGTCAAGTTTTCTGGAAAACGCTGCTTAGCCCTCTCTGGGCTTGAAACACGCCTCTACAAGCTGGTCAAACGCCTTCTTACGGTGCGATATAGCGTGCTTCTGATTCGGCTCCATCTCCGCGAAGGTCTCCGTATGGCCGTTGGGGATAAAAATCGGGTCATAACCAAAGCCTTTGTCACCCTTTGGCGGAAAGCTCAGAACACCGTCAACACGCCCTTCAAAGCTCTCAATATGCCCGTCAGGCCATGCCAATGAAAGCACACAGATAAAGGATGCGCGGCTGTCATTATGGTTTTCCAGCTCTTTACGAACCTTCTCCATCGCCCAGTCGAAATCCCGTGTCCCGTCCTCTTTTTCAGCCCAGCGCGCTGAATATATACCGGGATCACCGCCCAACGCCTTTACGCTCAAGCCGCTATCATCGGCCAGAGACACTTTGCCTGAATGCCGCATGGCCGAACGCGCTTTCAGCTCGGCATTACCCACAAAGGAATCAGCCGTCTCGGCAGGGTCGGGTAAACCCAAATCCTTAGATGTAGAAAAATTTTTGACGTAAGGGCCCAGCAATTCAGCGATTTCCTTCGCTTTGCCGTCATTATGCGTGGCGATCACCAATTCCTTCTCCGTGAACAGGCGCGTCATGCTTAATTCTTCGTACATCAAAGGCCCAATACCTCTCTTTGAATATCTGTCAGTTCGCCGCAAGCTTTCTGCGCAAGGTTCAACAACTGAACGAACTCTTCCTGACTAAACGGCTCTTGCTCCGCAGTCCCCTGCACTTCGACAATACCGCCTTTTCCGGTCATGACAAAGTTCGCATCCGTTTCCGCATCCGAATCCTCGGCATAATCGAGATCGGTTACAGGGTTACCTTTATATATGCCGCACGAAATCGCGGAGACCGTATCCTTGACCGGAACGCTTTCCATCGCGCCTGTCTCCACCCAGTGTTGGAAAGCCAGATGCATGGCGACAAAACCGCCCGTAATGGATGCTGTGCGCGTACCGCCGTCAGCTTGGATAACATCACAATCCACACGAACCTGACGTTCGCCCATGGCGTCGAAATCAACGACCGCGCGCAAAGCCCGACCGATCAAACGCTGGATTTCCTGTGTACGGCCCGATTGCTTACCGCGAGCAGCTTCACGGTCCATACGTGAGCCGGTGGAACGCGGCAACATACCGTATTCGCCCGTAACCCAGCCCGTGCCTGTACCTTTCATCCATCCGGGAACCTTTTCCTCGGCTGTCGCCGTGCAAATCACGTGGGTATCACCAAATTTGATCAAACATGATCCTTCGGCATGCTTGTTCACATGCGGGATGATCTCCACTGTTCTCATTTTATCCAATGCGCGTCCGGATGGGCGGGCCATATAAGCTACTCCTGTAATTAAGTTAATCTGCCACACCATAGGGAGGTGAAGTTCAGACCTCAAGGGAATTGTCATCTTTGCGCGGAAATACTATATTCCCCACATGATACCTGAGTTAAATGAACGCTCACGCACGATTTTCAGATATATCGTGGACACATACCTCAACACGGGGCTGCCCGTGGGGTCGCGCACGATTTCCACACACTCGGGGCTGCAACTCTCCCCCGCCAGCGTGCGCAACACCATGGCTGACCTTGAAGAATGCGGGCTTTTGTACGCTCCGCATATCTCCGCAGGGCGCATGCCGACCGATCTGGGCCTGCGCCTTTATATTGACGGATTAATGCAGCTTGGCGGCTTGAGTGTCGAAGAACGCAAAGCCATCGAGGCAACATGCAACGCCGAAGGCCGGTCATTAAGCGACGTATTGGAGCAGAGCTCTCAACTACTGTCCGGTCTCTCGTCCTGTGCGTCTCTGGTTATCGCGCCGAAAACGGACAATCCGGTGAAACAAATCCAGTTCGTCGCCCTCCAGCCGAGAAAGATTCTGATCATCCTCGTTTTGCAAAACGGATTGGTGGAAAACCGCGTCATGGATATCGATCACGACATCAACGAAAGCGCCCTTGTCGCCGCATCGAACTACCTGAATACAAAGCTTCAGGGCAACAATTTGCGCGATGTTGAAGATGATATCCGCGAAGACATCAAGGATCACCAGAACCAACTGGATGACATCACCAAAAATCTGGTCGAAGCCGGCCTCGCCCTCCCCGGAGACGGCACAAAGCTCGGCCACATCATAGTACGCGGTCAGTCAAAGCTGCTCGAAGATGTAAAAGCGCTGGAAGACCTGGAACGCGCCCGCACCATCCTTGGCTACCTAGAAGAGCAGAAAAACATGCTCAGCCTTCTGAAATCGGTTGAAGACGCCCAAGGCGTGCAGATCTATATCGGCACGGAAAACACCATCTTCGATCAATCCGGCTGGTCGTTGATTATCTCCCCATACAAAGACGCTGCCGAGAAGATCATCGGCGCCATCGGTGTTATCGGCCCGACGCGCCTTAGCTACGACCGCGTTATTCCCATGGTCGACTATACATCCCAGCTGGTGAGTCGCCTTGTCGGCGCACACGAAGACCGCAGCGTTTAAAAAAACAGACGGTGGATGAAGCATAGCCAAGCGCAAACCATCACTTGCGCCCTGCTGCCGATCTTGGCACGATAAAACAAATAAATATTACTTCAGGTTCATTATGCTTCGTTATTTTTTACTTCTCGGCTTACTCCTGCCTATTTTCGCACACCCTGCACTCGCTCAAGACCGTTTTGACAATATCGGACAGTTTGACGACCCACTCGGCGGTGGCGGAAATAATAACGACGACGATGATGACGAAGGCGCATCCGGGGTCATCAACCCTTATGACCCGAAATACAAAGCCAACCTGAAAGCCAAGGAAGACGAAGACAGCCTGTCACTCGTTCCAAACTACATCTATTTCGTCGGCATGGTCCGCAAGCCCGACGCCGACCCCGATCACCTTAATATTGTAATCGTGTCTCCCGGACTGGTCGTGGGATGTGTAGAAATCCTGCAGCCGGATATCGACATCAAAAAATTCGGTAACGACCTGCAACTGCACCTTGAAGACGGCTTTATCGATGTTGATAGACGCCCGCAGTATTATCACCACAATTGTGAGCCGAAAACGGTGATGTCCAATACAAAAATCACCCTCAGCAAGAAAAGACTGAAAAAAGACGGCATCAAGACTTTGACGATTATTAGCGAAAACATCGGCCCTTTTAACAAGATGGAGCTGGATATTCATGACAATCGCGTTGAAATTACTTCACAATCCTTTGATTTCGAAGTATTCGGCATTTCTCGCAAGGGCGGTAAACAAACGTTTACTTATTGGATGTATCCTGAAAATACGATGGTTTTGACAGTACCCGGCCTCGATACGCGTGATAACGAGGTCCGCAAAGACATTGAAGCCTTTGCCATGCGCCGCGGTCTGCAAAAACTTGAAGACGTAGTTGAGGGATTTAGCACTGATTTTCACAACGAGAAATTGATCTATGTTGTTGATAAATCAGGAAGATACGCAGAACAACTGGAGAAGAGTGATAAAAATGTCATTCCACTGGGGAAAGTCGTCACAAAAGAGCAATATTTCAGCTCTACAGGGCCGTACGATCAGGAAGTCGAAAAAACCGTTTATGCGCGTCCGCCAGGCTTGTATGAATAAGACGTAGAGCATGGACATAAACTTGATTCTTAACCGCAAATCTCTCTATATTTGATCACTTGGACTAAAAGCACCGCATTATGAACAAACCCGAACAGGCAAAACCGGAAAAAGGCTCTGACAACGAGGAAGACAATCCTCGTGAAGAAAGCTTGGCCGAGCGCTCAGCCCGCCTAGAGGCCGAAGCTGCTGCCATGTACGAAAAGAAAAAGCCCGAGGACTTCACCCCGCCCGAAGGCTATGATCCGCTCGCCCCCGAGCCGTTACCCGAAGAAATCACACAAGCCATGGAAGGCTTGCCCAACAACAACGCCGAAGACGTGCCCAACAATGCGGCAACCGCCGCGTTACAGGAACAGCTGGATGCCGCGAAAGACCAACTCGCGCGCGCACTGGCCGAAGCGGAAAACACCCGCCGCCGTGCACAAAAAGAACGTGAAGACGCTTCCAAATTCGCCATCTCCAAATTTGCCAAGGATTTGCTGGAATGCGCCGATAACATGCGCCGCGCCATCGAAGCCTTCCCCCATGATCTTGCAGAAGCCGAACCGCGCATCCAGAATATGATTGACGGAATCGAAGCGACGGAAAGAAGCTTGCTGAGAACATTCGAAAAGAACGGCATTACAAAGCTCGACCCTCTTGATGAACCGTTTGATCCGAATTTCCACGAAGTCATGTTCGAAACCCCCGTTGCGGGCAAGCCTGCAGGCATTGTCATGCAGGTTATGGAACCGGGATATTTGCTGAACGACCGATTGATACGTCCGGCGCGCGTGGGCGTTACCAAAAATGACGGCGGCGGGGAGCCGCCCGCGGGCACACCCGACCCGTCTACACCGGGCGGTCAGGTTGACACCGAAGCATAAGAATTCAGCCGAAAATGGCTGGGTAAAAAATGGAAGTGGCTCTGGAAATATGGCGAGACCGTGTTATAACTCAGGGCTTGAAACTGTAAAAATCAAATCCCATATTAAATGGGTCTAGGGAATAGATAGCGGTGCCTAATGCTGGGCCGCTGACATATTTGCCAAGTGAAAGGACAAAAAAATGAGCAAAATTATTGGTATCGACCTCGGTACGACCAACTCCTGTGTTGCCGTCATGGACGGTAAGGAACCCCGTGTAATTGAAAACTCTGAAGGCGCACGCACGACCCCGTCTATGGTCGCGTTTGCAAAGGACGGTGAGCGCCTGATCGGCCAGCCGGCAAAGCGCCAGGCGGTTACAAACCCCGAAAACACTCTTTATGCCATCAAGCGTTTGATCGGTCGTCGTTTTGATGACGAAGAAACCAAAGATCTCGCGAGCAAAGCCTCCTTCCACATTGTCGAAGGCGACAATGGTGACGCATGGGTAGAAGTCGACGGCGAAAAATACGCCCCGTCACAAATCTCCGCCATGGTCCTGCAAAAGATGAAGGAAACAGCCGAAAGCTTCCTTGGCGAACCTGTAACAAAGGCCGTAATTACGGTCCCTGCTTACTTTAACGACTCACAGCGTCAGGCAACAAAAGATGCCGGTAAAATCGCAGGTCTTGAAGTCGAGCGTATTATTAACGAGCCGACAGCCGCGGCCCTCGCCTACGGTCTGGACAAAAAAGAACACGGCACCATCGTCGTATATGACTTGGGTGGTGGTACGTTTGATGTGTCCGTACTCGAAATCGGCGACGGCGTATTCGAAGTAAAAGCCACAAACGGTGATACATTCCTCGGTGGTGAAGACTTTGACTTGCGCATTATCGACTACCTCGCGGACGAATTCAAAAAGTCCGACGGTATCGACCTGCGTGAAGACAAGCTGGCGCTGCAGCGTCTGAAAGAAGCCGCAGAAAAAGCCAAAATCGAACTGTCTTCCACAACACAAACAGAAGTGAACCTGCCGTTCGTTACGGCCACAGACTCCGGCCCGAAACACCTGCAGATCACATTGAGCCGTGCGAAGCTGGAAAGCCTCGTCGAAGACCTGATCAAACGCTCTATCGAGCCTGTTAAAAAGGCATTGAAAGATGCGAATCTGAAGCCGAATGAAATCGACGATGTAATCATGGTCGGTGGTATGACCCGTATGCCGAAAGTGCTCGAAGTCGTAAAAGAATACTTCGGTAAAGACCCGCACAAAGGCGTAAACCCTGACGAAGTGGTTGCCGACGGTGCCGCCATTCAGGGTGGTGTTCTGCAAGGTGACGTGAAAGACGTTCTCCTGCTCGACGTTACACCACTGTCTTTGGGTATCGAAACGCTCGGCGGCGTCTTCACACGCTTGATCGAACGCAACACAACAATCCCGACGAAGAAATCGCAGACATTCTCCACGGCCGAAGACAATCAGAACGCCGTGACAATCCGCGTCTTCCAGGGTGAGCGTGAAATGGCCGCCGACAACAAGCTGCTTGGTCAGTTTGATCTGGTCGGAATCCCGCCCGCACCGCGCGGCGTGCCGCAGATCGAGGTGACATTCGACATCGACGCTAACGGTATCGTGAACGTGTCCGCGAAAGACAAGGCCACGAATAAGGAACAGCAAATCCGTATTCAGGCCAGCGGCGGTCTCTCCGATTCCGACATCGACCAGATGGTCAAGGACGCCGAAGCCAACGCCGACACCGACAAGAAGAAACGCGAGTTGGTTGAAGCCAAAAACGTAGCTGAAAGCATGATCCACTCCACCCAAAGCTCCATCGAGGAATTGGGCGGTGATCTTCCTGCCGATGAAAAAGCGGAAATTGAAAAAGCCAAAGAAGCGCTTGAAGGCGCACTCGCCAACGATGACCTTGATGAGATCAAGGCCAAAACCGAGGAACTTTCACAGGCCAGCATGAAGCTGGGTGAAATGGCTTACCGCAAATCACAAGAAGATGCAGCGGACGAAGGCCAGCCTGTCGATGCCGAAGAAGGCGAGACCATCATCACCGAAGATGACAGCGACGACGCAGCAGCAGACAGCGGCAGCGACGAGATCATCGAAGGCGACTTCATGGACCTCGAAATCGAGGACGATGAAGACGAAGATGAACAAAAATCCGCATAACAGTGAACAAAACCGGCGCATCCCGTAATCGGGGTGCGCCCTGATTTTATTTTGGGACAATAAAAGCGTGACAGTTTCTTACTATGAGATACTCAGAGTAAACCCCTCGGCGAGTGACGAGGACGTTAAGCGCGCTTATAAACATCTGGCCAAAAAATTCCATCCGGACATGAACCCGCGCAACCGACAGGTTGCTGAATTGCGTTTCCGCGCAATCACGGAAGCTTACGATCACATCAAGACCCGCGAAAAACGCGCGCGTTATAACCAGACACTCCGCTTGCATGCACAGAATGACAATGCGGCTAGAAAATCCATCTTTGAAGCATTCGGCGAATTTTTCATGCCTGCTAAAAGGAACACACAGAGACAGACATGAGCAAAGATTACTACAAAACTTTAGGCGTGGAAAAAGGCGCAAGCGCGGATGATATCAAAAAGGCGTACCGCAAGCTGGCGATGAAGTACCACCCTGACCAAAACAAGGACAACCCCGAAGCGGAAGCCAAGTTCAAGGAAGTCAGCGAAGCCTACGAAATCCTGAAAGACGAGCAAAAGCGCGCAGCGTTCGACCGTTACGGCGCAGCAGCCTTTGACGGCTCTATGGGTGGCGCACCGGGTGGCGGCGCAGGCGCGGCAGCAGGCGCATTCTCTGACATTTTCGAAGACATGTTCGGCGACTTTATGGGCGGCGGCCGTGGGCCGGGCGGCGCACAACGTGGCTCCGATGTTCAATACACACTTGAACTGTCCATGGAAGACGCCTTCAAAGGCAAAGAAGCCCAGATCAAAATCCCTCTGGCCGATACATGCGACCAATGTGACGGAAGCGGCGCAAAAGCAGGCTCACCCGCAGGACAATGTACAACTTGTGACGGTGCCGGCCGCGTAAGACAGCAACAAGGCTTCTTCACCATTGAGCGCACCTGCCCGACATGTCAGGGACAAGGCAACATCATCAGCGACCCTTGCACCAAATGTGGTGGCGAAGGCCGCATCAGAAAAGAAAAGACCCTCAAGGTCAAAATCCCCGCAGGCGTAGACACAGGCCGCCGCATCCGCTTAACGGGCGAAGGCGAAGCCGGTACGCAAGGCGGTCCGCGCGGTGACCTTTATGTATTGCTTGCGATCAAACCGCACAAACTGTTCAAACGTGACGGCGCCAACCTGTTCTGCCGTGTACCGATCACGGTCACGAAAGCAGCGCTGGGTGGTGACTTGCAGGTTCCGACCATTGAAGGCAAAGCCACAAAAGTCAAAATTCCGCCCGGCACGCAAACGGGCCAGCAATTCCGTCTGAAAAGCAAAGGCATGACCGTTCTGGGTAATGATTCCCGTGGCGATATGTATATCGAAGCCTTTGTCGAAACACCCGTGAACCTGAACAAGAAGCAACAATCCTTGCTCAAGCAGCTTGATAAAGACTTTGCGGAAGACACAACCGGTAAATATTCCCCCGAAGCCAGCGGCTTTTTCGGCAAGGTCAAAGAATTCTGGGACGACCTGAAAGATTAAGCCTCTTTAATTTGAAAACAATTTTCCGTATAAGGCTTATATGGCCGAAGACACCCTGCTCACACCTCTGAATTTTAACGCTGCAATCATCGGCAAGACGTTAAATGATGCCAAAACCGGCGTTGATGTCATTTTCGGCTATATCAGCGGTATGCCGCCCGACATCGCAGAGATATCAGAGAAATATAACGATCTGGCAATTGCGCTTATGGATCGTGGTATGGGACAGGCCGAACTGGATATGGCTTGCCAACAGCTCTCGGGACAGGTTATCGCCGCAGATTTCGATATCTTGGTCACCAAAAGCGATCTCCCTTTCGATGCCCGCTGGTATCTGATTGGCGACCTCCAATCCTTGATACAAGCCTCCCAAACCGAAGAAGTAACCCTCCCCTTTAGCGACTTCATGCGCAAAGATGTAATCAACCACCTCAGCACCTATGGCGGCGTCTAGGCTAAAAAGCCGACATCATGGGTATCGACCAAAAGCGCATAATTGACTATGCTTTCTGTCACGGCTTTAATCAGCCAGTTTTACAACCACTTACGGGTATGAGCAAAACATGAAAATTGGTGTAGCAGGATACACAGGACGTGTCGGACAACTTTTGATTCAAGAGTTGATCATGGGCAACTGGAAAGGCTTGGAACTCGCGGGCGGCAGCGCGCCGGGCGCGTCTAAGGCCAGCTACTTCACGACGAAGGACCCCGAAGAATTATTCAAGCGCGCCGATCTGGTCGTCGACTTTACACGCCCCGAAGGCACACTGGAAAACCTGAAGCTCGCCGTCAAAACCGATACAAAGCTCGTAATCGGCACAACAGGCTTGAGCCACACAGATGAAGACGCCCTCAAAGACGCCGCGCAAAAAACCGCCATCGTATACGCAGCCAACATGAGCGTTGGGGTAAACCTGCTGCTGGCGCTGGTTGAAAAGGCCGCAGCCAGTCTGGGACCCGATGATTGGGATATCGATATTTTCGAAAGCCACCATAAGCACAAAGTGGACGCCCCGTCAGGGACCGCTCTGGCTGTCGGAAAAGCGGCCGCAAAAGGACGCGGCGTGGATCTGGACGATGTTAAAGTCTCGGCCCGTGACGGTATAACGGGCGAGCGGGAAAAAGGCACAATCGGCTTCTCTGTTGCGCGCGGCGGAGATGTCGTCGGCGAACATACAGCCTATTTTTACGGTGAAGGCGAACGCATCGAGCTGACCCACATCGCAACCAACCGCGCCCTGTTCGCAAAGGGCGCATTGCGTGCAGCCTTATGGCTCAAAGACAAGCCCAACGGCCTTTATTCAATGAAAGATGTTCTGGATTTATGAGGGTACTGATTGTCTTACTCTTGCTGCTATGCGGCGTCCTCGCATATGTATACAACGATGTACTTGTTGTAATTTATGAGGATATACAACAGGATTTTCAAAAAGACGTTATCGTTCCCAGCAAAACAGTTACACCATACATACCTCCGTCACGCTACTCTTTGAGGTATCAAGAAAGCGATGAAGGCCAACTTAAAGGCCAAATTATAGCCAGCGGTGAGACGCGCGGCTTCAATGCATACATACCCGATCAAGCACAGCATGAAAAACGGCCTGCTGTTTTCTTATTTCATGGTGGAAGCAGAACCGGCGCCTCAATGATTGAACGATGGCAACAGGCTTCAGACAAAGCCGGTATCATCCTCATCGCGCCTCATGGTAAAAATGGCAATTGGGACCCGAGCATAGACTTAGATATGATCCCGATACTCTACCAGCACGTGCTATCCAAATATAACATTGATCCGAACAGGGTTTACCTATTTGGACATTCCAATGGCGGCCAAATGGTCACACGCGTGCTTTTTTATCACCCTGAGTTGTTTGCAGCAGCATCCATTCATGCAGGAGCGCTACATCCTGAAACATATAGAGCCAAGAAATACCCGATGCCTAAAAACGCTAAAAAGCGTCCAATAGTCTTAATCAATGGAACAGATGATGAGCTTTTCTCAGAAACAGTAACGCAAAAAAGCGCAGAAGCACTGGTTAGGGCGGGATACCCTGCGGAATTAATCTGGTTTCAAAGTCATAATCATTGGTACTACGATATCGCAGCTCAAATTAACGCAGAGGCCTGGAATTTTATGCGGCATTTCCGCGTAAACTCTCTGGAACAGAAGAATTTACATTAACTTTAATGCGCGTCGGCAACCAACGCAGCTGCGCCGCCGTCATCAGGTGGTGTAGGTGACGAAGAACCGCGGTAATCCGCCATATTGTAAACTTGGGCTGATGGTCTGTGTGGCGAGACACTCATTTTAGACTGCGCGGTTTTGTAGATAGTCGCAGGCGTATACAGAGCATTTTCCTCACTCGAAAATGACAGCTTCATCAAGCTTCTCGGTACGCTTTTCCATGCCGCATCCATCGTTTCACGACTTTCATCGCTCCACCCTTCATGCTCGAATACTGAGCGGAAAATAGTCTCAGCCTTCTGCGCTGCGTCTTCATCTGACAGCTCATATAAGGGCGCGCTAGTGCGAACTTTGCCTGAAGGGCCAATCTGGACATGCTGTCGCGCACGGACCGCCTCTTCTACGCAGGCAAAATAATCAGCGAATTCTTGTGTGGGTTCATCAGGACTCGGCGGATGTTCAACCAAGGCATCCAGCCATACGTGATTAACATTGATAGCAGATGGAGCTTCTTGCTCCGCTGAACCACTAAAAGAAGCTCTCAGTGGCCATTTTAAAAAACCTAAACTCATTAAACCGTCTTTACTCGTAGCAATTTTTAATGCAGCTAAATTAGCAAAATTGAATAATTATGTCAAATTAACAGCATTAATTATAGCCATTCTTGCAAATTTTATAGACGGCCTTCAAGCCCCAGAAGCAACTTTTTCCGCGGGCTTCCCCAACCATAATTGTCGATTATACCCGTAGACCGTATAACGCGGTGGCAGGGAATAAGCAGAGATACGGGATTTGCCCCCACGGCGTTTCCAACCGCGCGGGACGCCTTACGGGTGCAGACCTGCTCGGCGATATCCATGTAGGTCACGGTTTCGCCCAAAGGTATTTTCAGCAAGGCCTGCCACACCTGTATCTGGAAATTCGTCCCGTATAAATCCAGCTTCAGCTTGTTTTTCGAATCCCCCTCCCCGCGCCATATCTGCATGATCTGTGCATTATCATTCGCAACGGCTGCGTCATCATGTGTAAATTCCGCCAATGGCCAGTGCTCGTGAATACGGCGCAAAACCTCTTCACGGCTTTCATCGACCAGAAAACCAAGCCAGCACACGCCGCGCACCGTGCGGCCTATACAAACCTCACCCAGAATTGTCGGCTGAAAACCGTATGTAATGTGCAAGCCCTTTCCACGCCCCTGCACATTGCCCGGTGTGACGCCTTCACACTGCACGAACAAATCATATAAACGCCCCGTGCCCGACATGCCCGATTGCAAAGCCACATCCAACGTGCCCTGACCATCCTCCAGCAACTTTCGTGCCTGTCGCATGGACATGTACTGGCAAAGCCGTTTCGGGCTGATGCCGACATGTTCTTTGAATAGTTTCTGAAAATGTGTGGGTTCGTAGCCTGCGCGCTTTGCCAAAAATTCGAGACTCGGATTGTCCTGATAATGGGCAACCAGATAATCGATACTTTCCGCTATTGTATGTTGGGCGACGCTCATAGCCTTAAATCTAGCGCCATCACATACCCCCGCCAACCCGTTTCTTGGCACGCAAACTGTTTGACATAAATGAAACCGCATTATAAACACCAAGTATGCCTGAGTTTTCAATGGAGCAAATCCTCGACCTCGTGACCGATGTTGGCGACAACATCGTGATGAAGTATTTCAACAATGTTGAAAGCACGGATAAAGCCGACGGCTCGCCCGTTACAATCGCGGACAAGGAAGCCAGCGCCGCCATCATTAAAGGGCTGGGCATTATCACACCCCACATTCCCGTGATCTCCGAAGAACAAAGCATGGAGAAAAACCTCGAAGC
>JAESRE010000068.1 GCA_016764775.1 Alphaproteobacteria bacterium
TACTAGAACCAGCCCCGCGGGGCATGGGGGCGCCGAAGGCGTTCCTTGCACAAGCGAAGTGAATGGTCAGCATCCTGTATCACAAAAGCCAAGTGAATCTCCCTTACCCTGACGACGCCCACTAAGTGTTTGCTCGCAAAATACATCATGATCGAGCATCAATTGATTATCTACACCATCAATCAAATGATCGAGCATCAAGTCCGGATTAACGACTTCAGGTTCGGAGTCGCCGGCAGCCACACGTTCTCTGATGTCATCATTAACATGGAAACCTTCACTGTCGGCGCGGTTAACGAGACGCTCAAGGGCATTTGACCACTGGTTCTCGAAGAACTGCGGGTCAGGATGGCTGTAATACTGACCTTTACGGCCTTCTGTTTCGGCCAGTTTCGCCTGTGGCGTAGCCGTCAGGGGCACTGTGCCGCCGAAGAAGTCTTCGATACGGTCGTACAACATTTTACCGGCGTCACGGGCCATGTGCGTGTACAGCTCGACAGCAGGGCGTGAATAGTCAATTGCACGGGATGTAGATGTCATGATCGGACCGGCATCAATACCTTTACGTGTCGCTTTGGCATCGTAGATCATGCCGTGCAATGTCCAACGATACGTACGTTGCTGGTTGTTCATTGCGTAAATCGGACCGAAGATACCGCGATATTCAGGCAGCTTACCCGGGTGCAGGTTCCAGATTTCACCTTTACGGGTTTCGCCTCTTCTGAATTCGGCGTCTTTCTCGGTTTGTGCCGTGATCAATTCATCATGCGCAATCTGGTAGCAACGACATGAAACAACCAAAGGCATTTTCTTGTCTTCGCGAATTCTTTCGATGAATTCCGGTGAATTTATATTGGAAACGGTTTCCATTTCCAGACCGTACAAATCAGCCAATTGCTGTGGTGTGTACAATGTGTCATCTCTTGGCTGGCCGTCAGCACCAAGCAGAGGCGGCATGCTCTCGACGATTGGATAAATGATGTTGTTGGTCAGGTATCTTTCGTAGAAGCCGAGATTTTGCAATTCTTCCTGATGTGCTGCGGGCTTTGTCGACGGCTTGTGTGCAGCCATAAACAAGACAGGAGTGTAACCCGCGCGAACAAGGTTCTTCACTGTAATGTTTGCAACTTCCAGTGCGGAAACGTCGTTGCCCAGCAATAAACCGATCCTCGGCGAAGAGTTGTACTCTTTACCTTTAGCTCTGTCATAGGGGGTTTTGACAGAGGTCGGCGATTTTGCTGTCGCTTTTCTCTTTCTTCTAGACTCAGTCATATGTGTTACTCAATAAACGTTCTCGTGGTGGTTCGGGGCCTCTAGTCTTGCGGGATTTTAATGGCCACACTATCCCAAGCGATATTGAAGAGTACTCTGAAGCCTTCGGAGAATGATTTGTCCTGTAGCATCCGTACTAAAATATCTTTTTCTTTAAAGTTCACGAACGCTAGCCGATCTCCATAGGCATATATGCATTGATCGTCGAATTGTTCAGCGGGGAACCAACGATATTCTGCAAATTCGCTACTAATCAAATTTGTATTGCCTTCTTCGGCAGTGATTTTGAAGGTTACACGGTCACCAAGATCCGACATGCGCTTTGAGTGCATGGCAAACCAGTCTTCACCTAGCCACTTGTACCAGTTGTCCGGTTTTGCATTGTGCAGGCAGAATTCTCCGCCTTGCTCTCTGGCTGTGTTGTAGATGTCGTTCATGAACTGTCTGAACCCATCCACGCCTTCAAAAACTTTAATCTCACCGCTTTTCTTGCGGAGGCCTGCATCACCTAGAAATTCAATATCGGCTTCGTCAAAGGCCTTGGAGATTTTTTCGATCGTTTTGGAGTTAGGCTGGTTCGTTCCGTTTTCTATACGGGCGATCCCTGTTTGCGACAACCCTGCTTTATTGGCCAGGTCGTGCTGGTTCCATCCCAAAAGAGCTCTGGCAGCCCGAATTTGTTCAATAGTCGGCATGATTTAATGCATCCCTCTTGGTCGAAAAGTTCTAACTCGTTAACGCGATTTGTGTCTTATATTGATTATTGTTTCGAATGTCCAGCATTTTTTTTATATGTAAAACGAAAAATGCTATATTTTTTGCTAATATATACCTTATATATGCAAAAATAATAATTTGTGTAAGAATTAAGCTATAAAATATGCATTTTCAAAAAATTACGCATGAAAGAATAAGGGTTTACCGTTGTGCACACGCATAATATACCCTGATCTTGTTGTTAAAGCTATTGCCTGATCATATTTAAATATCTGAAATGCCTGAATTACCTGAAGTTGAAATTGTGAAGAGAGCACTCGAGCCTGCGATGTTGTCGCAGCCTTTGACCGGTTTGGTGTTTAACCGGCCCGATCTGCGTTTTCCTTTGCCGGCCGATTTGCCGGCGCAACTCGTCGGGCAGACTATCGCGCATATGGAGCGTCGTGGGAAATATATTCTCGCCTTTGCGGGGGATGGTCATGGTTTCGTTTTGCATCTGGGGATGTCGGGTGTGATCCGGATAGAGAATGCGGACGAGATTAGTGATCAAAAACACGACCATGTTTTATGGACATTCAAAAGCGGGCCGCGTGTTGTGTTTAATGATGCGCGTCGCTTCGGGTTTTTACAGGCCGTACATAGAGACCATTGGTCTGCAGAGCCGCCTTTTCATGCTATGGGACCGGAGCCGTTGGGCAATGCATTTAACGGTGCCTATTTAGAAGGCGCGCTGTCCAATAAGAAGGCCTCAATCAAAACGGCTTTGCTGGATCAACGTGTTGTTGCAGGCGTGGGCAATATATATGCCTGCGAGGCTTTATATATGTCGGGAATTGATCCGAGGAAAAGCGCGGGCGCTCTGACTACGGAAGAGTGCGAAAAGCTGGCGCATGCCATCAAGGCGGTTTTAAGGCTTGCGATCGAAAAGGGCGGCTCTTCTTTAAAGGACTATAAGCACACTGATGGCAATCTCGGTTATTTTCAACATCACTTCTCTGTCTATGACCGCGAAGGGCAAGCGTGTCCGAAAACGGGATGCCGATGTTCCGAAGATGGGGGCGTGCAGAGAATCGTTCAACAAGGGCGCTCGACATTTTACTGTCCCTATGTACAGAATTAGATCATGAGCAAACGCGGACTACATATTCTGACCTTCTTTCTTGTGGCCCTGATGCCATTGGTTGCGGGTGCGAGCAATACCCGCTTTTTTCAGGCAGCGCAGGATATTCCGCTTATGAGCGGTCTGGTCGAGGATACGACCAGCACACTGACCTACGACTCGCCGCAAGGCAGAATCATCGAATCGGTTTCTGTGCTGAACGGTGTCGAAGAGGAAAATGTACGTAACTATTACAATCAGACTTTGCCGGCCTTCGGATGGCAATTTTCCGGCCATGATGAATTTGTGAGACAAAATGAGACACTTAGAATGGATTTTGTTTCCGACGACGGTCAGAAATACTTCTGGATTTTTATCCAGCCTCGCTGAAAACCCGCGAGAATCAAGGGAATTGTGAATAACGTCGGTAAGAAGCTGTAAGGCCACAAATTTTGAATGTTTGCTTGACAAAGATGTGGATAGAAGCGTATATCTCTTCGATCATTAGAACACGGGCAAAAAGCCCACGAGAAAGACGACTGAAAAAGAAGGTTTAAAAATGGCTAATCACAAGTCTTCAAAGAAAAGAATTCGCAGAAATGCGCGCCGCGCCGAAATTAACGGTGCGCGTATGAGCCGCATTCGCACATTTGTGAAAAAGATTGAACTGGCATTGCAGGATGGCAATGCTGAGGAAGCTGAGATAGCATTTAAAAATGCACAACCGGAGATTCACCGCGGTGTATCAAAAGGGATTCTTCATAAGAACACGGCATCCCGCAAACTATCGAGATTGTCATCTCGTATTAAAGCTGTAAAAGCAGCTTAATTTCCGAAGCGCGAAAATTTAGTAGCCTTCAACATTATTTGAAAATCTGAACTTTTGGCCGTCCTTCTTCTGATACAAGAGGGACGGAAATTCTGTTTTAAATCAAGCACATAAAAAAATTTCTTTTTTCTGTTTTCTTGTTTTGTTCGCGTTGCAATCGATTATTTTTTTAGTGTAGTGTCAAATTTATCGCAGACATCGCAGGCATTTTTTACCAAGATGTTTGGTGTTGAGGGCATTTTTACAGGGTGTCCAAAGCACTTTTAGTGCGCTTGGGGGAATAATCACCAATCCCGTGAATACGAGAAGAAATTTCGAATTCATCACGGTGATTAAAAACCAAAAAATCTTTGAAAAAAGCCATTGTGGGCGTTGCCCGCAAACCCTTTTCTGCGGCCTTTTTCAGAGTAAAAAACAGACTTATAAACGTGTAACATTTAGATTTTGGAGAGAACAAAAAATGTCAGAAACTGGAGGAAAATCAGTCGCACTCATTCGCGGGAACGCTGAGTATCAGGAAGCATCATTGGAGCCGAGTGCCACCATCATGAAAGTGTGGAAGAAGGTTCATAATGATATGCGTAGCGAATTTGGCGAGGCGATTTTTCGCAGCTGGTTGAAGCCCCTTAAGCTTCAGGCATTTTATCACGGTACTATGGAAGTATCCGTCCCGACCCGTTTCATGCGTGACTGGATCCAGAATCATTATGCCGAACGTATTCTTGCAATGTGCGTTGAAGAGAGCGCTAACGGCGAAGAAGAAGTAAAGCGTTTGCAGATCGTTGTTGTTCAAAACGCGATTGTCGAAGATGACGCAGAGCAAGACGCACCAACCAAAGCCAACCAAAACCAGAAGATCGATGTTTCAGAGATTTCTTCTCCTTTGGACGAGCGTTTCACTTTTGATTCTTTTGTAGTTGGTAAACCGAATGCGTTGGCTCATGCGGCTGCCCGCCGAGTCGTTGAGAGCGCGGCTATCCCGTTCAATCCACTTTTCATCTATGGTGGCGTCGGTCTTGGTAAGACACACTTGATGCATGCCATTGCCCACGCGATCGAAGAACAAACACCGGAAAAGACAGTTATGTACCTGTCCGCCGAGAAGTTCATGTACCAATTCGTCAAAGCGCTTCGTAACGACAGCACGATGACATTCAAAGAGCAGTTCCGCAGTGTTGATGTGTTGATGATCGATGACATCCAGTTCATCGCCGGTAAGGAATCCACTCAGGAAGAATTCTTCCATACCTTCAATGCGCTGGTTGACCAGAACAAGCAGATCATCATCTCCGCCGATAAAGCGCCGGGCGACCTGAACGGTCTGGATGAGCGTCTTCGTTCCCGTCTTGCATGGGGCCTGGTTGCTGACATTCACCCGACAACTTACGATCTTCGTCTTGGTATTTTGCAGACAAAGCGCGAATTGCTTGGTGCCGATGTGCCTGACAGTGTGCTTGAATTCCTGGCTTTGAAAGTCACAAGCAACATCCGCGAACTTGAAGGCGCATTGAACAGAATCGTTGCTCACGCTGATGTTTCACGCCAAGAGATCACATTGGAAAACACACAGGAAGTTCTGCAAGATCTTCTTCGTGCGCATGATCGTCGAATCACGATTGATGAAATCCAGCGCAAAGTTGCCGAGCATTACAATTTGCGTATGGCCGATATGCACTCCGCACGCCGTGCCCGTAATGTTGCAAGACCAAGACAAGTTGCCATGTATCTGGCCAAACAATTGACGGCGCGTTCACTTCCCGAAATCGGCCGTAAGTTCGGTGGTCGTGACCACACAACTGTCATGCATGCTGTCCGCAAAGTTGAAGAGCTGATGGAAGACGATGCACAGATTGCACAGGATGTAGATGTCATCCGTCGTGCACTGACAGGCTGATCATTCAAGTTCCTAGTTAAGCTGAGTTCACTACCAAAGAAAAAGCGCGGGGGTTTCTCCTTTCCCTCCGCGTTTTTTAATGTCTTGATTCTGATGCCTCTGAATTAATAGGGGTCTACCGAATACAGTTCTTCTTCCCGTCTTTGCTTGCGCAGCTCTCTGCGAATCTCCATTTCCTCGCGGCGACGATTGTTACGGTCGTGAACGCCTTCTTCCTCGTCATCGTCTTTGATCTCTTCTCTGTATTCCTTGGTCAGTTCGGGATCGAGGTCTTGTATATCTTCCAGTCCGTCCGGATCGTCATTGTCATCAAAAGCTGTGGGCAGACGGTTGGAACCGATAGGCCTGTCCTCATCTTCGAGGTCTTTGATGTCTTCAACATCTCCCATATAGATTCGCTTCTTGTTGTTTATTAATTCATCAACATCCGAATCTTGTGCCCATGAAGCTGTGGGGACAGACGATGCGGCCAGAATCATGGCGGATGAGAGTAGAATGAAACGCTTGTAAGGAAAGGACATGTTTACGGACCCTTGGTTGTTCAAAAAAACAGGTGTTTGTTATTTAACGCCTGATTTTTGCTGAAGTTCAATATGATGATTGAAGGTTCCGTATTTTGACCCCCGTCTTCTACGGGGTTCATCATTTTACAAAAAGAGGGATAATTTTTAAGAAGGTGTTTTGAAAGCGAAAAACCCGCTGCTATAGTCGTTCATCATGAAATTAGAAGATGTTAAAGAGCTCTATCAAAAGCCGTTGCTGGATCTGATCTACGATGCCGCGACGGTTCACCGTGCGAATCACGATCACTACGAAATGCAGATGTGTACGCTGCTGTCGATTAAGACAGGCGGATGCATGGAAGACTGCAAATATTGTAGCCAGTCGATTCATAATAATGCCGATCTGGAAAAAGAAATCCTGATGAAAACCGATGAGGTTTTGGAGCAGGCACGCAAAGCCAAGGAAGCGGGATCGACTCGCTTTTGTATGGGCGCTGCGTGGCCGCGTGTTCTGGACGGGCGCGCATTCGATCGTGTTTGTGACATGGTTAAGGGCGTTTCGGAGATGGGCATGGAAGCGTGTTGCACGCTGGGGATGCTGACCGAAGAGCAGGCTGTGAAGCTGAAGGAAGCCGGGTTGACCGCGTATAATCACAACCTTGATACATCCGAAGAATATTACGAGAAAATTATTTCCACCCGTACATATCAGGACCGTCTTGATACTTTGGCCAATGTCGCCAAGGCCGGAATTTCCGCTTGTTGTGGCGGCATTTTGGGAATGGGTGAAACCGAAGAAGACCGTATTAAATTGCTCCACACATTGTCGAATCTCGACCCGCAACCCGAGTCGGTGCCGATCAATATGCTGGTTCCGGTTAAGGGCACACCGTTGGAGGATGTTGAGACACTCGACATCTTTGAATGGATTCGCTGTATCGCCGTGGCGCGTATTTTGATGCCGAAATCCATGGTGCGTTTGTCCGCAGGTCGTCTTGAAATTTCCAAGGAAGCGCAAGCCATGGCCTTCATGGCCGGTGCGAATGCGATCTTCACGGGCGAGAAGCTTTTGACCACACCGAACCCTGAAAAAGATTTCGATTACGAGCTTCTGGGCGAGTTGGGTATGAAGCCGCGCGCGCCCTATAAAGACGGTGAGCCGGTGACTGCGCAAGGTGGCGGTTGTGGCAAACCCGGTGGGTGTGGTTGCGCATCTCAGGAAGCAGCTTAATTCAGCTAAATAATTGATTTAAAATGTGTTTTAGTCATTTTTTGACGCCAAAGCGTATATCTGGTGTAATAGATATTGAACAATGTTCAATTAATTGGAGCTGAGTATGAAGCATAGAATGTTTATAGTGGTGATGACGGTAAGCTTGATTGTTCCTGCATGTGTGCAGGCGATGGATGCAATGTTTAGCGGGCCGACACATACCATACTGGATTGTATTGACCCGCTCGGCCTTATCAATTGTTTAGAAGACGGCATTCCGACAAGACCTAAACCAACAATCAATTACACAGGTCCGCGATATACGAGCCAGATTAATGCGTATAAACGACGAGGCTATTCAACCACTCTGGAACTGAAAAAGCCGCCACGTACCATCCGTGATAAGCGTGTGAAGTAAGTTGTTTGATAACCGATAATGATTTAATGCTAGCGAATGCAAAGATTTGAACAGAAACTCGGACAGCTGGAAGCGCAGAACCGTTTGCGGTCTTTGAACTTGCCATGCGGGATCGATCTGACGTCAAACGATTATCTGGGGTTGGCCGAACATCCCGCCCTTCGGGAGGCGGCCATTCAGTTTTTGCAACAGGGTGGTGATATCGGCGCTGGTGGTTCGCGTCTATTGCGTGGTCACACGGACCCGCATGCCGCGTTGGAGGAATATGCCGCGACGTATTTTGCTGCGCCTAAGGCGTTATATTTTGCCACGGGTTTTCAAGCCAACACCGCCTTGTTCCAAGCCTTGCCCCATCGTCATGATGTCATCGTGTTTGACGAATTTGTTCATGCGAGTGCACGTGAAGGGATTCAAAATTCGGCCGCGAAACATGTGAAGGTCCAGCATAACGACCTGAATGCTTTTGAAGATGCATTGTTAAAAGCGCGCCAGAAAAATCCGCAACATATCTGGATTGCGGTTGAGTCCGTTTACTCCATGGATGGAGATATTGCGCCGCTGGAAGAGCTGTATGCTCTGGCGGAAAAGTTTGATGCGACACTTATTATAGATGAAGCGCACGGTACGGGTGTTATGGGGCCGCACGGCAAAGGCGTGTCCGAAGACCTTGTTATGAAACATGGATATGAACGGATTATCACACTACATACCTGCGGCAAGGCTTTGGGCGTTGCGGGTGGTTTGGTCTGCGCTTCAGCGGACATGGTGGATTACCTAATTAATACGGCGCGCGGGTTTATCTATTCGACTGCGCCGCTTCCGTTGCAAGCACATCTTGTCAAAACGGCGTTGGAAATTTGTGCGTCCGAAGCAGGGGCGGAAAGACGCAGGGTACTTGAAAAACTGTGCCAAAAAGCGCAGCAATTTTTTGGTGGGCCGGGCACGCATATTGTGCCGATCGTTATTGGCGATGATGCGGCCTGTGCCGATATTGCACAAAAACTGCAGAGCGATGGATACGACATCCGTGCGATCCGCCCGCCTACCGTTCCGGAAGGGGGGTCGCGCTTGCGGTTGTCTCTCAGCGCTTCATTAAGTGACGATGTGTTGAGTGGTTTTTTCGAAGATTTCAAAAAGCATCAGCAAAAACGCGCCGCTTAAGGAAAAAAGCTCCGCCAGAAATTATAATCTGACGAAGCTTCTTTGGGGGCTTGGGGGGAGTGTTACCAAACGTAGATGTTGTTTTCATCTACTGTGCGGTATTCCGTTACGACCGAGTTATATTCATCGGCATCGATATATCCGTTTCCGTCGGCATCCCATGATGTAAATACATAGGTCTCAGGGCCTTCGCTGTATTCTGTGAAGTCGATGTCGCCATCGCCGTCCACGTCATATGACGTGAATGCTTCGACTTTTGTTGTTTCGACATCGAGTGGCTCGTACCAAACGGTTGTATATGAATTCCACTCTTCCTCAGTCACGACGTCGTCGTCATTCAAATCAATAACGTGATAGCTGTACGTCATGTATTCATCAGGTTCGAGATAGTTGTTTTTGTTCATGTCGTATGCGACATAGCCCAGCTTTTCGTGGGATTCGATCGTGGTGTCTGTTTCGACTTCAACATTCGGATTGTCGGTCACTTCCACAACGGGAACTGTCTCGGTTTTAATTGTCGTCGTCGTTGTTTTGGTCATGTCTGCGAAAGCGGGTGCGCTTGCGATAAGACCGGTTGCCAGAATTGTGGCTGTTAAAAATCGGGTATTCATGATATTTCCTTTCGATTATCACCCATAAAACGGATGCACGTGGAAGATGGTTCCACGATGTGGAAATAAATAATGAGTAGTCATTTCATAATCACAGGAACGGACACCGGAATCGGCAAGACTGTGGTGTCCGCAATGTTAACGCAAGCTTTGGGAGCCACCTACTGGAAGCCTTTGCAATCCGGTGTTGAAGGCGGAGTCGATACCAAAGCCGTCCAGAAAATGACGGGTTTGCCGAGTGAGCGTTTTTTATCTGAAAAGTATGTTTTTACCGAACCGCTCTCGCCTCACCGTGCGGCTGAGTTGGATAATATGGAGGTCGATGTCGATTCTCTGACTATTCCCGATACGGAGCAACGGCTCATTATAGAAGGTGCGGGTGGTTTGATGGTGCCTTTAACGCGTAAAAACCTGCTGATCAATGTGTTCAAGAGTTGGCACGTGCCGGTTATTCTGGTCGCGCGCACTGGGCTTGGAACGATTAATCACACACTTTTATCTCTTGAGGCTTTATGGAGCCGTAAAATTCCCGTTCACGGCATTATTTTTGTCGGCGAAGAAAATGACGACAATATCAAGACGATACATCAATTTTCGGACACAAAAGTATTGGGGCGGCTTCCAATGCTTGACTCTTTGAATACGGAAAGTCTAGCATCCGCTTTCGACCAGAACTTTAAGCTTGAGGATTTCACACGTTGAGAGATCGTATCTCCCCAATCTGGCATCCGATGACCCAACACAAGACGTTTGGTCCAGCTTTGCACGTCGAACGTGCGGAAGGTGCGCACCTGCATTTGCGTGGCGGCAAGCAGATTATCGACGGTATCTCGAGCTGGTGGGTTAACACGCACGGTCATTGTCATCCCAAAATCGTTGAAGCCGTTCAGGAACAGGCAGCCAAGCTGGAGCAGGTTATCTTTGCCGGCTTTACACATGATCCCGCGGAAAACCTGACGCGCAAGTTGCTTTCCAAGGTTCGCGAAAGCTTCGAGAATTGCGACGGTGTGCCATTGCAACACGTATTCTATTCCGATAGCGGCTCGACGGCGATTGAAGTCGCGTTGAAAATGGCGATCGGTTATCACGACAATGCAGGCGAACAACGCACGAAGGTGATTGCGCTTGAAGGCGGATATCACGGGGATACGTTCGGGGCGATGTCCACGGGCGAGCGCGGCGTGTTTAACGCGTTATACGAACCGTTTTTGTTTGAAGTGAAGCATATTCCATACCCGCATAAAGGTCAGGAAATGCGCACGCTGCAATGGCTGGATAAATGGCTCAACCGTTACGGTAAGGACACGGCCGCCTTTATTTTCGAACCGATTGTTCAGGGCGCGGCCGGTATGCGGATGTATCCGGCGAAGCTGCTCAAGAAGATGGCGGAGATGTGCCGTGAATACGGTGTATTGCTGATTGCCGATGAAGTTATGACGGGCTTTGGCCGTACGGGAACGATGTTTGCCTCGAGCCAGGCAGAGATTGTGCCTGACCTGCTGTGCCTGTCGAAAGGTTTAACGGGCGGCTTCTTGCCGATGGGTGCGACACTGGCACCGCGCAAGATTTACAATGCGTTTTACCATGATGAAAAAGCCAAACAGTTTTTCCATTCCACCAGCTTTACAGGCAACCCGATGGCGTGTGCCGCGGCGTTGGCCAGTCTGGAGATATGGGATGAGGAACCTGTTCTGCAATCTATTCAGACAATCGGTGAACATCACCGCAAGGCGGCGGGATGGTATTCGGCCCGTCCGGATATTACGGATGTTCGCGTGAAGGGCAGTATCTTCGCGTTGGATGTGCGTGATGACGTGAGCGGCTACCTGTCATCGATTGCGCAGGAAATTTACGACTTCATGCTCGATAATGGTGTGCTCTTGCGTCCGATCGGGAATACGGTTTATATTCTGCCCCCTTACTGCATAGACGAACAAGATTTGGAGCGCATTTATGAAACCTTGTGGCGATCCCTGGACAGCCTCCGGGATGAAGGATTACAACAAGCCGCATGAGGCCCCGGTCAGAGCTTTTCTGACACGTATTGTCAAAGATCCTAAAAATCATGCGAAATTCCTGAACATGCTTTCCATGCTGGAGCATATGGGCAGCCGTAAAATTATGCTGTCCCAGATGAACAAGCCTGAAGAGATGGATCAGGATACCTTGCAGCACCTCGCTGAAGAGGCGCGCCATGCCTATTTCTTTAAGCGCCATGCCGAGCGGATCAATGGCGGCGAGATGAAGGGTTGGGTTGATGAAAACACCATGACGCGTGTTCCCGCCTTGATGTATTTCGGCCGTATGGATGCGGGCATTTCCAAACAGGTCGGCAATGATGCTGCCTATGGTTGGGTGTCCTTGATCATCGAATTACGCGCCTGCTGGCTCTACGGCATTTACAACGAAGTCGTGGAAGAGGCAGATGTTCACTTGCCGTTGAAAGGGTTGTTGGCCGAGGAAGATCACCATTTGGCAGAAATGTTTGAAATGTGTGGCGAAAATACGGATCAACTTCAAGGCTTGTCGCAGTTCGAAACGGATCTTTTTGTGAAGTTATGGACAGCGATTGAAGCAGCTTATCCGCAAAGCTTGGATAACGCCAAAGCCGCGTAACATTGCGCTTTGCGCCCCTGATTCGCTGTGCTAGTATCCGATTCCCTGCTAATTAATTTTTGAGTGAAAGAGCTAGTCGATGAAACTGAGCATTGAGCGCGCATCCCTTCTAAGATCCCTTAACCACGTCCAAAGCGTTGTCGAACGCAGAAACACTATTCCCATTCTTTCTAATGTGTTGATGAAAGCCGATGGGGATGTTCTGACATTCACAACCACCGATATGGACCTCGAGATCAACGAATCGGTTGCGGCCAATATAGATTCAGAAGGCGCGACAACTGTTCCCGCCCACACACTCTATGACATTGTGCGTAAGCTTCCGGACGGCAGTGACGTTGAACTGACGTTGAATGCCGAAGGCACACAGATGGAAGTCAAAGCAGGGCGTTCCAAATTCAAGCTCTCTTGCTTGCCGACTACGGATTTCCCCGAGTTGGGCGCAGGCGAGTTGCCAACAAGCTTTTCTATTCCGGCCGCAGACATGCGTGCGCTGATCGACCGCACGAAGTTCGCAATGAGCACGGAAGAAACACGTTATTACCTCAACGGTATTTACCTACACGAAGCCGAGCAGGACGGCGTGAAAGTATTGCGTGCGGTTGCGACTGACGGTCACCGTCTGGCGCGTTTCGAGATGCCGTTGTCTGACGGTGCGGCCGGTATGCCGGGCATTATCATTCCGCGTAAAACAATCGGTGAATTGCGCAAGCTGGTCGACGAAGCTGCCGACGCGATCCAGATCGAATTGTCCGAAAGCAAAATCCGTTTTGCATTCGATCACATCGTTCTGACATCCAAGCTGATCGACGGTACGTTCCCCGATTATCAGCGTGTTATTCCACAAGGTAACGACAAGATCGTTGAAGTGGATGCGAAGATGCTGACGTCTGCCGTTGACCGTGTGTCTACGATCTCCGACGGCAAGTCCCGTGCGATCAAGATTGCCCTGAACGGCAAGCAGATGACTGTTTCCGCCAGCTCCCCTGATGCGGGTAGTGCAACGGAAGAAGTCGAAGTGAATGGCGAGACCGACATCGAAATCGGCTTTAACGCCAAATACCTGCTCGACATCACATCCCAGATTGAAGGGGAAGGCTGCCGTCTGACTCTGGCGGACCCTGCCAGCCCGACAATCATTCAGGACAACAGTGACGCCAGCGCGCTGTATGTGTTGATGCCACTGCGCGTTTAAGAAGGACGTTTAATATACGCATTCAGGATGAAGACCGCCGCCTATATCGTCGTACTGATATTGTTGGCGTTCTCCTATCCGTATATCAAAGCCTATTACGACGACAGTACGCCGAGTCCTCAGGAACAGTCTGACCCCAATATTCTTTTGCCCACAAAAGCGCGTCTTGTTGAACATGAGCCGCGTATTATCTCCGCACGGCTTTTGGAAGAACGTCCCAACGAGTTAAAAATTTCCGTCGAATATACAATCCCGAGCACTGCGGCGGACGGCGAATATAACCTCAGCGTTCATCCCGATATGGGGCATTGGAGATATTCAAATGCAGAGGTGCAAAAAGGCGGTCGTCATATTTCGGAAGTTACCGTTGGTTTTCGTCCGCAAAGAGAAGGTTTGCGGGAAGTCGAATCAACAAAGCTGATGTTTTATTTCGGTCACTATAAGGACCGTAAATTCATAAAAACCATCGGCAACCGTGAAGCGCCTTTCCCGAAAACATGGAGACTTGGCCCGCAATGATTTGCGCTCTGGTCTATTGGACGGTTCTTGCAGTATAAAGAAGCTCTATGTCCCAGATCACCACCCTTAAACTTCATAATTTCCGTTGTTATCAGGAAGCCGAGCTCAAGGACCTTGAAGCTGGTCTGGTCGTTTTGTACGGGCCGAACGGGGCGGGCAAGACGAATATTCTGGAGGCCTTGTCATTGTTGGTTCCCGGGCGTGGTTTGCGCGGGGCCAAAATGATGGAGATACAGTGTCAGGATTCGGGCCAGCCATGGGCTGTATCGGCCAGTTTGCAAGCGCCTTACGGGCCTGTGCAACTCGGCACGGGGCTGGATGCCAAAACCGAAAAGCGGGTGATCCGTATAAACGGTGAAAATGCACGCGGGCAATCGGCGCTGGCCGAACATTTGGCGGCCGTGTGGTTGACGCCGCAGATGGACCGGCTGTTTATCGAGGGGCCGTCGTCCCGCCGCCGTTTCCCCGACCGGCTTGTGCTTGGCCTTTATGCCGACCATAGCCGTCAGGTGGGTGCCTATGAGCGCGTGATGCGGGAACGCAACCGACTGCTCACGGACAAAGGCCGCAGGGCCGACCCGGCGTGGCTGAGCGCGATAGAAGCGCGCATGGCCGAACACGCGGTCGCGGTTGCCAATGCGCGGCTTGACTTTGCGGGTCAGCTTGCGGGCCAACTGGCGGATGCCGAAGACGGGCCGTTCCCGAAGGCGGAACTGGCGATCGACGGCTGGCTTGAGGGTCTGCTGGCCGACGGCATGGCGGCGGTCGAGGCCGAAAGCGCCTACCGCGAACGCCTGATGGCAGAGCGCGGGCGCGATATCGCGTCAGGCCGCACGCATGAGGGTGTGCACAAAACGGACCTTGTGGTCACGCATGCGCCCAAAGGCATGCAGGCGGAC
>JAESRE010000069.1 GCA_016764775.1 Alphaproteobacteria bacterium
TTCACCAGCCGCGCGACGGCCTCATCCTCATAGATCTGGGCCTGCAACAGGGGTTCCCCCTCGATTGCCTGACTCAGGGTGACTGGATTGGCCGGATTGTTCGGCACCAACTTACAGATGCGGTCGACCTGACCATAGGGCATTTGCAGCACCCGCCCGACATCGCGCAGCACAGCGCGGGCCTGCAACTTACCGAAGGTTATGATCTGCGCGACCTTGTCGTAGCCGTACTTCTCCTGCACATACTTGATGACCTCGTCGCGACGTTCCTGACAGAAGTCGATATCAAAGTCGGGCATGGACACACGTTCGGGATTCAGAAAGCGCTCAAAGAGCAAATTCAACTCAAGCGGGTCCAAGTCAGTGATCTTCAGTGCCCACGCAACGACCGAGCCACCACCCGATCCACGCCCCGGTCCCACGGGAATATCCTGCTCTTTCGCCCATTTAATAAAGTCCGAAACAATCAGGAAGTAGCCCGGAAAACCCATTTCGATAATGGTATTCAACTCGAAATCCAAACGGTCCCAATATTCCTGATGGTCAGCATCCTTCACGAAATTGTCCAAACGCCACTGCAGGCCAGCTTTTGATTGCTCCTTCAATTCTTCAATCTCAGAACGACCGCCTTCCGTTTCAAACGGCGGCAAAATCGGGTCGATGGGTTTAAGCAGGAATGAACAGCGCTGCGCTATAACGCCTGTGTTATTGATGGCTTCGGGCAAATCCTCGAACAGCTTTTCCATTTCCCGCGCATTTTTGAAGTAATGCTCGGGCGTGACTTTGCGGCGATTTTCCTCCGTGACGTACCGTCCCTCGGAAATACAGAGCAAAGCGTCATGCGCTTCATGCGCCGCACGATCGGTGAAATAACAATCATTTGTAGCCACCAACGGCACATCATGTTTGTAAGATAGCTCAATCAACGCATCTTCTGTTGCGTCCTCCTCGACCCAACCGTGTCTTTGTATTTCACTGTAAAAACGATCTCCAAAGCATTCTTTTAAATATAAAAACTCTTCTTCCGCTTTATCAGTTTGCTTATGCAGCAACTCATAATTCACAGGACCTTTCGACCCACCTGAAAGGCATATAAGGCCATCGGAATATGCTTTGAGGTCTTCCTTGGAGAAAATCGGCTTACTCATCGCATCTCCGCCCATATAGGCATCGCTGATTAAACGGGAGAGATTCAAGTACCCTGTACTATCCTGAACAAGCAAAACCAATTGATGCTCTTCATCTGTGTAGAGAACCTGCGCACCGATAATGGGCTGCACGCCGCTCTTTGCCGCTTCCATGGCGAATTCCAAAGCACCGAACATGTTGGAGGAATCAGTAACGGCCACTGCGGGCATGTTTTGTTTAACGCAGAGTTTAACGAGGTCTTTAACCTTGATTGCCCCCTCGGCCAACGAATACGCCGAATGGAGATGCAAATGCACGAACTGATTCATTCTTGGATTTTAGCAAGCGAAAGAACCGCAAAGCCAGAGTAAACAGCATTTATCTTTTGATTAGGAGGATAAGGTGAAAGGTATACAGAAATACCTGAGCCGCAGTCCGACGACATCAAAAATGAATTATGGCAGCACTTAGTCGAACGGAACGATTCTCCCCGCCTTTAATTCCAAAGCCCGATCCATTTGATCGGCAAGCTGATGGTTATGGGTCGCGACGAGCGCACCGATGTCACGTTCGCGGACCTGTTCCAAAAGCATATCAAAAACTTCCGAAGACGTCTCCGGGTCAAGGTTACCCGTTGGTTCATCAGCCAGAAGCAATTTCGGGTCATTGGCCAAAGCGCGTGCTATTGCAACACGCTGCTGCTCACCGCCCGAAAGCTGCGCAGGACGGTGGGTTTTACGTTGCCCAAGCCCAAGCGCCTCGATCACGCTTTCGGCTTTGTCTTTGGCCTCGTTCACATTTATACCCGCAATAATCTGTGGCATCGCCACGTTTTCAACAGCCGTAAACTCGGGCAGGAGATGGTGGAACTGGTAAATAAAACCGATATCGGAATTACGCATCGCGGTACGCTTCTTCTCGTTCAGCTTTTGCGTATTCTGCCCGTTAATCACCACACTGCCCGCTGTCGGTTTGTCCAGCAAACCTGCAATCTGTAGTAAGGTCGACTTTCCCGAACCGCTTTGTCCGACAAGAGCGACAAGCTCACCTGCTTCTACATTCAGATCAAGATTTTTGAAAATCGTCAGCGCGCCTGCACCGCTTTTGAAAGTCTTCTCAAGACCTTCAACCTTCAACAACCGTGCCTCATCTATCGGATTACTCATAGCGAAGCGCCTCCACAGGATCGAGGCGCGCCGCACGCCATGCGGGATAAACGGTTGCCAATACAGACAAAGCGAAAGCCATTCCGATCACGGCCATAACCTCACCCCAATCAATAACCGCAGGCAATTGTGAGAGGAAATAAATCTCGTCGGCAAACAACTCTGTGCCCGTTAAGCCCTCAAGAAACTGACGGATACTTTCGATATTCAATGCGAAGGTAATACCCAATGCCGCACCGACAAGTGTACCGATAATACCGATACTTGCACCGGTCAGCATAAAGATGCGCATCATATTACCGCGCGACGCCCCCATGGTCCGCAGGATCGCAATATCCTGTCCCTTATCCTTAACCAGCATGATCATGGATGAGATAATGTTAAACGCAGCGACCAGAATAATCAGCGTAAGGATCAGGAACATCACATTCCGTTCCACCTGCAAGGCATTGAAAAAACTTTCATTCAAGTCACGCCAGTCAAAAACCCCGGCCTGCCCTTCAACGGTCAGCTCTACGGCTTTGCGAACCTGATCAAGTTGATCGGGGTCTTTAAGAAACACCTCTAGCGCGGTTACGGCCCCATCCATCTGGAAAAATGTCTGCGCGGCACTGAGCGGCATGAAAACAAAGCCGCTGTTATATTCATACATACCGACATCAAAGATAATCGCGACCGTATAGCTGCGTTGACGGGGCATAGAGCCAAACGGCGTTGATTTAACCTGTGGTGATGTCAGGGTGAATTTGTCACCAACACGCAAACCCAGCTTTTTCGCCAGCACATGGCCGATCGCTACATTCGTATCCTGAAAATTGGCCAGATCCCCTTCGGTAATGGAATCGCGCATGATTTGACGGTTGGCAAAGTCTTTCCACTCAATCCCCCGCACCAGAACACCACTGGCCGTGGCCTTGTTGGAAATCAGCCCTTGGCTTTCGACCATCGGAACAACCATATCAATACCGTCAATCGGCTCTACACGGTCCTTCACATAGGCGTAATCAAACAACGGCCCGCTTTGCGAATAAATATTCATATGGCCGTTCAGACCCAAAATGCGATCAAACAACTCTGCACGAAAACCGTTCATGACACTCATCACAATAATGAGCGTCGCCACCCCCAGCATGATGCCGGTAAATGAAAAACCGGCAATTACACTGACGAAGCCTTCGGCTTTCTTGGAGCGTAGATATCGCCATGCGACCATGCGTTCGAAGGTTGAGAGCATTTACTTACTTATCTTGTTCAAAAATACTGTTGAGTTGATCTGCCAAATAACGTTCATCGGCTGTGTTAAAAATCACATATTGCGTGTACCAGACCTTATCGGGACCCTTACATATGTCTTCGTTGATATTGGCGAGACTGTCTTCCTGAAATCTTTTCAGGTCGTTATCCAAAGTCTGCTGCGCCAACGCGTCCTTCATTCCGGCCTTTTCTTTGTATATTTTCAGATAGGCTTTTCTGACAAACTCAAGATTGTCCGCAAGCTGTCCGTCCGGCTCCGCAAAATTGTCGCTAACACAGTAAGTGTGGAACGTTCCTGCATTCACAGACGATTCCAGAAACAGCGCCAGCCTTTGTACACGGCTGTAATGCTCGGGGAACGGAAAGTCCATTTTCATGTTTTGGGCAGCCGCTGAGTCCGCGCCGGCCAGAAGCGTAATAAAAACAGCAGTGAAAAACAGTTTTTTCATTCTAATACGCTTTTGCGATCAACACGGTGCGCCCTTCGTCAACGAAAGGCATGTTACGTGTAGATAGACCATGTTCCTTCATAACAGCAGCTAGTGAATCGTCCTTCAACAGCTCGATCGGCGCTTTGACAAAACCAAGACCGCCTGAAGAAAAGAAATGCTCGATATCAGCAACACTTTTAACATCCGTTGTATGGTCGTCGCGGAATTTGCGGGAATTCGCCAACATGTCATCATGCATAGCATCAAGCATGCCTTGTGCATCATTAAGGAATTTCTCAAGCGGCAATGTTTGCTTGGAATCGCGGCCAATATCACGGCGGACGCAGGTAACTTCACCCGCTTCCATTTCGCGGCCACCAATCTCTACACGCAACGGAATACCCTTCTTGATCGCATCCCACATCTTGTCAGGCGTGCGCATGTCACGGTCATCAACCTTGGCTTTGATACCCTTGTCTTTCAAACCTGCAACCACCTTGTCACAGAACTCGTTAATTTGCCCCGCTGTACCGTCATCTTTGATCACAGGCAAGATCACAACCTGCTGAGGCGCGATGCGCGGCGGCATAATCATACCGTCATCATCCGCATGCATCATGATAAGGCCGCCAATCATGCGCGTCGAAAACGCCCAGCTTGTCGTATGACAAAGCTCTTCGCCGCCATCCTTCGTCTGATATTTGATATCGAACGTCTTGGCAAAGTTCGTGCCCAAATCATGTGTTGTCGCAGCTTGCAGTGCTTTTCCATCCTGCATCATCGCTTCAAACGCAAATGTATTATTCGCACCCGGGAAGCGCTCTTCTTCAGTCTTCACGCCTTTGTAACCATCAATCGCAAGCACCTCGGTAAAGAATTTCTCGTAAAGACCGAGAATATGCAGACAGTCAGCTTCTGCGCCGTCATGATCCTCAAATGCGTTATGCCCTTCATGCCAGAAAAACTCGGACGTCCGCAGGAACATGCGTGTACGCATTTCCCACCGCATCACGTTGCCCCACTGGTTCAGCTGCAACGGCAAATCACGATAGGACTGAATCCATCGCGACATCGCTTCACCGATAATTGTTTCTGATGTCGGGCGTACCACAAACGGCTGCTCAAGCTTTGCATCCGGTGCAGGACGCAAACCGTTACCGTCCGGATCAGCTTCCAGACGATGGTGCGTTACAACGGCACATTCCTTGGCAAAACCTTCGACGTGCTCGGCTTCCTTAGAGAGATAATCAACAGGAATGAGCAACGGAAAAGAACAGTTCTGAACTCCGTATTCCTTTAGCCATGGATCAAATATATTGACCATATTCTCCCACAACGCCCAGCCATAAGGCTTTACGGTCATGCATCCGCGCACGGGCGAATTCTCGGCCAGATCTGCTGACTTGATGACCTGCTGGTACCATTCGGGAAAATTTTCTTCACGCGTGGGCGTGATGGCGGTTCTGGGTTTCTTACTCATCTGTATCTTTTGTTTCGGAAAGAGGTTCTCTTTCAATGCCTTCTTTAATGTCTTCAGTCTCTTCGGGTTGAGAATTTAAGGCATCCTCTTCCGCTTGTCCATCGGCATCCGAGCACAGCACTACAGTTTGTTTGGATATGTCCTGCCCGTTATACAAAACGCGACCATCCTGAAACACATCAACCTGCGCAACATACGGCTCCAGATCAATCCCGTCGGGAACATCGATATCCATATATTCAAGAAGCTCAATCTGAACCGGAATACTTATCGGGTCGAAAACAGGCTGGGCAACACCACCATCAACATCCGCCGGCACAACATCTTCACGTCCCGGCTTATAATTCACATCATCGTCGGGTACATGCTCCGTTAATTGCTGACAGAAAACCGTTTTGTCCTGTGCTGCGGCCTGAAACGGCAAAAGCATGAGTATTAAAAGCGCTAAAAATCTCATTCTGTGTAATCCTCCTCAATCATATGATCCGCGATTTCACGAAAACTGACTATATCTGCTTCAATCAATGAAAAAACTATGCCCCACAGGATCACCGCCAACAACGTCGTCCATAACAGCTTCTTTTTCATGTTGGGTTTTACAGGCGTGCCGTCCCCCTCACGCTTATGTCCGAAAGGCAGAACCATAAACAAGGATGTCCACCAGATGAGCAAGAAAACGATAATGCCGGTGACAATGCCCATTACACCCTCAAAACATGAACGCTGGTTTTCGGTTTAATACCAAGCAGGTGATCACAAAAACGGCGAACGCCGATACGCAATTCCTCTTGGATGAAATGATCATCCATTCGGTCTTCCCACGTCATATCGTCCAGAATATCAAGGATTTCCCTCTCCAGATTATCTTCGATATGTTCTTCCCCCGCATTCGTCAGGTCAAGCAAACCAACAGTCTCAAGCTTTATGCGGCCCAAGACCTCTCCGCGTTCATCCAACGCCATAGACACATGCACCGTGCCCGTATACTGCAATTTACGGCGTGCGGAAATAGACTGGTGATCCGCCTTGATGATCCGTTTCTGATCCACGGCCAGCACTTCCGTTTCAATATGATCGATAACCTCGGGCACACCTGGGGCAAGACGAATAACCGTTCCGTTTGACGGTACGAGTGTCTGCGGCACCTGACAGTCATTGGCGAAATCGGCATGTGCATCTAACTGCACGCGTTCGCCATGAACAGGAACAACCAGCTTCGGACGCAACCATTGCAGCATCTCGGCAATCTCGTCACGGCACGGGTGCCCTGAAACGTGAATAACATTCTTTGTGTCGCGCGGTGAAACAATGTTCACACCGCCCGCACTCAGGTTGTTTTTCACAACATTAATGGCTGTTTCATTACCGGGAATGGCTCGGGCGGAGAAGATCACTGTATCACCCGGATTAAATTTCAAGCCTCTAAAGTCCCCTCTGGCGATTTTCGCAAGTGCTGCACGATACTCACCTTGAGAGCCGGTACAAATGACGACCATCTTGTCGTCAGGCAGGTACCCCAGATCATCTTCGCTGATAAAATCGGGAATATCATTCAACAAGCCGCAATCATGCGCGCACCCGATCATACGGTGTAATGAACGGCCAATTACCGCGACACGCCTGTCACAGGCTTCAGCAGCCTTGGCGATACTAATAATGCGACCGATATTGGACGAAAATGTCGTCACCGCAATCTTACCGTGACATTTCTTGAATTCTGCTTCCAACCCTACGGCAACATCGGCTTCTGAACCCGATCGACCATTCACTTCCGAATTGGTTGAATCTCCGATATACGCGAGAACCCCTGCCTTTCCGGCTGCTTTAAATGCGTCTGCATCAGTTGGCTTGCCCGTAACAGGCGCGGGATCAAGGTTCCAGTCACCGCTATGAACCACCTGCCCTTGCGCCGTGTTAATAATCAATGAGCATGTATCTGGCACGGAATGAGAGACCGCAACGAACTGTACCGCGTATGAGCCGATTTTGGCTTCCTGACCCGGTTCAACAACATTGATTTTGACGTTCAGATTACGTTCCTCGAACTTCCTGCGTAAAACCTCGGCTGTAAACGGGCTGGCATAGATTGGGCACTGCAAACGCTCCCAGATATAAGGCATCGCACCGATATGATCTTCGTGCGCGTGGGTGATGATGATCCCTTTCAGCTCATCACGATGCTGCTCCAGAAAATCGGGATCGGGCAGCAATAAATCAATTCCTGGAAAACGGTCATCGGCAAAACCGATACCGCAATCAACCGCCAGCATCTCCCCGTTACAAACATACACATTGAGGTTCACACCGAACTGTTCGCTCCCACCGAGGGGAACAAAAAACAAACCGTCTTCGTTAAAAATATCTTCTGCTGCACTCATGCCTGATGACTTTTGTAAATGTGGTACAGGCCCTTTAACGTTAATTCTTCATCGACAGCCTGTATCGCGTCGATGCTTTCCGCGAATAACGGCGCCAAGCCACCGGTCGCAATAACATACACATCCTCGCCGACTTCATCCTTGATGCGTTTAATAACGCCTTCGATCATGCTGACATAGCCCCAGAAAATACCGGAATGCATGGCATGACGTGTACTTTTCCCGATAACGCTCTTGGGCTTTTGCACAGAAATGCGGGGCAATTTAGACGCAGCTTGGTGCAATGCGTTTATAGACAGGTTCACACCCGGTGCAATGACACCACCCGCATAATTACCGTCGGCATTAATAACATCGAATGTTGTCGCCGTACCGAAGTCCAGAACAATGGCCGGACTTTGGTGGTATGTACATACGGCCACGGCGTTGATCAACCTGTCCGCACCAACATCCTCAGGACGTTCAGAATCAATCCCGATAGGCACGTTGTCTTTGGTTACAAAAACAGGCTCGATCTTCAGGTATTTCTTACACAGGCGTTTGATGTGAAACTCTGTTTCAGGAACTACCGACCCGACAATCACATCCGTAATATCCGAAAGCTCCAGATTACCGAGGGCAAATACCTGCTGTAAAAACACAGCATATTCATCCGCACTGCGTGCATTTTCGGTTTGCAAGCGCCAATTCTCGATAAGCTTGTCGCCCTTAAACACCGCGAACACAGTGTTTGTATTTCCTGTATCAATGGCCAGCAGCATGCCGAACATCTCCTTCGATCAAATGGCCGTTTTCGTCAATCTCTTGTAGAGACAAAGCGTTCCAGGCGCTACGTATTTTTTCAAAACCGCCCTCTTCCCAGACTGTATAGCGGGCTTCGATGTTTTCCAACACCTGCGCTAAAAATGCTTCGATATCGATCGGTTGATTACAATAGTCACTCAAGGCATGCGCATATTCAGGCGCGACCGCAATATTGACGCCGACACCGATAACCGCAAACTCCAAATCCTGTTTTGCCGACAACTCGCTTTCGATGAGAATACCTGCGCATTTCTTGCCGTCGATGAAGACATCGTTCGGCCACTTCAGATTTACCTGTGCATCCGTATAGCCTTTGAACGTATCTGCCAAAGCCGTACCGACCACTATGGCCAGTTGCCCGACATTCTGAACTTCGCATTGCGGCTTTAAAAGGCAGGAAAACGCCAGATTGCCATCCCCTGTTTCCCAAACACGGCCATGCCGTCCCTTACCGGCAACTTGTTTGATTGCACGAATAACTGTGCCCTGCTGCGCTCCGTTTCTGGCGGCCTCGAAACACGTATTCTGGGTGGATTCAAGTTGATCGTGTGTTTGGATATTCCAGTCGATGCCCATCAGCCTGTGAACAGAACAGAAGCCGCATCAAAAGAACTGCTGACAAACAGGTTCGGCTTAATTGCAAACCCGAGAACAAACAGCACGGAAATGAACAGAATGGCACGACGGGCAAACGGTATACCTTTATCAAACGCATCAGCAGGCTCATCAAAGAACATCACCTTGATAACACGCAGATAGTAGTATGCCGCCACAACGGATGATACGACACCGATCACAGCCAGTATGTAATATCCGCTCGCTACGGCAGCGTTGAACACAACCAGCTTACCGAAGAAACCGGCAGCAGGCGGAATACCGCTCAGTGAGAACATCAGAATAGCCAAAGGATAGGCCATACCCGGATTAGTCTGAGATAACCCGCTAAGATCTTTCAGCCTGTAAACGGCCATACCCTGACGGCGCATGGACAGCACAACAGCAAATACGCCCGCCGTCATAATCATGTAGATCGCCAGATACAACACAACCGCGCCCGCACCTTCTGCCGTTCCGGCCACAAGACCGATAAGCGCATAACCCATATTACCGATCGAACTGTAGGCAAGCAGTCGCTTGATGTTATTCTGCGCAATCGCCGCAAACGCACCCACTACCATCGAACCGACGGCAATGAAGTAAATAATCTGGATCCACTGGTCGCTCATACCCATAAACGGCTCGAACAGTAAACGCATCAGCAATCCGAACGCTGCAATCTTAGGAACAATGGCAAACAGCGCCGTAACGGAAGTCGGAGCACCCTGATAAACATCCGGTGTCCACATGTGGAAAGGCACGGCAGAGATTTTAAACGCCAAACCGGCCAGCACAAAAACAAGGCCGAATGTTAAACCGTACGGTATAACCTCGAGCGTCGATACCGTCTCACCGATAGAGGTGAAGTCGATCGTGCCCGTAAAGCCGTATATCAAAGACACGCCGAACAGCAACATACCCGAGGACAGCGCCCCGAGAACAAAATACTTGATCCCTGCTTCGGATGATCTGATCGAGTTTCTATGAAACGCCGCCAAGACATACAGGCTAAGCGATTGTAGCTCCAAGCCCATATACAGCGTCAAAAGGTTATTCGCCGACACCATCATCATCATCCCGACACCGGCGAAAATAATGAGGATCGGGTACTCGAAACGCTCCATGCCTTCCTGAATGATATACCGCACAGACAGAGCCAAAGAGGCAATCAGACCGGTAAGGATCAACAGCTTCATGAACCCGGCAAATTTGTCCATGACGAACATGCCGTTCAGGACCGTGCGTGTTTCCCAACCAACACCCAGCAAGATCAGCGCGGTAATCGCTAAGCCTGCGGCACTGGCCCAGCATATAACGCGTGTGGAGACATTGCCTTGCGATACGCCAACAATCAGCAATCCCATACCCACAAGGGATAGGAAAATCTCGGGCAATAACGGTACGAGGTTAAAATCGATCATTGCGTGCCCTCTTCTTCATATTCAATCAATGCGGGCCCTGCTGCCGGGTCAACATTCAGCTCCAGACGTTCATTATAATTGGAAATCAGCTTATCAACCGACGGGCTGATCTTATCCATAACCGTTCCCGGGAAGACACCAAGCCAGATAATTAACAATACAAGCGGCACCAGTAAGCCCAGCTCACGGGCATTCAGATCAGGCATAGATAGGGCATCATCATTCACACGCGGCCCAAAAATTACACGGCGATACAGCAACAACATGTACGCGGCCCCCAGAATAACGCCTGTCGCGGCCAAAGCAGCAATGGTCGTATCCACCTGAAACGCGCCTAGCAGCACAAGGAATTCACCCACAAAGCCTGAAGTCCCGGGCAAGCCAACCGAGCCCAGCATCAAAATCATAAACACGGTCGCGTATTTCGGCATGTTTTTAACGATGCCGCCATAACGGGAAATCTCCCGCGTATGCAAACGGTCATATACAACACCGACAGAAAGGAACAAGGCACCGGAAATCAATCCGTGACTAATCATCTGGAAGATACCGCCTTCGATACCTTGTGATGTCGCAGTAAAGAGCCCGAGTGTCACAAAGCCCATATGCGCCACAGAAGAATAAGCAATCAGCTTCTTCATATCTTCCTGAACGAGCGCAACAAGCGATGTATAGACAATCGCTATAACACTGAGCCAGAAGACGAAATCGGTGAAGAATGCGCTGGCATCGGGGAACACAGGCAAAGAGAAACGTAAGAAGCCGTAACCACCCATTTTCAACAGCACACCGGCCAAAATAACGGAGCCCGCTGTCGGTGCTTCCACGTGAGCATCCGGCAACCATGTATGGACAGGCCACATCGGCATTTTCACGGCAAAACTCGCGAAAAACGCCAGCCATAGCCAATATTGCAGCCCGATCGGTATGTTCGATTCCATCAAGGTCGGAATATCCGTCGTACCTGTCTCACTGTACAGCGCCAACAAGCCCACAAGCATCAAAACTGAACCCAATAATGTAAAGAGGAAGAATTTATAGGCTGAATAGACACGGCGCTTACCGCCCCAAACACCGATAATCAAGAACATCGGGATCAGAACACCTTCAAAGAAGACATAGAACAACACAGCGTCCAGTGCCACAAATGTCCCGATCATGAAGCTTTCCAACACGAGGAACGCAATCATGAACTCCTTAACGCGCGTCTTCACAACATCCCACGCCGATAAAATACAAATCGGTGTCAGGAACGATGACAACAGGACAAAAAAGATGGAAATGCCGTCAACACCCATGTGGTAATTGATACCGAGCGGCTTGAGCCAGCTGCTCTGCTCCACAAACTGGAACTCCGCGCTGGTGCCGTCAAAGCGTGTGTACATGAACAACGCAAAAGCGAATGTGAACAACGATGAATACAACGCCATATGCTTTGTATTCTGCGCCACAACCTCTTCGTCGCCACGGATCGCCAGAATGATCAACACGCCGGCAATAGGCAGGAATGTCATCAGGGAAAGTACGGGAAAATCAACCATGCCTTAGAACGTTCCTCCTGTTGACGAGCCTTTAAAGACAAACCAGCTCACCAAGCCGATAACCGCAATCATCATCATGAATGCATACTGATAAACATATCCGCTCTGGAAACGGCTCATAATGCCTGCGATCTTGTTAGTAAGACTGGCTGAGCCGTCAGGGCCATAACCGTCGATAATCTTCTTATCACCATACTTCCAGAAGAACAGCCCAAGCAGGAATGCCGTACGCGTAAACAGCTTGTGATAAATCTCGTCAAAGAACCATTTGTTGTAGAACAACGTATGCAGCTCTTTGAAGGACGTCACCGTCACAGCCGGAGCATTCGGCCGGAACATATAGAAGATATAAGCTAAACCAATTCCTAAAAGACCGACGACAAGCGGTAGATATTTAACCCATTTCGGCACATTGTGCGCGGCCTCGACTGTGTCATTCGCAGCCAGAACCTGAATACTGTCATTCCAGAATGTTTCCTTGGACAATACAAATTCTTCAACCGTGTGCTCGCCTTCACCATGTTCGTCTTCGGCAGCATGAATAACCTCCGCACCTTCATCGCGAATATGGATAGCCTCGCTAACCTCTTCATTAACCTCATGCGCTTCCTCATGCAAAACCTGTTCTGCATGCTCAATCTGCTCTTCCACGTGACTTTCTTCGCCATGGTGTCCGGCAGAACCGACAAACCCTTGGTAAAACACCAGACCTGAAAGCAATGCACCGGCCGCCAGAATAACGAGCGGACCAAGCATAACGCCGGGGCTTTCATGTACATGGCTCATAACCTTGGCAGACGCCCGTGGCTCGCCATGGAATGTCATGAGCAACAAACGCCAGCTATAGAATGCAGTCATAAACGCGGCCGCGATTCCCATGTAATAGGCATAGTGACCGAACCATGTGCCGTCCGCCCATGCGGCCTCAAGCACAATATCCTTGGAGAAAAACCCTGCAAATGGCGGAATACCGGCCAAAGCAAGCGAGCCGATCCACATCAAACCGTATGTCAGCGGGATTTTCTTCCATATCCCGCCCATCTTGCGCATATCCTGTTCATCGCTCATCGCATGAATAACCGAACCTGCTCCAAGGAAGAGCAAAGCCTTGAAGAACGCGTGCGTCATAAGGTGGAACATCGCCGCACCGTATGCGGAAACACCAAGCGCAAAGAACATATAGCCAAGCTGTGACATCGTGGAATACGCAATCACGCGCTTGATATCAAACTGTGTCAAACCGATCGTAGCAGCCACAAACGCCGTCGTCGCACCGACCACTGTGACAACCATCAAGGCATCAGGCGCGTATTCGTAAAGCGGTGACATACGCGCAACAAGGAATACCCCTGCCGTCACCATCGTCGCGGCGTGGATCAACGCGGAAACAGGTGTCGGCCCTTCCATCGCATCAGGCAGCCATGTATGCAGGCCAAGCTGGGCCGATTTACCGATCGCACCGATAAACAACAGCAATCCGATAACAGTCAGCGCGTGCGCCTCCATACCCAGGAAGCTGAAATAGGACTGCTGCATTTCCGGAACTTGCTGGAAAATCTCGTCAAACTGGATAGAGCCGAAAATCACGAAAATCGCCATCATACCGAGCGCCAGACCAAAGTCCCCGACACGGTTAACGATAAAAGCCTTCTGAGCCGCCGCATTCGCTGTTTCCTTATGGTTCCAGAACCCGATAAGCAGATAGGACGCCAGACCGACCCCTTCCCAACCGAAGAACAGCTGTAACAGGTTGTCAGACGTCACCAGCATCAACATGGCAAAGGTAAACAGCGACAAATACGCCATAAAGCGCCCTTTGGCGTCGTCATGGCTCATATACCCAATGGAATAAACGTGAACGCAGGCACTGACGATATTGATCACACACATCATCACAACGGAGAGTGTGTCGATACGCAGCGCCCATTTAACAGAGAAATCACCGGAAGATATCCAGTCCGCAAGAAGCGTCGTATACGCGGGACCCCCGCCATAAGCGACGTCGAAAAACAGGGAGATAGATGCCAAAGCAGCAACAATAACGGCCGAACATGTAACAAACTGACAGCCTTTATCGCCCATTTGCTTACCGAACAAACCGGCAATCAAAAACGCAACCAGAGGCAGAAATACGGCTAATAATTCCATTTACACCCTACCCCTTCATACTCGAAATTTCTTCAACCGCAATCGAACCCTTGTTCCGGAAGAAAACCACCAGAATCGCAAGGCCGATCGCCGCTTCCGCAGCCGCAACGGTCAGAATGAACATCGTGAACACCTGCCCAACCAAATCGTTTAGATACGCGGAAAAGGCAACGAAATTAATATTCACCGCTAAAAGCATCAATTCGATAGACATCAGGATCACGATCACGTTTTTACGGTTCAAAAACATGCCGAACACACCGATTGTGAACAACAATCCCGCAAGTGTCAGATAATGGCTTAATCCGATTTCCAGCATTTAAACCCCCGTTCCCGGTGTAACTTTACGAATCTCGAGCGCATCTTCACGTTTACGCGCATGCTGCTCTGAAACTTTCTGACGACGTACGCCTGGGCGTGTACGCAACGTCAATACAATCGCGCCGACCATAGCGACGAACAAAATCAATCCTGCAAGCTGGAAGGCCAGAACATAGTCTGTATACAAAACATGACCAAGGCTTTCCGCGTTTGTAAGCCCTTCAAAACGCATCA
>JAESRE010000070.1 GCA_016764775.1 Alphaproteobacteria bacterium
AGAGATAGCGTTCGAAGTTGCTGGAAATCTGGATGTCCATGGACGGGCTTAAAGACGGTTCTACGCCTTCCAGCTTCATTGCGCCGTTCTCGAAGAAGCGGGTGAGAATATCGTTGCGGTTGGAGGAGACGATCAACGCTTCGATCGGCAAGCCCATTTTACCTGCCACGTGGGCGGCCAGCACATTGCCGAAATTCCCCGTGGGTACGCTGAAGGAAACTTTGCGTTCCGGGGCACCAAGAGCCAGTGCGGTTGTCACGTAATATACGATTTGGGCCATGATGCGGGCCCAGTTGATCGAATTGATTGCGGAAAGGTTCATTTCTTCGCGGAAGGCGCGGTCGCTGAACATTTCTTTCACGAGGTTCTGGCAATCATCGAATGTGCCCTCGATCGCGATGTTGTGGACGTTCGGCGCCTGCACGGTGGTCATCTGTTTACGCTGTACATCGGATACACGGCCCTTCGGGTGCAGGATGAAAATATCGACATGTTCGCATGCCTTGCAGCCTTCAATCGCAGCCGAGCCTGTATCACCGGATGTTGCACCGACGATCGTGACATGTTCATTACGGCGGGCGAGTACATGGTCGAACAAACGGCCAAGCAGTTGCAGGGCAACGTCCTTGAACGCGAGAGTCGGGCCACGATGCAATTCCATCAGCCAATGCTTTTCAGACAATTGTGTGAGCGGGGTCACACATTGATGATCGAAAACTTCAGAGCCGTAAGTGTCCTTGATGATCGCCTTGAAATCGCTTTCCGTGATGGCATCGCCGACAAAGGCCTGCATCACTGCAAATGCTACTTCTGTATAGGATTTGTCGCGCAAAGCCTCGATATCGAGTTTTGGCCATTCAGACGGAATATACAGGCCGCCGTCGGGGGCAAGCCCCTCCAGCAACACATCTTCGAATGTGATGGGTTGGTTGCCGTCTTTTACGGCATGTCCGCGTGTGGAGATAAATTCGCTCATAACGCCCGATTTGTAGGCTGATTTGGCAAAAGTGTCAATGCAAGGGGCGCCGTCCTAGCCGAGATAGCGTTTACGGATATGTCTTTCCAGATACCGGGCATCCAGCGGCCGCCCCGTTGCCTGTTGCAATGTGTCGGAAAGCGACATCAACCGCCCTTTTGAATAGATGTTATCGATCAGCCATTCTTTAATCTCGCCAAACTCTCCTTCGGCGATTTTACCCCTGATATTGGGGATGGACTTTTTCATCGTGGCAAAGAGTTGTGCGGCCATCATATGACCGAGTGCGTAGGACGGGAAATAGCCGAACTTACCGACGAACCAGTGCACGTCCTGCAAACAGCCATCGAGGTGGTTTTCGGGCAGCACGCCTAACGTGGAATGAATGCCCTCAACCCATGCTTGGGGCAGGTCATCAATTTCCAGATCCTTTTCGATCAGGTCGCGCTCAAGGCGGTAACGCAACACAACATGATAGAAGTATGTGACTTCGTCGGCCTTTTTACGATCTACGCCCGGCTCTACACGCGTTTTTAGCGAGAACAGGTTTTCAGGTGAGAGCGCAGGCGAGTTAATGCCGTGGAACAGCCCTTCCAGACGCGGAGAGAGAAATTCGAAAAACTCCTGCATGCGTCCGATAATCATCTCGATCAGCAAGGCCTGACTTTCGTGCATGGCTGCGCCCAAATCCATGCCGACGGGCTGGTAACGCCATTGCTGGCGCGGCAAACCCTGAATGTACAATCCGTGCCCGCCTTCATGCAGTGCGCTTTTCATGGAGTCCATGAAGTTGGTTTCATCAACGTTGGAGATTACAAGACGGGTATCATCGACCGTGCCGCCCTCAACGGGGTTATGTCCCGTTTCGTACAATCCGCCGCGTTCGAAATCAAAGCCGAGCACTTCCAACAATGAATGGTTAAGCCACATTTGCGCATCGGATTCATATTCACCATCCAGAGCAATGGGCACGGGGTCATTTTTTTGTTTTTTCAGAATTTCGGGCAGCAATTCCTTCAAGGCCTTTTCATGGGCGTAGAATAAACGCTCGACCTCGAACACCGTCATGCCGGGCATGAATTCCTGCATCAGCATCTGGTAGTGCGATTTTTCTTCCGTAACCGCACAACGGGCATCGGCAATTTGGCGGTGCAATTCAATCTGTTCGGCCAGGAAGCCTTTAGCCTGCTCCCAGTCGCCTGTCTCTTTCAATTGTTTGTGACGGTTTCGTCCTTCGAATGACAAACGCGCCTTATGTTCCATCAACTCGGGATCAACATGCGCGTACATCAGGTACATATTGATCATTTCGCGCAAGTTGGCCTGATCCCATTTATCCCATTCGCCCGGCTTGGCGTAGAGATGTTCTTGCGCATCATCCAGCCATCCCTGCACGTCATCGGCGGTTAAATCTTCATGCATGCGGCGGTATAGGAACGCCATTTGTCCCAGACGGCTTTGATATGCGCCTTGCGGCATAGCGGTCAGAAAGTCCCGTCCCAATGTTTCGATGATCGCGTTCATGCGGCCCAGATCACGGAAGCGGACTTTCAAATCTGTATAGGCTTTACAATCATGCAGTTGGTCCTGACGGACCTTTTCACGGAATTGCAGATCGGAGTCCGGCATTTTGCCCGGCCGCCTGTCACGTCCTTCGCGGGTCACGATATTGAGAAGGTTTCTAAACATAGGTTTTCAGGATAACACCGTTATCCCGCGCTGACTACGCTTTTAGAAGTGCGTTTAGGCTGCTTTTACTTTGTCCGCGAATGCTGTGTGCATGGGGGACGGGAAATCGAAAGTCAGTTCAGGGTGGAATGTCGTCGCCATATATTGCCCGTAATCAACCCAGACAGGATCGTCCTGATGGCTGGCTTTGACCTCGACATCATTACTGACCTCCTGAATGATCGGCGCACGGATGAGGGAGACTTCATAGCCGTTTACGTTTGCCGTATGACTGTCGACCTGGCGCCCGTAACCATTCCGTTCAACCGTCATCGGGATTAGGCCGAACGATTTTTGAACCTGTTTGGTTTGCTCTTCACCAACGCGTTTGGAGGAATAGAACACTTTCTCGGCGATCAGGATCGACCCCGCACAAATACCCCAGACGGGTTTGGCTTTGAATTGTTCGGCCAGCGTATCCCACAAGCCGAAACGGTCGATCAATTTCAGCATGGTCGTGCTTTCACCGCCCGGCAGGATAAACCCGTCGACAGTTTCAAAATCCTTGGCCGTTTTGACAGGGGCGAAGTCCATTCCCAGCGCCTCGATGTGCGGGCGGTGGCGTTCAACGCAGCCCTGCAGGGCCAGACAGCCTATCTTCAATGTTTTGCTCATGCCATTGAGATAGATTAAAACGAGCGGGAAATAAAGACCTTAAAGTTATGATCGGGTGCGGCTTCCGAAATACCGACGCGGTACCCCGCTTCGTATTTCAGGTTTCCGAGGGGTAATTTACCCTTGGCAACGGGGCCGATCTGGTGGCTTTGATCGCTGTAACCGCCTTGTTCGTTCAGGTTTCCAAAATCGTGAAATCCTTCCAGACCCAGACGGTGATCATCATTAATCGCGCGTGTTACCTGAAAACGGGCTTCGGCGCTCAGGCCGTCATCGGATTCTTCGCCGACATCATGAGCGAACAACTGGTTCAGGCGTACTTCGTAGGCATCGAAAGGAATGCGTTCGAAAAAACCGAATGTCACAGCGCTTGGTTTTTTATCGCCGCCTTTGTGCTGATAACCTGCGCGCATACCCAAATCAAAACCACTGGTTTCGGCATCCAGAAACTGGAAACGGTTATCGATGGTGATGGAATCGTGCTCGTAATTATTGCCCTTACGTTTGTCCTGCTGCAAAACCACGCGGGCGGCGTAAAAATCGGTAAAGCCGTGGTCTATCTGGACGCGGGAACGGAAACGTTCATCCTGTGAGGAGCTGTCATCGGCTTCGCTGTAACCGAAACGGGCTTCGACTTGCGTTTTGTCTTTAGTTACGGCAGCAGAGCCCACCGAACCGGTTGTCGAGGCCTGCGCTACTGACGCTGCGAAGACCATCGGAGTCATAACAAGAGCTAACTTTCGCATGAGCGAAAGATATCAAAGTTTCCCGATAAGGCAACTTGAAGTTTAAGTCAGTGAGATAATCATCGCGTCGGACGGTGCAGACGCATTGTCGCGGAACAGATTGTAGGAATTGTTCAGCATGTCGAATTTGGCAACCCCGCTTTCCGGTAATTCCACGCCTGCTTCTTCGGCAAGGCTTTGCAGGCGGCCAAATGTTTCCATCATCAGGTCATGCGCGTTGTCGATATCATCCAGCGACGTGCCGACATGTTTCGGCGGCAGAATTTGCGCATGCATGAAGCCCATCTGCGCGTTGACGACGGCAGCCTGACGGTCAAACGCTTCAAGCGCCGCTTCATAGGGCGTTTTAGGCTCTGTTGTCTGTGCTGCCGTGTCCATGATTAATCCTTACCAGCCGCGATTGGCCATTTTCATCGGTTCTTCGATTTCGGAAATCTCCGTACCGCGCATCGCTACGCCTTCCAGCTCTTTTGAAGCTTCGAGGACGATGGCAGGGTCATTGTAATGCGCAGTCGCTTTTACAATCGCTTTTGCGTATTTCTCCGGATTTTCGGATTTGAAGATACCCGAGCCAACGAAGACTGTTTCCGCACCAAGCTGCATACACAATGCCGCATCGGCAGGTGTTGCAATACCGCCGGCCGCGAAGTTAGGAACAGGCAGTTTGCCTTCCGCTCTTACGATTTTCAGCAATTCGTAAGGGGCAGCCATATCTCTGGCCATGCTCATCAATTCGGCTTCGTCGGCATTGACGACTTTGCGGATTTCGTTGTTGATCTGGCGCATGTGACGAACGGCTTCGACAATGTTGCCTGTGCCCGGCTCGCCTTTTGTACGCATCAGGGCCGCACCTTCGCCGATACGGCGTAACGCTTCGCCCAGATTTTTAGCGCCGCATACAAACGGCACTTTGAAATCATGCTTGTTAACGTGGAATTCTTCATCCGCAGGGGTCAGCACTTCGGACTCATCAATGTAGTCTACGCCCATCTGCTCAAGAATTTGCGCTTCGGCAAAGTGACCGATACGGCATTTTGCCATGACAGGAATAGACACCGTGTTCATCACTTCTTCGATGACTTCAGGCGGGCTCATACGGGCCACACCGCCGGCCTTACGAATGTCAGAAGGTACGCGCTCCAGCGCCATAACGGCAACTGCGCCTGCGTCCTCGGCAACCTTCGCCTGCTCGGCTGTTACAACGTCCATAATGACGCCGCCTTTAAGCATTTCGGCAAGGCCTGTTTTGATGTTGATTACGTTTGTTGAGCCGGTATTGCTGCCCATATCTCTATTCCTTATCCATAATCTGGTTTGATGATTTCGCTATATGTACACATTTAGCGCAGGAATGCAAAGATTCTAGGTACGAAAAATGAATTAAAGGAATTAGCCCAGACTGACGAGACGCGCACCTTCAACAGGCTGCTCATTATCCTGAGCGAAATCGACTTCTGTGCCACTGGTCATACGGGTGAAAATTTCGGCCGCCATGTCTTCCATATCGTCGAATGTCAGGGCCTGTCGGTCTTCGAGCATTCCGAGCCTGTTCAAATAGGTTCGCGCACTCCCGTTACCCATGGCAACAGGGACGATACGGTGCATTGAATATTTGGCCGTATTCATCGCCATTTCCATGTCCGTGGCCATATCACCGACGACCCATACGGTTCTGGTCTCATGGTCGGGATACATCTGGTCCAGCATTTTGATAGCGCCATAAGGGCTAGGCTTTTTCATGCCGTCCATATCTTCGAGATACATTGTGTGATCAAAGCCTCTGCCGAAATTGACATGGCGCATCAGGCGGTCCCCCCATGCAAGACGGCTGTTATTACTCAGCAATCCGCTAGTAATTCCTGTTTCAGCAAAGAAGTCGGAAATCGGCATAGAGGACATTTGCGGTGCGGCAATACTGGCCAGAATGCCCTTTTTCAGTGCGCCCGTGCGCAAATTAACAGGAAGGAGCGCTTTTTTAGCGGCTTTAAGCGCTTCATAGCTCACATGGCTGGCATTAATGATCCTGAGTACTGCGTTTTCTGCGCCGAACTTATCGACCAAGCGCGCAACGGTACCGCGCTTGGTGGTTGTACCATCAAGATCGATAATTACCCCGTCGGGCAATACGTTTTGGACGACTGTGTTTGGCAGCATAAATACCAGGCCTCATGTTTAAGAACAAAGCTTTATAATATGGAAACTATTGGCTGTCAATTAATAATTGCTAATATGGCCCAGCTTCCTGCGCTTCACCAGCATTTATTGCTATTTACATAATTGTATGCTATGTTTTCGGGCGTTTTTTAACAAGGCTTGAATATGAAGATTTTGTACGGCATGAACGGCGTAGGTAACGGGCACATATCCCGTGCACGCTTACTCGTGCCCAAATTGCAGGCGGCAGGTGCCGATGTGGATTGCATTTTGTCAGGGCGACCGGCCGAAGATTGTCCGGATTTGAGCGCGCTTGGCGATGTAAAATTCCGCAAGGGCCTAAGCATCAGCTTTGATAACGGCAGTATGAATTTCTTCAAAAACTCGACAAATCTGGTCAGGCAATTCCCCAACCTGATCAAAGAGGTCGCGACACTGGACACACGTGATTATGATCTGGTGATTTCCGATTTCGAGCCTGTCTCCGCATGGGCAGCCAAGCTTCAAGGCACACCGTGTATCGGTACGGCCAATCATCATGCGCTTGAATTCGACGTTCCCCGAACATCGCCCTACTCGCCATTTATGCTGTTTATGCGCGGAATATTACCTGCGGATACGAAATTACCGACCCATTACGATCAATTCGATCAACCTATCCTGCCGCCGTTTAAAACGGATATGGACGCGGGCGAGTCAGATCCGAAGAAAATTCTGGTGTATCTGAACTTTGAAAATCTGGAGAGCACGGCAAGCTTGCTGAAAGATTTTAAAGGGCACGATTTTTATATTTACAACGCGGAGGTCGAACAGGCTTCGGATGAAGGGAACCTGCATTTCAGACCTTTATCGAAGGATGGTTTCAAGCGTGACTTCCAGACCTGCGCCGGTGTCATCACCAATGCGGGCTTCATGACCACGGCGGAAGCGCTGCAAATGGGTAAGAAAATTCTGGTTAAACCCGCAATCGGACAAAAAGAGCAGGAATCCAATGTTATTGCGTTGGAAGAGCTCGGCTATGCTACGGCCATGCGGGAGCTGGATAGTGATATTGTCAGTGAGTGGCTGCGACAAAACAAAGCGGTAAAAATGACATGCCCCGATACGGCACAAGCATTGGTCGATTGGGTTATGAAGGGGGAATGGACGGATTCATCCGAACTGGTCAGTGATTTGTGGAATCAGGTCGAACGCAAAACCGTTTACATCGCCGGAAACCAGAACCGCAGCGATCCTGCCCCGATCTCGGACGTTGCCTAATCTTCGTCTTCTTCAGGAATACAGCATGGACACCCCGCACCATGCCCTTTGGGGGCAATGTGGGAACCTGTTAAAGGTGTTTTAGGTTTGTCTTCTGCTTGTGTGCTCATGCGGGTTTTGATAAAGCAAAAGAGTGAAGAATAAAAGGATTTTGTAATGGCCACCCTATCCCTCGAAGAAGCTAAAGAAGCAATTTATGAATCGTTGAAAAACGATAATCTGGATATTGATATTCATATTCTGGCGCTGAAGGATGCTATGGAGGCCTATGGCGTCACGGAAGCCAACTTCGATCCTCAAAAGCTTTCGCAAAATAATCGCTCGGGTAGAAAAATGATGCAAAGCTATTTCAAGAAACGCGGCGTAAAGGTGATTTTTGAATCCTAGACCGCTGCAATACGCTCCGCCCGACACCCCCCTATCCATACTGCATCAGGATGATGATTTGCTGGTTCTTTCCAAGCCCAGCGGGCTGTTGAGTGTTCCCGGCAAAGCCGAAGACCATGCAGATAGTCTTGAAACCCGCGCGAAAGCCGAATTCCCCGACGCGTTGTTGGTGCACCGCCTTGATCTGGAAACCAGCGGCGTATTCGTGATGGCGATGAACAAGAGCGCCCAGGCCAATCTCGGCAAACAGTTCGAACGCCGTAAGACACATAAAATCTACATCGCGCGCGTGTGGGGTTTCCCTGAACAAGATGAAGGACATATCGATCTGCCGTTGCGGTGTGACTGGGACAACCGTCCGCGACAAATGGTGTGTTATGAGCACGGCAAATCCGCGCAGACAGACTGGCGTGTGCTTGAACGCGAGGACCATGCAGCCCGCCTTGAGCTGATCCCGCTGACGGGACGCTCGCATCAATTGCGGGTACATTGTGCGGAGATCGGGTATCCCATTCTCGGCGATCCGTTTTATGCGCCCGAGGATGTTTATGCTGCGGCGGACAGATTACAGCTGCATGCGCACTCCATCACGCTGCATCACCCCAAAGACGGCGAACGTGTGACATTTACCGACCCTTGCCCGTTTTAGCTTTCGCGCTTGAATTTCGCCCACCCTTGCGGCAGACTGCCGCGAATGAGCGAGAACTTGAAAATCCTTCATATCGTGGCTGGCGCGCCGACAGGTGGCGCAGAGACATTCAGTCAGGACGCGATGTGTGCGCTGCACGAACAAGGTGTAGAGCAACGCGTGTTGTGCCGTCCGCACCCCAATCGTGTGAACGCGATGGAAGCACGGGATATTCCCTATACGCCTCTGACCTTTAACCGTTTTAAAAAGCGCGCAGAGCAAAAGATCATCAAACAGACGATCAAAGAATTCCAGCCCGACCTTGTGCATTGCTGGATGAGCCGTGCGGCATCTTTCATGCCTGCGGGTACGGGTATCCCCGTATTGGGCTGGTTCGGCGGATATTATGATTTGAAGAACTATAAAACCTCCGACTTTTACATGGGCGTGACCCGCGACATCGTTCGTCACATCAAGGAAAACATCAAAGACCCTTCACGGGCGTTTGTCGGCCATACATTCGGCACATTGCCCAAAGACGAACCGGTCAGCCGCAATGATTTCAATATGCCCAAAGATGCGAAAGTGGTTTTGCTGCTGTCCCGCATGCATTGGAAAAAGGGCGTTGATACGCTTCTGGAAGCCGCCGAAGCGACGACACCCGATATTTATTACCTGCTGGCGGGGGACGGGCCTGAACTGAACAAATACCAGAAAATGTGTACGCAGATGGGTCTTGATGACCGTGTCCGTTTTCTGGGCTGGCGCAATGACCGCGCCGCATTGTTGAATATTTCCGATATCTGCGTTCTGCCGTCACGGTACGAACCGTTCGGCACGGTGATCGCCGAAGCATGGTTTGCAGGCGTGCCGTTGATTGCTGCAAAAGCGGCCGGAGCAAGCCAGTACGTTACCCACGAAGAAGACGGATTGCTGCATGATATTGATGATGCGCACACGCTGGCTGCACAAATCCAACAGGTCGCAACCGATACCGCATTAGCTGAAAAGCTGGTGAAGGGCGGCACCAAGACTTACGAAGAATTATTCAGTAAGGATGTGGTCGTGAAAAAGCTGATCAGCGATTACAAACACATGATCGCAGACGCGGCCGAACAGCCGCATATTGCTGCACAATAAACTTTATCGTTAAATTCTAGCGTTTTCTGGCGTGCGGTGTGAATTTGAAGGCTTGCACCATATCGGTTTCTTCGGCTGACTCTGTGTAATCGGTCGCCGTTAAGCCGGAAATCGGGTTCGGTTCGCTCTGTACCTTTTGCACAACTTCACGCGCTTTCTGATACTCATCGCTCTTCAGTTCTGATTTCAGCTTTTGTAATTCTTTGTCATTTTCCACCAGCTCGACATATGGCTGTTTGATCGGTGTCGGAACGGTACCGAGCAAATCTTCGATGCCGAACAACTCGTCTTCGTTCGCGCCGAAATCACGGAATATGGTGATAATCTCGCCCCATTGCGCATCAATGTTTTCGGGCATTCCGGCATCCGACATTTCCTGCAATTTCGCCATGCTCATTTCCGTTGCTTTTTGCGCATGAAGTAATTTTTTCAGGACAATCTCGTGGTGCTTCAGATAGTGCTCCAGAACAATCTGCATCAAATCCTTTGTGCTGTGTTCGTCAAGCGTCATTGATTACCCCTCTCTCGTTCTGCGCTCAGGTCCGTCATACTCAGAGGAATCGCGGCGACGGCGATCGGGTCCGAAGTAGCCTTCGATATCGATGCAATCACGCGGGTGTTCGACAACATAGGCAACGCGAGATGCCAGATCGTTAACAGAAAAAGGTTTAAGCAGGAATTCGTTCACGCCCACATTTATCGCTTCTTTGACTTTCTCCATGTCTGCATATCCGGATGTCAGAATGACCGGTGTGACGCCGTTTATTTCCTTGTCGATGTCGCGGATGATGCGCGTAAGCTCAAGACCGCACATGTCTTTCATGTTCCAGTCGGTCAGAACCACATCGGGTTTATGTTCCTTGAAGAGCTCCACGGCTTCCTCCCCGTTGCGGGCAGTCAGGCAGTCTTTGACCTTTAAAGTGCGAAAAATATTAGCGATAACCAGACATATAGTCGCGTCATCGTCTGCCACCAACACTTTCAGCTTCTTAAAATTGTACGCCACTTGAAAATACTTCTGATTGAAAATTGATTAGTGATTTCAATGTACTAAAGCAACGTTACCTAAGCAACGTTGAATTTCATGCGCGTTTTTGAAGACTCCCTGTTCTTCCTGTCTTTATTATATTTTATTATAGCATTCTAATATGCCTGCTGTCGAAAACTGTAAACCGGCATGCAACGGTGTATAGCTGGCCTGTGCCGTCCGATAACGGATACAGCGGGGTTTATATCCTGAACGATGTTCGTTATTTAACTTGGCAGGCCCGCTATAAAGCTTATATCTTGCCCTTTTTAAAGAGTGCCCGATGCGCCAACCGATATTGTTCAAAACCATCAAAAACTACAACAGGTCCGCGTTTTTCTCGGACCTGATCGCGGGTTTGACGGTGGCTATGGTTGCTTTGCCCCTGAGCATTGCCATCGCCATTGCTTCGGGCGCGGACCCCGCAAAAGGGCTTGTTACCGCCATCGTAGCGGGCGGTCTGATCTCCCTGCTGGGTGGAAGCAAGGTACAGATCGGCGGACCGACGGGCGCATTTATCGTGGTCGTTTTCGGCATTATTGCGGAACATGGTTACGATGGTCTGGTCCTTGCGACATTCATGGCGGGGATCATCCTGCTCGTTGCGGGATATTACAGGGCGGGGCGTTTGATCTCCTATGTTCCCGAGGCGGTCGTGACGGGATTTACAATCGGTATCGCCATTGTCATTGCGGCCAGCCAGTTGCCCGATTTACTGGGCTTTTCGCTTGAACATGTGCCCGCCGAATTCATAGAAAAACTATCCGTGTTGTGGGCGGAGCGTGAACAGCTTCAGATGCAATCCTTTGGCATAGCCGCGTTGACCATGGGGCTTATCGTTCTGTTCAAACGGGCCGTGCCGCGCTTCCCCGGCCTGATCGTCGCGGTCGGGATCGGCTCCGTTCTGGTTTATTTTGCAAACCTGCCGATAGAGACTTTGGGTTCGCGGTTTGGTGAATTGCCCAACCGGCTGCCGATGCCGCAATTTCCCGAAATATCGCCCCAACGCTTGATCGAGCTGCTGCCGTCCGCGCTGGTGATTGCGTTTCTTGCGGGTGTGGAATCCCTGCTCTCTGCCATGGTGGCGGACAGAATGATTAAGGAGCATCACCGTCCGAATGCCGAACTGTTAGCGCAAGGTGCCGCCAATATCGGCTCGGCGCTGTTTGCGGGGCTGCCCGCGACGGGGGCGATCGCACGGACAGCCACCAACATACGCGCAGGCGGGAAAACCCCTGTGGCCGGCATCGTTCATGCGGCGGTCATTCTGGTGATCATGCTGATTGCCGCGCCGCTGGCCGGATATCTGGCCATGCCCGTTCTCGCCGCCGTGTTGATGATTACGGCGTGGAATATGAGCGAGCCGCATAAATGGGGCGAATATGCGCGCGGAAAAACCAGCGATAAGTTCCTGCTGCTTCTGACTATGGTGTTAACCGTTGTCGTGGATTTGACGGTCGCCATCGGCGTGGGTGTGGCTTTAGGGTTCGCGCTGCGCCTGCATCAGCGTGCCCACACGGACAGTGACTGGACCCCGCCCGAGCGCTAGTTTCAGACAGCGGCCGTTACGGCTGTTAAGAGGGTTTTTGCGAATACCAGCCCGAAATCAACAACGACTGGAAGAATTGGATCGGCGTGGGAAAGCCCGCGGTTTTTAAAAACTTTTCCATTGCGGGTGCGGGCAAAACGGATAAATGCGCGATCATCATGGTTTTCAACTCGCTCAAACTCTCCTCCGTCGCGCCTCTTTGCTTTTGCAAATTCTGCCATTTCGCGAACATGTCATCATACAGCGGCGATGCGGTGTCGTAGCTGATATCCGCATTGATCAGGTAACCGCCGGGTTTGAGAAGCGCATACATTGAATCGAACGTGTTCTGGCGCTTGTCGGTGTCTTTAATGAAATGCGTGACCAGCAGGCACAGAACCGCATCAAACTGCCTGTCGACGGGGACATCCTCTATATACCCTTCGACCAGTTCGCAACGCGACAGCAGGTCGGCGTCCTCAAGCTTGTCCTTGCAGACATCCAACATCGAAGCCGACGGGTCCACGCCCGTGAAGTGCCAATAGGGGAAATGTTGCGCCAGATGCAGGATTTCCGTCCCCGTGCCGACGCCGACACATAAAATACGCGCATCCGCAGGCAAGTCCTGCAGGATCAGACGGATCAGCAAATGCAGATTATCGGTGATCGCGCCGAGATTGGCATTGCGCTCGTCATAAGACTGCGATGCCTGCTTATCAAAAAAATCCTGTGCGTCTTGGGATGCCATGCTTCGCCCTTTTTATGGTGCTTAATCTATATGGTGCGGAGGGGCGGTTTGGGTAGAGGCTATATGCAAGATTTAAGACGTTGTAAAAACTTGCAAATGCCCTCTAAGAAAGATTTAGGTTTATACGTATATTGTATAGAAAGAAGACTATTACTTAAGTGAGGCTTAAATTTTTTATATTCTTCATCTAAGGAAAACCCCGTTATCGTTACGAAATGCTTAAACTCATTTTTTGAAAACTCTATAAGCTGAGACTGACTATGCTCTAATAGGGCTATCGTGTAATCAACTTGATCTATCAAATTTTTGTTGAATTGAACCAATAGCCATACATTTGGTAATGACATATCTGCTTTTGTTTCTTTGATCTGTTCATTGCACCCATGAATAATTTCTGTAACTCCAGAATCTGCATCTAATGCTGCTTTTACTAAGAGTATTAAATTAGGATCGCTATCTGCTAGAAAACTAATTTTATCAATGCAAACATCCGCTTCAGAATGACTTGGGTTTGTTATGAATTGAGAAATTTCTCTCATTTCTAAATTTACAGATTCGCCTTCTGTAACCGTTGTATTGAAGGATTGCTCAAGTTTTTGGATTTCTGAATTACGGACTACTAGTATGTCTTTTTTGAGAGAATACAGCTTGCTGATTTGGCTGGTAATATAGGCTATCACAAAAGCTAAGTAATAACCGTCTTGAGATTTTTTCTGATAAACATACAAAAAAAACGCAAAAGCAAATGCTAAAACAGCCCCTATAAAAGCTGAAAAAATTTCCATCACTCCCACTCAATAGTACCCGGTGGTTTGGAGGTGATGTCGTAGGTGACGCGGTTGATGCCGTGGACTTCGTTGATGATGCGTGTGGAGACGCGGCCAAGGAACTCATGGCTGAACGGATAGTAGTCCGCCGTCATGCCGTCCGTTGATGTGACGGCGCGCAAGGCGCAGACATAGTCATATGTACGGCCATCGCCCATAACACCGACGGATTTAACGGGCAGGAGCACGGCAAAGGCTTGCCAGATTTCGTTATACAGTCCCGCTTTTCTGATCTCGTCCAGATAGACGGAATCGGCTTTACGCAGGATTTCGAGTTTGTCTTTGGTGATCTCACCCGGCATACGGATGGCCAGACCCGGCCCCGGAAACGGATGACGTTCAACGAAGTCTTCGTGCATGCCGAGTTCCACGCCCAAGGCACGGACTTCGTCCTTGAACAATCCACGTAAAGGTTCGACCAGTTGCAGATCCATACGTTCAGGCAGTCCGCCGACATTGTGGTGGGATTTGATTGTCACGCTTGGTCCGCCCGTAAAGGATACGGATTCGATCACGTCGGGATAGAGTGTGCCCTGCGCCAGATATTTCGCATCGCCGACTTCTTTGGCGCGCTTTTCGAACACTTCGATAAACAGGCGGCCGATGATTTTACGCTTGGTTTCGGGGTCGGAGACACCATCGAGTTCGCCGAGGAACAAGTCGCCCGCGTCTTCGTGGATCAACGGAATGTTGTAATGATCGCGGAACAATGTCACGACCTGCGCGCTTTCATCGGAGCGCATCATGCCCGTATCGACATAGATACAGGTGAGCTGATCACCGATGGCTTCGTGTAGCAAAACGGCTGTCACAGACGAGTCTACGCCGCCCGACAGGCCGCAAATAACCTTGCCGTCGCCGACTTGCTCGCGGATTTTTTGAACCGCTTCTTCGCGGAAGGCAGCCATTGTCCAGTCGCCCGAACAGCCGCAAATATTGTGTGTGAAGTTACGAAGCAGGTCCTTACCGTGCGGGGTATGAACGACTTCGGGGTGGAATTGCACGCCGTAAAAACGACGGTCGGTATCGGCG
>JAESRE010000071.1 GCA_016764775.1 Alphaproteobacteria bacterium
TATTTTTTTATATTTTCAGGAATTGTTATCATTATCGCTTTATCATATCCAATAATTTAGATTATTTAGCGGCTTTGATTGCCAATTCGGCGGCATGGATAAGGGCTTTAGACTTATTCACGGTCTCTTGGTATTCGAACTCGGGATCGCTGTCGACAACTACACCACCGCCTGCCTGCACATATAATTTACCGTCTTTAATAAGGCCTGTGCGCAAGGCGATGCATGTGTCCAGAGTTCCGTTACCGGAGAAGTAACCGACTGCGCCTGCGTAGAATCCACGGCGGGTGTTTTCCAGTTCATCAATGATTTCCATTGCACGCACTTTTGGTGCGCCGCTGACTGTTCCGGCAGGGAAGCCCGCGAACAAAGCATCGATAATGTCCATATCGTCACGCAGCTGAGCTTTCACGTTTGAGACGATATGCATGACGTGGGAGTAGCGTTCGATAATGAACGATTCATCGACGTCAATCGTACCTGTCTTTGCGACGCGGCCGACATCGTTGCGGCCCAGATCCAAAAGCATGAGGTGTTCCGAGCGTTCTTTTTCATCCGCCAATAATTCTTCGGCCAGAGCATTATCTTCGGCCAGTGTACTGCCGCGTTTACGCGTGCCTGCGATAGGGCGGATGGTGACTTCATTGTCGCGCACGCGGACCAGAATTTCGGGGCTGGCGCCGACAAGCTGGAAATCACCCAGTGATACGTGAAAGAGAAACGGAGACGGGTTCACACGTCTGAGAGAGCGGTACAGTTCGTATGACGGCAGATCGAAGTCGACGGAAAATCTCTGACTCGGGACAACCTGAAAAATGTCACCTTCTACGGCGTAATTCACGGACTTCTTGACGGCCTCGTGATACTCCTCCCGCGTCATGTTGGATTTTACATCCAGCGGCGTTTTGATATCGCTGTGGTGTTGCAAACGTTCACGGTCGACATATGTGAAGATTTGATCAAGTGTCTGACGGACCAGGCTGTTGGCTTCATGGTAGGCGCTGTCGGCCGTTAATTCTGAATTTTTGGCATGGTTATAGACAGGACAGGCAATCGTCACGACTTGTTTAACGTTGTCGAAAATCACCAATACGCGGGGACGCATAAGCGTGCTGTCGGGGATGCCCAGCTCTTCGGGATTATTATCGGGGATATCCTCGATCAAGCGGATCATGTCATAGCCGACATAGCCAAACAGGCCGGAAACCGCCATAGGCGGGACATCATCGGGTGCGTTGTCGATTTTACAGGCTTTTACGTGTCCTTTGAGGGACGCCAAAGCGTCGTTATATTCATTCGGCAGAGATTCTCCGTCTCTGTCGGCAATGGTGACTTCGCCCTTGCTGCATGTCCAGATCATGTCGGGGTCAAAGCCGATGATTGAATAGCGCCCCAGAACATTGCCTCCTTCTACGGATTCAAGAAGGAAGGAGTAGGGCTCATCCATACAAAGCTTCAGATACGTGCCGACAGGGGTTTCCAGATCGCCCGCGAATTGATGCGTGACAAGCTGTGTTTCTCCCGCTTCGAATGCGGCTTTAAAGTCTTTGTCGTTCGGAGAAATGTGCATCAGTATTGCTGGCTTTCAGGCCCGTAAACACTTTCCAGCAATCTGTGGTTAATGTTCGTGCTGAATTTATTGGTCAGGGCGCCGACATACATATCATATGCTTCTTTTTGTTGAGCCTGACGAATTGCACTTTCCGTTGATTGCGCTGTTTCTTCCTCGATGTCCTCGGGTAGATCGATTTCTGTCACGATGGCAATCGCCGCACCGTCTTTTAACTCCATGCTGAACAATGTGTAAGGCTGGGCTTTGTAAACATTCATAATGTTGAGTTTGTTCAGCGGGCCTTTTGCCTGATCCTGTCTGGTGATGGTTTCGATTTTTTGTACTGACTTGCCATTGGTTTTTGCCAATTCCGCAAGCGTGGATTCATCCGTCTTTGCCGCGTCGAGAAGGGACTTCACGGCTCTCAAGTTAATCTCACGCTGTGAATCCTCTATATAGCGTTTTTCAAGTCCGGTTTTGACATCTTCAAACGGCACGTAGGATTTGGGTTTGATTTCATCGATGATGAATGCGACCTGACGACCGTCAGAAAGATCCATAATCTGCGATGCTTCACCTTCGTTTAGTTGGTTTATTTCGCCGATCACGGTTGTCATGTCTTGGCCAAAGGCGGTGTTGTAAACGGGCTGGCCGTTTTCACCGATGCCGACCGTGCTGGCAAAAGGAAAGCTTTGTGTTTCCACACCCAGCTCTTCTTTAATGACTTCAGGGGCTTCACCGGCGGCGAGAAAGTCGTCGACGCTTGCAGCTAGATCGTATTGAGCATCCAGAACACGCGTTTCAAGCATTTCGTGTTTGATGTTGTCTTTGACCTTTTCAAACGGTGTTGTTTCGGCAGGCTTTACAGCGTTCACAACAACAACGTGATTGCCGAGCGCAGTTTCTATCGGCCCGAGAATATCTTTAGCTTCGGCTTCGAAGACGGGTGCTTGCAACTCGTCCAGCAATGCTGTGCGTTCTACATCTCTGGCCGGGATCAAGTCGGTCGTGTTACCGGAAACGTCTTGAACCGCGTCAGTCAGTGATTTGCCGTCACGCACTTGTGCGGCGACCTGTTCGGCTTGTTCGGCGTCGCTCAGGATGACTTGTTCGATATTTCTGCGTTCACCGACTTTGTAGTTTTCGATTGTGCGGTCGTAGATGGCCTTCAATTCTTCGTCGGCAACTTCAATCGTGTCTCTGATTTTTGCGTTGTCGATGATAACAGCCGTCACTTTGCGCATTTCGGGAATGGCGTATGTTTCTTTTGTTGTCTCGTAGAACTCCATGAGCTTGTCTTCATCCGCAGGCTCAACATCCTTAATGTCACTGTGCTTGAATACGATGAATGACAGGTCACGTGTTTCACGTTCATAGGCGGCAACGTCTTTTACAAGAATGTCGGAAACAGGCAGGAAGCCGGATTGCATAGTGTTGGATACAAAATTGACATTCATGTCACGGCGTAAGGCACCAACCATTTGTTGTTCACTCATACCACGGGAGCGCAGTACCTGATCGAGGACGACGCTCGGGCTTTGGCCCGGTTGGATCATGGGTGCGATCATGTCCTGAATGTTTTCGGCAATAATGCGGTCACTGACGACGACACCGAGATTCACGGCTTCTTGTTCCATCAGGCTGGCCCGCATTTCTCCTTTAAGGATTTCATTCACATAGCCGATTTTCCACGCCTGCTGCGGTGAGAGGCCGAAACGCTGTAATGTTGCGCGCAGAGTACGATCGAATTGCTGGACAGAAATATTACGGTTGCCTGCTTTTGCTACATCCGTGCTGGTAATGCCGCCGCGGAAAAAGCCACCCATATCCGTGAAGATAAGGCCACCTGCGGCTAATGCGAGTATACCCAGCAAAAAGAATTTCAAAATGCCACCTGAAGCGCCATCGCGCAGAGCGGTCATCACCATGTTTTTATCCTTTAGTTTTTGTGTTTTCAGCCCGTTGAAAGGCTTGAGTTTTATGCTTTCGGCTTGCACTATAGGACGTTGTTATTTGAGGAGCAATACGGGAATGAAAAAGCTTATCGTCGGAAACTGGAAAATGAACGGCAGCATGGAAGATGCGCGCGTCTTGATCGCCAATACGATCAACAGTCTAGATGCACAAAAAGAAATTTTGAAGAAATGCGAAGTGGTTGTGTGCCCGCCGTTTCTGCATATACCCGCTGTGCGTCACGCTATATACGGCTTCCCCGAGTTGCGCTTTGGTGCGCAGAATTGCTCTGCTCATGAAGATGGTGCGCATACGGGTGAGATTTCCGCATCAATGCTCAGAGATTCCAGTTGTACATATGTAATTGTGGGGCATTCCGAGCGCCGTACTCTATGTAAAGAGACTGATGAAGAAATAGGTGAGAAGGTTAAAACAGCCTTGCGCTATGACCTTAGTCCCATTGTCTGTGTAGGTGAAACGCAGGAAGAGCGTGAAGCGGGACAGCAGCAAGAGGTTGTCGGCAGGCAGTTAGCCGCAGCGTTACCGAAGCTCGAGACCTATCATAATTTGGCAATAGCTTACGAACCCGTGTGGGCGATTGGGTCGGGTAATGCCGCCACCCCGCAGGATATTCAAGAGATGCACGCCTTTATAAGAGAGCAGCTTAAAAACTACTCGAAAGCGCACGAAGACATCAGGATTTTGTATGGTGGATCGGTCAAACCGGACAATGCAGCCGTCACTTTATCTATACCAAATGTGAATGGTGCGCTGATCGGCGGTGCATCTTTGAAAGCGGATAGCTTTCTGGCTATTGCAAAGGCCTCATAAATTCACTACAAAGGCTTTCCATGGAAAATGTAATCTTAGTAATTCACTTGTTTTTGGCGCTTGCCATTATTGGCCTCGTTCTTTTGCAGCGGTCCGAAGGTGGCGGCCTCGGTATTGGCGGCGGAGGCGGTATGGGTGGTCTGGCGACAGCTAAAGGCACCGCAAACCTGCTGACACGGGCGACAGGCCTGTGCGCGTTTGCATTTTTTTGTACAAGTTTAATTCTCGGTATTTTGGCAGGTCAGAGCAGTCAGCCTGTAGGGTTATTGGAATCCCTCGAGCAAAACGAACCGCTGCCTATCGAGACATTAGAAGTTCAACCCGAAGAACCAGAAGCACCGGCAGAACCTCCCGAGGTCCCTGTAGCCAATTAACATGACGAGATATATTTTTATTACCGGCGGCGTTGTTTCCTCATTAGGAAAAGGCCTAGGCTCCGCTGCGCTTGGCGCATTGTTGCAGGCACGTGGCTATAAAGTCCGCCTGTGCAAACTCGACCCGTACCTGAATGTCGACCCGGGTACGATGAGCCCGTTCCAGCATGGCGAAGTCTATGTGACGGATGACGGTGCGGAAACGGATCTGGACCTTGGCCACTATGAACGTTTCACAGGCGTGCCTGCTCGCAAGAACGACAACATCACAACCGGACAGGTTTACACGGAAGTGTTGGCGAAGGAGCGCCGCGGTGATTATCTCGGCGCAACCATTCAGGTTATTCCGCACATTACCAACGAGATCAAAGACTTCATTATGGAGAAGGAAGGCACAGCCGACTTCGTGTTGTGTGAGATCGGCGGTACTGTGGGTGATATCGAATCCTTACCGTTTCTCGAAGCTATTCGTCAGTTCGGTAATGAAGTCGGGCATGACCGTGCCTTGTTTATCCATGTTACCTTGCTTCCCTATATTCCAGCAGCGGGCGAGCTGAAGACCAAACCGACTCAACACTCTGTGAAGGAGTTGATGAGCTACGGTATTCGTCCGCAAATCCTGCTTTGCCGCGCCGACCGTCCGATTGACGATGACGAGCGCCGCAAGATTGCGTTGTTCTGTAACATCGACGAAGAGAAGGTTATTCCCGCGCTCGATGTTTCATCTATTTATGAAGTGCCGTTGTCCTACCATGCCGAAGGATTGGACCATCAAGTTATGGATGTGTTCGGTATCAAGGATATCGCCAACCTCGATCTTTCAATCTGGGAACGCATTGTACGCCGCATTAAGGAGCCGGAAGGCGAAGTCAAAATCGCCATTGTCGGGAAATACACCAACCTTGCGGATAGCTATAAATCACTCAATGAAGCGTTGATCCATGGCGGTATTGCCAACAAGGTCAAGGTGAAGCTGAAATTCATTGAAGCAGAGACGCTTGAAGAAGAGGGCACAGATTCGCTTAACGGGGTTCACGGCATTCTTGTGCCGGGTGGTTTTGGCAAACGCGGAACCGAGGGCAAGATTGCTGCCGTTAAATATGCCCGCGAGAGAAAGATTCCGTATTTTGGTATTTGTCTGGGTATGCAGATGGCAATTATCGAGGCGGCACGGAATCTGTGCGGTATTGATGACGCGACATCCAGCGAGCTGGAAGAGCGCGGTTCACACGTTGTCGGTTTGATGACGGAATGGGAAACGGATGCGGGTAAAGAGCAGCGCAGTGAAGATGGCGACCTTGGCGGAACGATGCGCTTGGGTGCTTATCCCGCGAGCCTGACGAAAGGGTCGAAGCTGGCTGAGATTTACGGTTCAAACGACATCAGCGAGCGTCACCGCCACCGCTATGAAGTAAACATTAACTACAAGCAGCAACTCGAAGAGCAGGGGCTGATTTTCTCAGGTCTGTCTCCTGACGGGGAATTGCCGGAGATCGTCGAGCGTGACGATCACCCATGGTTCATCGGTGTTCAGTATCACCCAGAGTTGAAATCCAAGCCTTTCGAACCACATCCGTTGTTTGTCAGCTTTATTGAAGCGGCAGTCGCACAAAGCAGACTGGTTTAAGCATGAAGCCGGAATGGGCAGGCTTTATCGGTGCTCTTATTGGTATCACAAGCGCGTTCTACGTTTTTGCTGTCACTTTTAATTATCCGTTTGAAGAAGCGGTTGATGATCTTGTTTTGTCGATCCTCATCAGCGGTGTTATTGTGGGGCTGGTTTTTAAAGGCCCGTCCTTTAAGGCTGGTCTCATCGGCTTTTTATTCCCGTGGGGTTTTGTGTTGGGGCTCTGGTTTATTGCGGCAATCGAGGCAATTGCCGCCGGAGAAAAATTTCTCGGCGTGATCGGCATTATTTTACTGACCGGTTCGGCTTTGGTTGTTATTCCTTCGGGGGTGGCCTATTTTAAATCTAAATACATGAAAATACATGAAGACAGTTAAAGTTCAATCTCTGGAAGTATCAAACGACAAGCCCTTTACGCTGATTGCGGGGCCTTGCCAGATGGAAAGCCGTGACCATGCATTCGAAATGTGTGGCGCATTGACCGAGCTCACTAAAGACCTCGGTATTCCGTTTATTTACAAGACATCGTTCGACAAGGCCAACCGCACCAGCTTGCACGGAGTGCGTGGTATGGGGCTGGATGCGTCTTTGCCTGTGTTCTCCGATCTAAAGAAAGAATTCGGTGTCCCGACACTGACCGATATTCACACAGCCGAACAATGCGCGGAAGTTGCCGAGCATGTGGATGTGTTGCAGATTCCTGCGTTTTTGTGCAGACAGACAGACCTGCTGATTGCGGCCGCCAAGTCCGGTGCGATTATTAATGTTAAGAAAGGCCAGTTTCTGGCGCCTTGGGATATGAAGAACGTCGCAAAGAAGATTTCTGACAGCGGTAATGACAATATCCTGCTGACCGAGCGCGGCGCTTCATTTGGCTATAACACTCTTGTTTCCGATATGCGCTCTTTGCCGATTATGGCGGAGACGGGATATCCTGTGATTTTTGATGCGACGCATAGCGTCCAGCAACCTGGCGGACAAGGCACATCGTCAGGCGGAGATAGAAAAATGGTGCCTGTATTGGCGCGTGCCGCTATAGCCGTTGGCGTTGCCGGCGTGTTCATGGAAACGCATGAGGACCCGGATAACGCCCCTTCAGATGGGCCGAATATGGTTAAACTCGAAGATATGCGCGGGCTTCTTGAAACCCTTAAAAAAATCGACGAGGTTGCAAAAAACTCATGAAACATTTACTTACGGCCGTTCTCGGCCTGACTGTCTTTATCAGCGCTCCCGCATTTGCCGAAACATGTGATCAGGGCTTGATCGACAAAAACGTAAAACATGTTCACCAGAACATCGATAAAATACCCGAAGGCCAGCAAGCTATGGCGCAAATCCAAAACTCTATCGACCAAGGTAACCTTGACCCGAAGGACAAGGACCGTGCGATGAAAGTTTATCTGGAGATTGCTATCCGTAATGCCAATAACTGCGCAGTCTCTGAAGAATTGCAGCGGGAAGCTCTGGGGCTGTTTAACTCGAATAAAGCCGGTACGAAAACGTGCCGCAACAACATGTTCTTGAAAGAGGCCAACAGTGAATTCGCGGAAATAAAAGCGATGCCGGATTATGCCGCCTTTGAAGGTCAGGCCAAACAGAAAATCCAGCAAAATATGTCACCACAGGTTCAGGCGAGCTTTTCTCAGAAGTGGGAAGCCAGCCCTGCATTGCGTGAAAAGTTGATTATTGCCAGTATTCAAGCGGGTATGCGTAAGAGTGAAGGCTGCAAAAATGTAGCGTTGCCTGTAGCGCCTCTGATTACCGAGTTCGCACAATAAATTGGACGGATTCGGCAAAAAACTGTAAAATATAAGGTGTGGTAGTATGCCACGTCGAATAATAGCAGGAGGCTTTTTACCGAAATGGTATCGATTCCAGGAGCATCAGGATTTTTGAATGCAGCCACGTTGGCCAATAAACGTGGTATTGCTGCTTCGCCTACCTCCCTGTTAAACGGCGGGATCGGGGCGCCGGATTTGCTTGACGTCGGGCGCCGTATCAATCGTAACAGTATCGGGCTTTCCGGTAATGCACGTGCAGTTAATAAACGTTTTCTAGAATCCTCAACATCGACATTCAATGCCATCTTCTCATTAGGGGTCGGCAACACGTCTTCCATCGAAGCATTACAAAAAGGCATTCTGGCTTTGCGCTCCAAGGCGCCGTCAAACGGTCTTGCCCGCTCTATTCAAGAAGAGTTGGGAATTAGCGGTTCGGAAACTCTGGACAGTGCTGTTGAGGCGGAGAAAGCAGCAAAAGAAGCCTCCGATAGTTTATCGCGTTCATCTTCCAGTGTTCTGGGCAATTCAGGTAGCGCGTTTAGCGTAAACGCTTAAATTTACTCTTTCACATCGCTGAACCTTGCTTTAAAACGTCCATAACTTATGACGCTTTAAAAAAGGACTGCTTTGTTATGACCGCCATCATCGATATCCATGCCCGTGAAATTCTGGACAGCCGAGGTAACCCCACAGTTGAGGTGGATGTTCAACTCGAGACAGGCGCAAAAGGCCGTGCTGCCGTTCCGTCGGGTGCATCCACAGGTGCGTATGAAGCTGTCGAACTTCGTGATGGAGATAAGGACCGTTATCTGGGCAAGGGTGTTACGCAAGCGGTCGAGTATGTGAATACCGAGATTTACGAAGCGCTTTTAGGTGTTGATGCCGAAGAGCAGTTGTATATCGATCAACAGATGATCGAGCTGGATGGTACAGAAAACAAAGCCCGTATCGGCGCCAACGGCATTCTGGGCGTGTCATTGGCCGTTGCCAAGGCTATGGCGGATGAGCTGGATATGCCGCTTTACCGCTATATTGGAGGTTCTTTCGCGCACACATTGCCGACACCGATGATGAACATCATTAACGGCGGTGCGCATGCTGACAACCCTGTTGATATTCAAGAATTTATGATCATGCCGGTTGCGGCGGAAGATTTCTCCGAAGGGCTTCGTGCGGGTGCTGAGGTGTTTCATGCACTGAAGAAGCAATTATCCGATGCGGGTCACAACACCAATGTTGGTGACGAGGGCGGTTTTGCTCCGGCTGTGAAGTCATCACAGGAAGCTCTGGATTTCATTATGAAGTCTATCGAGGTGGCCGGATACAAGGTTGGCGAGGAAATCGCCATTGCTCTGGATGCGGCGTCTACAGAATTCTACAGGGACGGTAAGTACCATCTTGAGGGTGAGGGTAAGGTTTTGTCTTCCGACGAGATGATCCGTTACTACGAGCAGCTCTGTTCACAATATCCGATTGTATCTATTGAAGACGGTCTTGGTGAAGATGACTGGGCAGGGTGGACAAACCTGACGTCCGCTCTTGGTGACCGCGTGCAGCTTGTTGGTGATGATTTGTACGTAACAAACCCTAGACGCTTGCAGGACGGTATTGATGTCAAGGCGGGTAATGCCATTCTGGTCAAGGTCAATCAGATCGGTACATTGTCCGAAACATTGCAGGCGATCGAGATTGCCAAAAAAGCAGGGTTCGGCATTGTGCTGTCACACCGTTCCGGCGAGACGGAAGATTCCACCATTGCCGATCTGGCTGTTGCCACCAATGCAGGCCAGATCAAGACGGGCTCTCTTTCCCGCTCTGACCGTACGGCGAAGTACAATCAGTTGCTCCGTATCGAGGAGGAATTGGGCCCGCAAGCTGCTTATGAAGGGGCAGGGTTCTTGCGTTCTCCTGTCAGTTTCGGCAAGCGCGCTAAGGACGCCGCATAAAAATACATTTTTTTAGATTTGGAAAAGTGTGAGTCTTTTGAATCACTTAACGGTGTTTGTTCTGGTTTTGTACACATTAAGTCATTGAATCAACTACATTTTTTGACTTGTCCACAGACTCCGTATGTGATTCACTAAGGACATGAACAGGCTCTTCTCACATCACAACATTCTCAAAGACAACCTCTTGTTTATCATCGGTTTGTGTCTGTGTTTTTACTTTTCGTATCACACGCTTTTGGGCAACAGATCGATTGTAAAGTTCTATAGTCTTGAGAAGCAAATAGAGACATTGTCGCAAAAAAATGACGCAATTTTTTCCGAGAAAGAAAATTTGCAGAAAAAAGTGACGATGATGCGTCCCGGACAGGTCGATAAAGATCTTTTGGAAGAGCAGGTAAGGCTGAAGCTTGGTTACAGAGCTTCCAACGAGATGGTTATTCTCGGTAATTAAATTACAAAATTTTTCTAAATCTTCTTTTTTCGTTTCTTTTCAACGTTTTGCACCGCAAAATGAACCTGTTTTTGCTGGAAACACTTTCTGAAATGCGCTAGCACACTGTTTTGTATGATCATGAATACACAGTGATGGAGAGCATACGTGGCAGCTAAATCTACCAAGTCTTCCAAAAAGAAAACCAAACTTAAGAGCGTTTCGAATTCCGAACCGTCCCCATCTCCCGAGGAGTTGCAAAAACTGTATCGCGACATGTTGCTTATTCGTCGTTTCGAGGAAAAAGCAGGGCAGCTTTACGGTATGGGCCTCATTGGTGGTTTCTGTCACCTTTATATCGGTCAGGAAGCAGTTGTAACGGGCATCGCATCGGTGCAGGAGGAGCAAGACACGGTTGTGACATCATACCGTGATCACGCGCACATGCTGGCCTGTGATATGGACCCGAAGGGTATTATGGCCGAGCTTACGGGGCGTGCTGATGGGTATTCGCGCGGTAAGGGCGGTTCCATGCATATGTTCTCCAAGGAAAAGAATTTCTTCGGCGGTCACGGTATCGTGGGCGCAAGTACGGCTATCGGTGCGGGTCTCGGCTTTGCACACAAATATAAAGAAGACGGTGGTGTCGCGATTGCCTATATGGGTGACGGTGCGACGAACCAGGGGCAGGTTGCAGAGTGCTACAACATGGCTGCTCTGTGGGATTTGCCGATTTTGTTCGTGATTGAGAACAACCAGTACGGCATGGGTACGTCCGTGAAACGTTCGTCTGCCGGCGAATTGTACAAACGTGGTGAAGGCTACGGCATTCCCGGTGAACAGGTTGACGGTATGGATGTGTTCAAGGTTCAAGCTGCTGCGCGTCAGGCTTTGGATTACGTGCGGTCAGGTAACGGCCCTTACATTCTCGAGATGATGACTTACCGCTATCGCGGACATTCTATGTCAGACCCTGCAAAATACCGTACGAAGGAAGAGGTTTCATCGATGAAGACCGACCGTGATCCTCTCACCACGATTAAAGCTCTTATGGAAGAAGCGGGCATCAAAGAGGATGAAGTCAAAACGATCGATAAAGAAATCAAAGAGATCGTTAATGAGGCCGCACAATTCTCACAAGATAGTCCCGAGCCGGATGAGGCTGAGCTATGGACAGATGTATTGAAGGAGACCACTTAATATGCCTACCAATATTCTTATGCCGGCGCTGTCGCCGACCATGACCGAAGGTAATCTCGCCAAGTGGCTGAAGTCCGAAGGGGATTCAGTTGAGGCAGGCGATGTGATTGCCGAGATCGAGACAGACAAGGCCACAATGGAAGTAGAGGCCGTGGATGAAGGTACGCTTGGTAAAATTCTTATTCAGGAAGGTACTGAAGCTGTTGCTGTGAATACACCGATTGCTGTTCTGCTTGAAGAGGGTGAAAGTGCGGATGACATTGGCGACGTTTCCACAGACGCGCCTGCACCGGAATCCGACGATAGCGAAGACGATGATGCGCCGAGCGTGACGTCCTCTACAACGGCAACGCAGGCCGAAGGCAAAGAGATCGAAAACCGCGATATTTTGTATGCGCAAGGGCAAGTGCTTGAGCCGCCCCCGTTTGATGAAGCGTCCTTTACTGAAACCAAAAGCATGACTGTGCGTGAAGCATTGCGTGATGCAATGGCTGAAGAAATGCGTACTGATGAAACTGTATATCTGATGGGTGAGGAAGTCGCTGAGTATCAGGGGGCTTATAAAGTTTCTCAAGGGCTGCTGGATGAGTTCGGCGCAAAGCGTGTGATTGATACACCGATTACCGAACATGGTTTTGCGGGTATTGCCGTTGGTTCGGCGATGAACGGTTTGAAGCCGATTGTTGAGTTCATGACATTCAACTTTGCCATGCAGGCGATGGATCACATCATCAACTCTGCCGCGAAGACATTGTACATGGCGGGCGGTCAGCTCGGTTGCCCAATTGTGTTCCGCGGTCCGAACGGTGCGGCGTCCCGTGTGGCGGCTCAACACTCACAGTGTTACGCCAGCTGGTATGGTCACATTCCCGGCTTGAAGGTTGTGTCACCATGGTCCGGTGCGGATGCTAAAGGTTTGATGAAAGCGGCTGTTCGTGACCCGAACCCGGTTGTATTCCTCGAGAATGAACTGTTGTACGGGGAAACACACGAAGTACCGACAAGCGAAGACTTCGCTATTCCTTTGGGGAGAGCAAAGATCGAGCGCGAAGGTAGTGATGTCACAATCGTGGCGTTCTCCATTATGGTCGGTAAAGCGCTTCAAGCTGCCGAGAAATTGGCGGAACAAGGGATTAATGCGGAGGTGATCAACCTGCGGACCATTCGTCCGTTAGACCGTCATACGATTCTTGAGTCGGTCAAGAAGACCAACCGTATTGTGACCTGCGAAGAAGGCTGGCCGTTTGCCGGTATCGGGTCGGAGATTGCGGCCTTGATCGGTGAACACGCGTTTGATTATCTGGATGCCCCGCTTGCCCGTGTCTGTGCGGCTGACGTACCGTTGCCGTATGCCGCGAACCTCGAAGCGCTTGCCATTCCGCAGGTTGACGAGATTGTCCATAAAGCCAAAAAAGTTTGCTACAAGGATTAGAGAACGATGCCTACACCCGTAACAATGCCAGCATTATCGCCGACGATGACCGAAGGGACTTTGGCCAAATGGTTGAAGTCCGAAGGTGATACGGTCGAGGCTGGAGACGTGATTGCCGAGATCGAGACGGACAAAGCCACAATGGAAGTGGAAGCCGTGGATGAAGGTATTCTCGGTAAGATTTTAGTCAATGAAGGAACGGAAAATGTTCCTGTTAACGACATTATCGCTGTTTTGCTCGAAGAGGGTGAAAGCGCGGATGATATCGATACGGATGCCCTCAGTTCCGGTCCAAAACCCGCACCTGGTGATGATAGCAAAGCAGAAGAGGCGGCTAAAGAAGAGCCTAAGAAAGACGCTTCCAAGGCATCATCCACGCCCGCTACAACACCTTTACCGCAGGCTTCTGGTTCAAACGGGCGTATTTTTGCATCTCCTCTGGCCAAGCGTATTGCGGCGGATAAAGGTATTGATCTGTCTAATATCAAAGGCAGCGGCCCGAAAGGACGTATTGTTAAAGCTGATGTAGAGAATGCTAAACCAGGTGCTCAGGCTCCTGCGGGCGCAGCGCCGCAGCAACTAGCGGAGGGGCAGCAACTGAACGAATTCGGGATGGCGTATACCGAAGTTTCCATTAACAATATCAAGAAGATCACAGCCAAGCGCTTGCTGGAATCAAAGCAGACAGTACCGCATTTCTATCTCACTGTTGAATGTGTGCTGGATAATCTGTTGGCATCCCGTAAACAACTGAATGAAGCTGCCAACGGCGAGTTTAAGCTGTCTGTAAATGACTTTATCATCAAGGCTTCTGCTATGGCGCTTAAGTCTTACCCTGCTGCGAATGTGAGCTGGCAGGGTGATGTCATCCACCAGTACGTGAATGCAGACATTTCCATCGCTGTGGCGACACCAACTGGTCTGATTACGCCGATTATCCGCCGTGCGGAAGAGAAAGGTCTTCGTGAAATCTCTGACGAGATGAAAGAACTGGCCGGACGCGCACGCGAAGGTAAGCTGAAGCCTGAAGAGTTTCAGGGCGGATGTTTCTCCATCTCCAACCTTGGTATGTTCGGCGTG
>JAESRE010000072.1 GCA_016764775.1 Alphaproteobacteria bacterium
TAAAAAGAAAACCGTAGCGAAGAAAAAGCCGGCGGCAAAAAAGGCAGCTCCTAAGAAAGCGGCGGCCAAGAAGGCCCCTGCTAAAAAGAAGGTTGCAGCCAAGAAAAAGGCGGCTCCTAAAAAAGCAGTAGCTAAAAAACCTGCGGCTAAAAAGAAAACCGCAGCGAAGAAAAAGCCAGCTGCAAAAAAGGTAGCCCCTAAGAAAGCAGCCGCGAAAAAACCTGCCGCTAAGAAGTCAGTAACGAAAAAGGTTGCCGGCAAAGCGAAGGTTAAGAAAAAGGCCGCTAACAGCAACACAAAGGGTACAGCCGTAAAACGCGCAGCGTCTTCAGCTAAAACCGTTAAAAAGGTTGCTAAAAAGCCTGCGGTTAAGAAAAAGACAGCCGCGAAAAAGAAGAAGTAATTCGCGATACATTTTTTGTGAGCACGAACGCGGGGCCTTTGGTTCCGCGTTTTTGCATGTCTGTTTCAGGGCGCTGAGTGCGAATCTCGCTCTAAAAGGCGCAGAAAAGTGCGCTTTTTCGGAGATCTTTTAAGTCATTGAAAATAAGCAATTTTTTAATATTCGTGTAATAGACCGTTGAGCGTTTGCAATGTATGCATAGTAAAAAAATTTTGTATAATTTTTTTTTACTATAATTACTGTCTTTTTATTGAGATTCTATATTAGTTTTATATCATATATAAAGCAAATCTGTTTTTTATTTACAGTAAAAAAAGCGCTAGGATGCTGTTTCTACTTGCTAAAAGTTGATTTTTTTCATGCGTGCGCATATAACATGATCATCTGTATTTGTCGTGAGCGGTTTTATACTCACTTCTTTAAATCTATACTTTAATCAATCAAAAATGGAAAAAATTCAATGAGCCTAGAAACTCAAACCCATAGCAATTTGTTGTTCAATGTCTCGACGGATCAATATGCAGATCTTGCAGCAGACGCCAAAAGAAAAGCTGCCAAAGCTAACGGTGTCAGCGCAGACAACGTGCGCACAAAAACAGTATTGCAAAAAGAGACCGCATTGTCGGCGGTGTTTGGTGTGGGTGCAAAAACGATCGAGGTTGACGGTACCGAGGACTTGGCAAAGATTGATAAGGGCGAATGGAAGGGCGCTACCGCTGTTACAACATTCAGTTCGAAGAAAGGGGAATCCCTTGGTGGTGTGTCTTCGAGTTCTGATAGCGGACGAGATGCGACTATATCCATTGCGAATAAAGATAGTAAGCCTTCACCGATCAGTTCTGTTTCGGATTTTGATACAGCAAGCCTGTATTCGATGCTGAGTGCTGTTAGTTCAAGCAAGTCCGATCTATCCAATACGACTGCTATGGATAAGGCTATGCCTCCCGTATTTACCGCCGAAGAGCCTATCGGCATTTTCGGAACGCCTTCAAACGATACGCCGTCTTTCGCAAGCTTTGTCGAAGCTGTTTCCACTAAGCTGGACAGTGCAGACGCGAGTTTCGATGACGGTGAATTTTTGACTGATATGAAAGTTGCTATGCCCGGATTCTTCCAGTTGCTTGCTGCGAATGATGATGAAGGCCCAGGCTTTGGTGGCCGTGCGATCAACGGTTACGCTCAAGAAGCTGTTACATTTGCGCATGAAGGACTCGGAGTCCGTCGTGACGTTATTGATATGCGTCAGGGCGAAGCACAAGAACGCTTTATGTCTACAATGAAGCGTATTGCCGATTATGAAGCAGATTCCGGTCACCACCAGACAAGTACATTCGGTCTGGATGCCGCTTAATTTAGAGAGGGGTGTTTACCACTCATAGCCCAGTTTGAGGGCGTAGGTGGTATCACCTTCTTCGACACCCGGTGCGGGGGCATTATCCCAATCAAATTCAACTTCAGCTGTTGCGACGAGGCCTTTGCGTAAAGGTACGCGCACACCGCTTTCACTGTCGAACAAGAAGGCGTCGGTGTCGTCTGTTGGCACGAGTAGTTCATGCTCGTGGAAGAGCTGGATGAAATCGTCCCAGAATTTTTGATCATATTCCGTCGCTTCGCGGATGGCGACGGAGTCTTCCGAGTCACCGTTGGCGAATTCTTCACGCAGATATGACGGCCCGAGGATGAATTGCAGGTTCAAATCATCCCGCTTGAATGCCTGATAGCCCAGACCCATACCCGCCGTTACGCGATAGTCCAGATCGCTGATGTCGTCCTGTTCGTATTTCGCGTTGTTGTTGAGGAACCATTTCGGGTTGAAGAAGTAGTCATACATGCCTTCGACGGAGCGGTTGTCCTCTGTCTTTTGGCCGTTGTCTTCTTCACGGTTGTAATCGGCTTTTAGTGTTGCGCGGTGTTTCGGGTTCGTGCCGTCCATCCATTCGGCCTGAATTTCGGCATCGGCATTGATCGTTTTTTCATTCGAGTTGCCGTCCTGCAACGTCGCGCCGATATTTGCGCGGCCCGACCATACCGCACCCCATAGGCCCGTATCAGGGGCAGGGACGTCTTCGGCTTCGGCCGTGTCCTTGGTGGTGTCTTCAACAACGTGCGTAATTGTTCTGTCGCTTACCGGATAGCTGCTCGGGCGTTGGCGCGGCGGCTCGTAGCGGATCGGTTCTGCCGGACCATCGAGGCTGTACAGTGTGACTGAACGGTCATGCGCGGGGAACGGGTTTTGTGCCTGAACCTGCGGCGCGATCAGTGCGCTTGCGAGGAAGGTGAAGGCTGTAAGCGTTTGTTTCTGCATGTTTTGCGTTATACCAACCCCCCGCCGAACTGGCAAAGATTTTTTGCCCCGCCGCGTGAATTTTATATCATTTACATGCGACTCATCGTATATTTGTGTCGTTATCAGGTGTGACTGGTAATCGCCGCCACCGCTTAAGGTGGCACCTTTAGAAGGTCTAAGATCATGGCAGCTAAACCAGGATCAAAAGGCAAGCCGACACCTAAGAAGTAGTGTCGCTTGATCAGGTAAGAACGCGGAGCCCCGGAAGCTCCGCGTTTTTGTTTTGAAATACACTACAGAGCGCCCTATATCTAAGGGATGCGAGGCGTAGTTGAATTAAACCAGACAGCCGTAGAGATGCAGAAAACGGGCACGGAACCGACTATCCCGTTCCGCATCGATACCGACTTCACCCCCACCGGCGATCAGCCCAAGGCGATCAAGCAGCTAGTGGAGGGGGTTCAGGACGGGCTGACCGATCAGGTGCTGCTCGGTGTGACGGGTTCGGGCAAGACCTTCACCATGGCGCATGTGATACAGGAAATGCAGCGCCCCGCGCTCATCCTTGCGCCGAACAAAACCCTCGCCGCGCAGCTCTATGGCGAGTTCAAAAGCTTCTTCCCCGATAACGCGGTGGAATATTTCGTCTCCTATTACGATTACTACCAGCCCGAGGCCTACGTGCCCCGCACGGACACGTTCATCGAGAAAGACTCCTCCATCAACGAGCAAATCGATCGCATGCGCCACGCCGCCACCCGCGCGTTGTTCGAGCGCCGTGATGTGATCATCGTTGCCTCCGTGTCCTGCATCTACGGTATCGGGTCGAAGGAAGACTACGCCGCGATGAGCTTCAACATCATGCGCGGGGATACGATCGACCGTCAGGAACTGATCCAGCGCCTCGTCATGCTGCAATATACCCGCAACGACATCGCGTTCGAGCGTGGGTGTTTCCGCGTGCGCGGCGATGTGGTGGAGCTGTTCCCCTCCCACATGAGCGAACGCGCATGGCGCTTCGACATGTTCGGTGACGAGATCGAGAAAATCATCGAGTTTGATCCGTTAACAGGGGAGAAATTCGCCGACCTCGAAGGGGTGCGCATCTTCGCGAACTCGCACTACATCACGCCGGGTCCGACCATGCAGCAGGCGATCAAACAGATCAAAAACGACCTCAAAATCCAGATTGAGTTTTTCGAAAAGAACAACAAACTGCTGGAGGCGCAGCGCATCGACCAGCGCACGAGCTTTGATCTGGAAATGCTGGAGGCCACGGGCACGACCAAGGGCATCGAGAATTACTCCCGCTATCTTACGGGCCGCGCACCGGGGGAGCCGCCGCCGACCCTCATCGAATATCTGCCCGATGATGCGTTGATGTTTCTGGATGAAAGCCACGTCATGGTGCCGCAAATCGGCGGCATGTATAAGGGCGACCGCGCGCGTAAATCTACGCTGGTGGAGCACGGCTTCCGTTTGCCCGCCGCCGTTGATAACCGCCCGCTGAAATTCGAGGAGTGGCAGCAATTCCGCTCGCAAACCATCTATGTCTCCGCCACGCCGGGTGATTGGGAGCTGGAGCAAACGGGTGGTGAATTCGCCGAGCAAGTGGTGCGCCCGACGGGCCTCATTGACCCGCCTGTCGAAATCCGCCCGACCGAGCATCAGGTCGATGATCTGATGCATGAGGCGAAAGAGGTGATCGCGAAAGGCGGGCGTTTGCTCGTCACCACGCTGACCAAGAAAATGGCCGAGGCCTTGAGCGAATACCTCAATGAAAACGGCATTGCAGTGCGCTACCTCCACTCCGATGTCGACACGCTGGAGCGGATAGAGATCATCAACGATTTGCGCAAAGGGGAGTTCGACGTGCTGGTCGGCATCAACCTGCTGCGCGAAGGTTTGGACATTCCCGAATGTATGCGCGTGATGATCCTCGATGCGGATAAGGAAGGGTTCCTGCGCAGCAAGACTTCATTGGTGCAGACGATTGGACGCGCCGCGCGGAACGTGGATGGCAAGGCGATTTTATACGCGGATCGTATAACGGACTCCATGCAATATGCGATTGATGAAACCGAGCGCCGCCGCGAAAAACAGATCGCCTATAATGAGGAGCACGGCATCACCCCCGAAAGTGTGCGGAAGAATTTGAGCGAGGTGATCTGGACGCAGGAAGAGCCGAAGGAACGCACCGTGCATGATGTGGAGATGCTGGAATTCGCCCACGACCCCGCCGCGTTGCAAAAACGCATTGCGGAACTGAAAGCGAAAATGCTCAAACACGCGGAAAATCTGGAATTTGAACACGCAGCAGAACTGAGAGACGAAATAAAGAAATTAGAAGAGGCGGAACTTGGACTTAGATAAAGAGAAGAAGTGTCCGCGCAGCGAAGCAAGCGAATATGCCGCGAAACTGCGCGATGAAGTCAAAAAACTTGAAGAGGCCGAGTTGGGGCTCTAGGCAATCCAATAAGCTTGCCTATCATGCCGCTTTTAATTACCGTATTTTATTATGTTTTGGCTATACGGCATTATCGACTTTATTAAACGGGCGCTGATCCCGATTTATGAAGCAGTGTTTCGCATTCCTAAAATACAATTTATGGCTGTCCACTTTAAGCCCGTTCATGTTGGAAAAGCGATGCATAATCAATGCTGGATTAAGCTAGGCCAAGATCAGCATGGCAAACAAGGCATGGTTTTTACATTCATTCTTTCTCCGCAAAAAAACTCATCGGGTACCATTGAAATTATCCAGTTGGTGAAAGCCAATCGTGAGCGCAAGCGTAAAAACGGTGCCAAAGAAAAGTTGACCACAAATGGCGAGTGGGCATTGGACGGCACAAATCCATACATCACTCCTGTTCCCGTTAAAAAGGGCGCGCCAACCGTGGACCTCGAGGTGTTCGATTCACCCGGTTCCGCATGTGCGGTTTATCTGGGGAAAACGAACACGATGTCGGCGCCGCTTGAATATGTTTCTAATGATGATGAATTCATGCTGTTTGCTATATGGAAGCCCAAGCATTTGCCTGCAGTCTCGATTCCTATCGGTCATATACATTGGCACTGGAAAGGGGTGGCCAAGCTTTCAGGCGAAACGGATAAGCAGGAATGCAAGGAGCAAGCACCCGATAACACACAGTATGCTTGGCACAAAGAGGCTCAGAAAGATGAGTCTGGTTACTCCAAGGCGCACATGCCCGATTACTTTCGCTTACCGATCTGGAAAAAACATATCACCAGCTATAAATGGACGAAGGTATAGATGCTGCGGCTGCGTGGCGAAGTCAAAAAACTTGAAGAGGCGGAGTTGGGTTATGAGCAGGAAGTCAGATGATTTTGAAAAACAGATTACAAGAATCCATAAAGTACTAGAAAAATCGAACCTCGAAGTCACATGGAATGACAGAGTTCCGGACCCTCATAATCCTTCCCAGCGACGTCAGATTGATTTCACAATTAAGAATCCAGATTCTTTTGTAATTGGTGAATGTCGAATTCATAAAGCGCCGCAAGACGTAAAATGGATTGAAGAGTTAATTGGTAGAAGAACCAGCTTAGGCGCTGATGGGATAGAAGCTGTTTCTGCCTCAGGTTTTACTAATGGTGCTGTCCTGAAAGCTAAAGCTTTTGGCGTTATACTCAGAAATTTCTACGAGATCACTGAAAGTGAGCTTGAGACTTGGGGAAAGACGACACAGCTAAAAGTTAATTTTGCTGAGCTAACTGAATTAACTTTTAGCTATAAAGTCCAAAAAAGAGAAAATTTATTAGAGTTAACTCAGGTTGGCGGGGCACCGATTGTGTGGTTGCCTTTTCTACAACAAATACTTCATGAAATCTTAGAAAGAAGCCCTAAGTGTAATCCTTCAAGATTCTGTCTTAATGTGGGTGTTGAAAATTTTTATGCTGGCAGTGAGCAAGTTAAGAGCTTGGATATTTCGGGGTTTATAAATACTTATAAGCAAAAATTAGATTTAATGTCTGTTCATTGCTATGGGGAGGTTCTTAATGAGCCTAATGCTGTAAGCGACGCTTTTGTTCAGAAATTTGATTTTGCAGGCACTCAGGTGATCGGTCATGTTGGGAATGTTAGACTTATTGTGGATTGTTCATCTATAAAAATACCCTCTAGCAGCTTGTTTGTAGGGTTTGAAGTGGGCTTTGGTAAGGTTGTTCATATGGATGCTCTAGAGGTGGTCGGTGTCGAGTATGCTTTTAAGGGGAACATGGACATTTCCTTTGATGTGCGATTGAAATAAAAATTCCTGCATTTTTACAAATCTTGACATTTTTGGCATACAGGCGCATTAATATTACAAGAACAAAGAATAACAAGAACAGGAATTACGTATATGAGTGCTCCCGACCTTCAGCCGACATGGAATGCTGCCGAACCGGTTTTGCCGCCGCATATCATTCATGAAATCGAGAAACAGCGCCGTGAGCGCGAGGAACGCTCCCCCGTTCAAATTCCTCTACACGACCATGTTCAGGAAATACCGCCCGGGTGGGAGCCTGACCCCGATGGGGGTTACCGCCGCAAGGACGAGCCGTCCCGTGACAATGACGGCTATGGTTACGATTTCTAGAATTTCACTTAATTAAGATGGATGCCGTGCTCGCCGAGATCGGGGAGATCTTCGTTCGCGGGGACTTTCTGGTAATGCTCGATTTCAAGCATGGCGCATAGGCCGCGCAGGTTCTGTTCCTGCTCCGTTGGCGGTTTGCCGATATCCTTCACGCGTTGTTGTGCGATTATGCGGGCGAGTTTTGCGCCTTCGAGGTTGTACATGAAGTGGTGGTCTTCGTTCAGGTAAGGCAGGGCGCTGCGTTCGAACTCCATCCGGCTGACCATATCCGTGGCGAATGCGGACATGCGGACGACTTCGTCATCGGTTGCTTCCAGAAGGGTCTGGAATATTCCTAGCTTTACTTCCTGTGTGAACATTCGCGGATACTAATAAAGCATTCGCAATATGTCAAATGTTTTGAGGATTTTGTGCCGCTAACCCCTTATTTCGGGTTGTTGGTCGCGTTGCCGCAGGCGGGGCAGGTGAGGGTGTCTACCGGCATTTTGGCGCCGCATACCGCGCAGTTAAAGGTTGATGCCATTGCTTTTCTCCTTTGGTATTACGCCTATCAAACATTTTGCTGCCGCTATCCGTTCCGCATAAAAAAACGGGAAGCGCGAGGCCTCCCGTTTCAAATTCAAATGTGTGTACTTCGGCGCCGCTTAATGACTCCAGAGAGACAGGACCTTACGGCCGTCTGTGTTGGCGTCTGTCGCGGTGTCCTTTTTGGCGTCGGTTTTCGGGGCTGGTTGCCCGTAGTCACCGGCCTGAACAGGCTTCAGTACTCTTTTAGTTTCGTTCTTCGTGATTGTTTGCATGTAATTATGCTGCTTTCTTCAGGTTATGGGCGGATTCTTTGCCGCGCTCGCTCTGAACTTCGTATTCGATTTTCTCGCCTTCGTTCAGACCACTCAGGCCTGCTTTTTCAACAGCTGAGATGTGTACGAAAACGTCTTTGCCGCCTTCTTCAGGTTCGATGAAGCCAAAGCCTTTAGTTGGGTTAAACCATTTTACTGTTCCGGTTGCCATGATGTTTCTCCTTTTAGCAATTCGGTTGAGCCTTTTGCGCACCATGCGCTTCGGGCTTTATGTTTGATCGGCCCAAACCCATGAGGATTGTGCCAAAACGTCGTTCAAACAGATATTCTAAAAGGGGGGGAGTTTTTGGTCCTGTGCTACGGGTTTCCATTGGAAAGCGGCAGCGGTCTCTTAAAAGTCGTGTCGTCGGGTCGTAATTTCAAACTGGCACTACTAAGCGCAGGTTTTCGTGTATCTGTCAAACTTAATCGGTGCAGGCGCTCTTATGGCTTACTGACGGCGGTACATGAGCCGACGGCCGGTTGGGAGAAATTTTGCAACATTATGGCAAATGTGCTAGGGTGCGGCAAAACTAACAATGACAGGGACGATTATGATGCAGACAGCTGACACACAAAGAGAACTTCCACTTGAGTTGCCCGAAGGGTCGCCGATGCGGATGAACCCTGAATCTTATGACCGTTCCGACTATCCGCTGGACCGCAACACCCGTGCGTTCTCACGTAAATTCTATGAGTTTACGAGCGTTGATATGAAGTTCAAAGACGGCGATGTTTATGCGACGCTGACGGCGTTTGAAGACCACGGCAAACCGGGGTCGGTGCCGGTGGATTATGGCGTTGGTGAAGAGCAGTTCAGAGAGTTGTCTGAAAACTTGCAAGCCGTGCGAGACCGTCTGGTGGCGGACTTTACCCCCGATGCGCTGGAAAGCCGGAGTGATCTCGGCCGCGATTTCAGGGATATCACTGGTGGTATCAGCTTGTGCGAGACGGCGCTGACGAAGTTCTCAGCGATCACACCGCAGTTGATCGACAGCATCAAGCAAGCGGGCGCAGAAGAATACCGTGCGGACACGCTGGCAGGTAAGACGGAAGCTCTGGTTGACCGTGTGCGCGGCTGGATGCCCGGCAATGACGGCTTAAGCTAAGTCCTTACAAAAACAAACGGGCCCTTTCAAGGGGCCCATTTCATTTAAAATCTATATCAATCGACGATTAACGGCCGCGGCGTCGGCGTAAAGCTTCCGGTTCGCCTTGTGGCTGGGAAGCCGTGTTGCGCGGTTTGGCCGCACGGGCGTTGTCACGTGCAATTTCGCGAGGGGCGGCGGTGCTTGTGGTGTTTGGTTGTGGTGCGGATGCTGATGCTCCGCGGTCTGTCTGGTCGTTACCGCCGGCGGCCGGTGCTTTTTCGTTCATGCGGTCGGCCGTGCCTGTCGCGCGGTCGATGGTGTTTTCGGTTTCTGTGACTGCATTGTCGATCTTGTCCATCGTCTCGTTAATACGGTCGAACAGATCAGCATGAGCAGGGGATGTGGCTGTAATCAATACGGCTGCTGTAGCCAATGTAATGGTTTTTAAGGACATAATATCTCTCCTCCAAGTATAAAATGAGTGGGAAATGTGACATGCGCGCTGTGAAAAGGCAAGCATCGGCACATTCATGCGTAGGTGTGGCCCGCACGTCATCACCTTATTGGGGGCGTTATGCGCTTTATTGATTGAATTCGTAATCGTCGCGCTGGCTGACGGTTGTGACGTCGAATGAAAGCGGATCGAAGATTTCGGGGTTTTGCATGGCGTGGTCAAGCGGACCATAGCAGCCTTTTGCATTATAAATCCCCATCATCAGCGTGCGGCGTTGTTCGGCCGTATCCTGAAAATCATCAGCATTGGTACGGGCTTCATCGACACCTTGGTCGAGCAGGAAGCCGCCTACGGCCAATCCGACACCGCCCGTTACGGAGCCGACAAGAAAGGAACCGATCGCGCCCGCAGCTTTAATGCCGTTTTTGCGCATCTTGGCTTTATCCTTTATGTCCTGTGTCGTGTAGATGATGTCGCGCATGGTTCCGGCTTCTTCTGACAGTTTGCCGCATTGCATCTCAACATCGCCCGGATAGCTGATCTCCAGTGTTTTATATGCGCTGAGGTCATTGACCGTTTCGGTGGCGATCACCGTTTCCGTTTCAATGGTGTGTGTTTCAGTCACCTGTTTTTCAGAGTACGCGACAACCATGTCGTCGTCGGCTTTCATGTCCGAGTTTTTGAGCTCTGTATTGATTTTTCCAAGAACTTCACGCAGTTCCTTGAGCTGCTTCTTATCCATCGATGCGGCTTTGTGCAGGCCGCCTTCTTCAGGCTGCGCTTTGCCTGCCTTACCCAAGTCAGTGGCTAAAGCAGGAGATGATGTCATTAATGCGAGTACGACGGCGAAATGCGTCAAAGAAGGCTTCATATAATATTCCCGATTCAATGGTCTCATTTTCATATGCTTTCTGCAAGGTTTGAAGAGTTTGGGGTTCACAATTCTATGCGCGTGCCGTGGTCCCTCTTTTATTTGAAGGCTGGGGGCAATTCGGATTTCGGGCTTGTGAACGCAGAATGAAAGGCTTAGCCTTTTCGCTTATGAGTACATATCTTACTACTGACCGCTTAATTTTCCGTGAATGGAAGGACGAGGACCGCGCACCGTTTGCAAGAATGAATGCTGACCCTCTGGTGATGGAATATTTGCCCAGATCCTTGAACGAAGAAGAAAGCAACCACCTTGTCGACAAGTTTCAGGAACACCTTCAAAAGCACGGTTACGGGCTTTACGCGGTTGAGGTCAAAGAGACCGGACAGTTCGCGGGCTTTATCGGGTTAAACAGGGTTCCGTTCAAGGCGCATTTCACGTCCCCCAAAAAACCGGCCATCGAAATTGCGTGGCGTCTGGATTACGAGATGTGGGGGCAGGGCTATGGCAGCGAGGGCGCGCAAGCTGTTCTCAATCATGGTTTTGACGAGATTGGTTTGAACGAAATCGTCGCCTTTACGGTGCATGACAACACCCGCACAATTTACCTGATGGAAAAAATCGGCATGGAGCGCGAGAAGAAGGGTGATTTCCATTATCCTACCTTGCCTGAGGGGCATCCGCTCGGAGACTTCGTGCTGTACAGCGCTACAAAATAACGGCCTGTGTATGAATCTGTGAATGACACGGATTTTCTGTTTTCTTTTAAGTCATTGTAGTTTTCCACAAATACCGCTATATTAAGGAAGCGTTAATACAACGCTGCCACTGCTTTTCTACTGCTTACTTCTTCAAATTTCTGGACAAGGATGACCGCGATGAAAACCTTCCGCGCCCTTTTAATGGCTTCCCCTTTGTTGCTCGCCGCTTGTGGTGAGGGATATGAGGTAATTCCGACGCAAACCATGTTCCCTTACGGCAACCAAAGAACAGCCGGAACGGGATATGCTTATGTGCTGGCGAAAATGCTGCCGCCGAAAACGGAACCGATCCTGCAGCCTGTCGAGCCTCGTCCTGCGCCTGCGCCTATTCAGGAAACCAGACAGATCATCGAAGAAATCCCCGAGCCGCCAGAACCGGTAGCCCAAGACCCCGAGGAAATCTTCCACGAGCAGCAAATCAAGTAACGGACATTTTCCGGCCGATCCTGCTTTTAAGTTTTGTCACTCAATCGAAAATCTTTTACCTACGCTGACCCTCATCAGAGTTTGCCTACGCGTCTGTTCATACAGGCTGTTGAAAGCCTGACCGGCAAAGGTAAATTGTGGAGCGTGTACCGCGAATATCAGAAAGAGCCAAAGAAGGACGGCGAGTTTTTCTGGGCCGCTGCCTTGCGCAAGCTGAATATCAGTGCGGAGTATGATGTATCGAAACTCGAGAATATTCCGAAAGAGGGCGGCCTGCTGGTTCTGGCCAATCATCCGTTCGGGATTGCCGATGGATTGGTGCTCTGTGATTTGGTTTCCCGACAGCGCCCCGATCATAAAATTCTGATCAATTCCGTGTTAAGGCATGCGGAGGAGGCCAAGCCTCTCATGCTGCCGATTGACTTCAGCGGAACGCGCGAGGCGATCGAGACTAATTTACAGAGTCGTAAAGATGCGCGGCAGTGGTTGAAAGACGGACATTGTTTGATCGTGTTCCCTGCGGGCGGTGTTTCGGATATCGGGGTCTGGGGCAATAAGGTTGCATGGGACAGGGCGTGGCAACCCTTTGTCGGGAGTTTGATTAAACAGACCAAGCCGACAATCTTGCCCGTATATATAGAAGGGCAGAACAGCACGCTGTTTCAGTGGGCGAGCGTAACCGCCATGTTTTTGCGCCTTGCGTTGTTCCTGCGGGAGACCGTGTTGCGCATGAACGGTACGGTGAAGCTGCATTTTGGTAAAACGATAGCGTATGAGGCATTACCGGAGGGCGCGGAGCGTGATGAGCTGTGCGACTATTTGTACGCAGAGCTTTACGCGCTGGGTGGGCATGAAGATGCGCAGCCTTTCCTGCCGCCGTTCAGGACAGAGTTTAAGGTATATAGCTAAAGTGTTTGACATATTTCCGGTGACGCATTAAAACGTCGCGTTATGGCAAACGATACTGTTGATCTCAGCAAACGAAATACATTGAGACTGCTCGCAGGTGCGGCGGCGTTTTGTGTTGTGCGTCCGGCGCAGGCACAAATTTCGGATTTGGAAAATGCCGAAATTGATACTTACAAGGATATCCGCGAGAATTTGCGTCTGGGTGGTTCTGCTCTCTGGATCAGAGGGATGAACCATGAAGACGGTGAGACCAACCTTGCCTATGAAAAGGTTATGTACCTGAACGCTTGTGATACCGATACATTGCGCGCGGTGCAGCGTTTCTTTACCGAAGTGCGTGAGGACACCATTGATAATTTTGGCATTAATGCGGGGTATCAGTTCAGTGTGCTGAGCAAAATTCCACATGAAAGCGAACCTGTCCCCGTTATGAGTATGACCGCGAATTCTCTCAACTATGTTGAAGGCATGGTTCGCCGTATGAACTTGCCGTACAGATTAAATGCAGTCGGTCATGAAAATCGGTGCCTTATCGCCGGCGTGGATGAGGCTGCGCCAACGCAAGCGTAATTACAGCCTTACCATTTCCATTGTGCCGGATTGAACAACACCAATACGGTTAGAATTTCCAAACGTCCTAAAAGCATGCCGGCCGCAAGTAACCACTTTGCTGCTTCAGGGATAGATGAGAAGTTTCCGGCCGGTCCCAGAACCGGATCCAGCCCCGGACCCACATTGGCGATTGCTGTGGCGGCACCGCCGATAGCGGCCTGAAAATCCAGCCCCGTAAAGCAGAGCAGTACCGTTAAAACAACGTTGGCGGCTACGTAAAGAGACAGGAAGCTCATCACTGTCAGTTTGGTGTCCGCGCTTACCGGCCTGTTCTGGAATTTAAGCGGGAAGACCCCGTTAGGGTAGATGAGGTTCTTCATGTGGTTGTTCATGCACTTGATCGCGATGACAAGACGCATGACTTTTATGCCGCCTGTCGTTGATCCTGTGCATGCGCCCATATAGGTGGTGAATAAAAATACAATGACGGCGAAGCTGCCCCAGAGTGTGTAATCGGCGGTGGCGTATCCTGTGGTGGTGATCACCGAGATGATGTTGAATGTTGCCAGCCGCAGGCTGTCCGACAGTCCGTTCACCGAGTTGGCCCAGAGCCATATGGTCGTGAACCCGATAATCACACATAAAATATAAATGAAGGAGCGGACCTGTTCGCTTTCCCAGAAGATAAATTTTTTCTCCCGAACGGCCCTGATGTAGAGCACGAAGGGTATGGAGCCGC
>JAESRE010000073.1 GCA_016764775.1 Alphaproteobacteria bacterium
GCCACAGCCGTCAGACCACGGGTCAGCGCTTCATAGCCAAGCTGTTTGGCGCGCACCTCGCTGTAACGGCGATAGCTTTTGGGGAGGTCAATAAAGGTTTTCATCGTCTGGTAGACAAAGATCGAGAGCAGAACCAGACCCAGAACACAGAGCAGAAAGAAGCCCAACTCCATGCGCATCACGTAATCATGCCCTTCGGCGTCAACCCAGCCGAATTGCATCGTACCATTGCGGTCAACAATCCAGACCGCCAGTGCAACCAGCAGTCCGACCTTTATTGCAAACCATAATGCTTTAATCATGATAAAGAGTCCGCCCTTTCGCCCTTCCTTTTACAAGTTCAGGCTATCACAGACCTTCTGTAATCATAAGAGCTTAATCGAAGGGATTGGCATCACCAATGGCGTTACGGTCACCGGAACTGCCTTTTGGATATGCGCTGGGTTTGAGGATATTGATCCCCGTGCTTTCATCGCGGATCAATCTCGCGCCGCCCGGCAAACCTTCACCGGACATTAAAGTCGTTACATCTTCTACACCAAAAGCGCGCAGATTGATGTTTTTCGTCAGCGTCATGTCCAAATTCTGCGCGTTCAATGTCGCTTTCGCTTTTCTCAGCCAGCCTGACAGCGCTTGTCCCGCAGGACCATCCAGCGTTTCTACGATAGAAATCGCTTCTTCGATCTGACCGTTTTCCAGCAATGTTTCAGCCGTATTCACTTTGGCTTGCGTTTCCGTACCTGTAATCAACTCACCGTCTTTTTCAATCTGTAAAACCTCGTTGAAGCGGGCAGCAGCGCGATCTTGAATGGAAACGTCTTCACCTTTCAGGGATGCAACAACGGCGTCACCTGCGATGGTTTTAAATTCGTTGGTCAGGCCCGAAGGGGTCAAAACACCTTCCTCTGCATGCGGTGCAAGCTTCTCCAGAGCCGTACGAAGCTCCGTATCGTCTTCACCAACCAAGCCCATCAAAACTTCAAAATCCTGCTCGAACGCCGCGTTATCGCGGTTTAGGGATGAACGGAACTGCTGCATCGTCAAAAGCAACGCTGCTGCTTTAAGTTCACTGGCGGGGACGTCTTCAAATGTCTGCCCCAGCGCTTCGCTTTGGCCGCGGGCCGCATTCAATGTGCTCTCGAATACACTCACTTGCGTTTCATCGCCGTCGTCTTCAACCGCTTCGGAAGACATTGAGGCCATCAAGGCGTTGAGCTGCTGCATCGCCTGATCAAGCGTTTGCTGACCTTGGGGTTCAGCGGCAAGTTGTTGCATATTGCCGAACATACCTGCCAGAACGGGGCGGCCCGTAATCTGCTCCAACTGGGCTTCGAGGGCAACCATGCCCGCCTGTACGGTTTCATCTTGAATAACATCAGCCGACATTTTTTGTGCTTTGGTCACGGCCTGATTTGTCGTTTCGGACGCACGTTCGGACAGCATAGCCAACTGCTCGTCCAGATCTTCGGGAATCAATGTGCCGAAAAAAGACTGTTGCTCGTCAACATTCTCCTGCACTTCGGCGACTTCGCCCTGCAATTCCTGCGTACGGGCTTCCAAAGCGCTCAAACGGTCGAGCGTCCCTTCATCACGCGGTTTCGGCCAAAGCAAAGCAGCCAGAGCCAACAACATCAGCGCAATCAGACCGATAACGATAATAGTGTTCTTACCGACAACCTTCTCTTCAACAGAGGCCAGCTTCTCATCCAGCGTTTCTTCATCAAGCGGAGCCGCCGGCGCATCTTCGATCGGCGGCATGGAGGCAATAACTTCTTCCTTGCTTGGCTCTTGTTCGGGCGCATCGTCTTTTGCGGACTCAGAAACTTTTTCGGCTTCGGACGGTTTCGCGTCATTTTCATTGGCGGCGGGCTGGACTTCGGGCGCGTCGCTCATCAGGTCCGTCAAATCAACGTCATAGGTTTCTGCGGCCTCGATAATGACCTGACGACGTGTCGCAGGAATCGTATCGCGCTTTTTCCAACCTTGTACAGTTGTAACGGCCACATCAATTTTCTTGGCCAGAGGACGAATACCGCCAAAACGCTCAATAATTTCGGCACCGTTTTCGATAGGTTTTTTGGATGGCTTTGATGAACTCATGCTGTCTCTCTCCATTCCTTATACAATTCCTGTGGTTTGACAATGGGCGGTAACTAACGCCGTAAGCCCGCTTCTACTAGGGGTTTCAGCGACGTACGCCTCCAGCCCGGATTTGGACCGTACGTACTCTAACACGCTCTCGCTGATGCACAAGGCTTTTATACCACCCGGAAACGGCGTGAGCTTTGCGTCTTCGGCACATTCGAAAAATGCTTCGGCACTACGCACAGAAAAGAACGGAACCGCCGCAACGGCCTTCTCTCGCAAGGCGTCCTTAACAGCCGCAGACAATGCGCGCGCTTTTTCAGCTTTATAAGCTACATACTCATCGACCTGAATGTCATAGGACGCAAGCGCCTCAACCATGTTAAAAGCCACATCCTCGGCCCTGACATACAGCAGTTTCGTGTTGTTGTTTGCAAAATCTCTACCGATAACATCTGCCAGCGCTTTCGCATTCGCGCCTCCGCATGTAACCATGCCGAAACCCAGTTCTTCCGCATAACGTTTACTCTTTTCGCCAACCACACATAGCGGAATATCGCGGTTATCCGTGGCTTCGGCAAATGCTTTTATGCCATGCATACTTGTGGCAATGACCGCACCGTAATCGGAAATTGAAGGGAATGGCCGATCCAGAAATTTAATCTCCAGCATCGGATCAATCAGAACGTCATAACCCAAATCGCGCAGCTCCGCGGCATACTCGTCCGATTGCGGACGTGGTCTGACAAGCAGGATTGTGTGATCAGGCCGCATGTCCCAGAATCTCCTGTGGCACACGTTTTTTGAGCTCAGTAGCCAAGTCACGCCCCAGAACGTTCGCGTCCTCTACTGAGCCGACAGTGCCGGAAACCTCATCGCTGAACATCTCGCTACCATCTAAAGCCGCGACACAAAGACGTAACCACATTTTATCGCCCTCTAGCTGCGCATAAGCCCCGATGGGCGTATGACAAGAGCCGTCCAGAACCTTCAAAGCCGCGCGTTCTGCGCTCACGCACAAAACGGTTTCTCTATCGGAAATGGCATCAAAAAGTGCTGAAACCTCGTTATCCTCCACACGCGTTTCAATACCGACAGCCCCCTGTCCGGCCGCGGGCAACATAAACTCAGGGTCCAGAACAATGTCGACTTCTTCTTCTAGACCAAGCCTTTTAAGACCCGCCAAGGCCAAAAATGTCGCATCAATACCGAAGGTCGTGTCTTCGCCACGTAACTTCTCAATTCGTGTTTGGACGTTACCCCGTATCGGCACAACGCTCACATCAGGCCGTACGTGTTTGAGCATCGCCGTGCGCCGAACGCTGGCCGCGCCGACAACCGCACCCTCTTTCAAGGCAGAATACGGATCATTTTTAAATTGGCTATTATCGGCTAAGTTAATTCTTTTATTAAGCAAAAAAGCATCACGCACATCTTCACGTGGCAACATATGCTTGATCACCAATCCATCCGGTGAATGGGAATCCATATCCTTCATTGAATGAACAGCAGCATCAACTTCACCCGCAAGCAGGGCTTTCTGGATTTCCTTCGCAAACAATCCCTTCCCGCCTTCAACCTCGGACAGCCGTTTTTCTCCGTGCTCGGGCTTCCAGTCTCCGGACGTTTTGATAACTTTGATCTCTACATTAATAGACGGATGCGCCTTTTTAAGCGCCGCGCACGTTAAATCGGTTTGCGCCCGTGCAAGCGGCGATCCGCGTGTCCCTAATCTTATTGTTCTCGTCGATGTACTCATGTTTACCCTTTGGTTTTTCGCACTTTCACAGTATTTTGTGCCGAGAAGAGTGGTTTTTGAGAACCGGAAGCGTCAATGTACACCACAGTACATGCGAACCGGAAGCGCAGAAAAACAAGCTTCGCAGGCCAAAAGACGAAGAAAGTATTATGAACATTCTCGGCATTGAAACAAGCTGTGATGAGACCGCGGTAGCCGTCGTTAACAGCAACGGTGAGATTTTATCCAATCTCGTGCTTTCACAATTAAAGGAACATCAGGCCTTTGGCGGCGTGGTGCCCGAGATTGCCGCACGCGCCCATATCGACCACTTACACACGCTGATAGAGGCCGCACTCAAAGACGCAGACCTCGAACTTGAAGACATTGACGGTATTGCCGCAACCAGCGGCCCCGGTCTGATCGGCGGTGTCATGATCGGCATGATAGCGGGTAAAGCCCTCGCCGCCAGCCGTGATTTACCGTTCGTTGCCGTTAACCACCTCGAAGGACACGCGCTTACACCGCGCCTGACCGACGACATCGCCTTCCCGTATCTGCTCTTGCTCGTTTCAGGCGGGCATACTCAACTTTTGGTCGCCGAAGGCGTCGGACAATACACATTGCTGGGCAAAACGCTCGATGACGCGGCCGGTGAATGTTTTGATAAGTCGGCAAAGCTCATGGGGCTACCCTATCCCGGCGGACCAGAATTACAAAAAATTGCCACAGAATGCGCCGATGGTGCTGCAGCCATTGAACGCTTCCCTCTACCCACACCAATGAAGGGCCGCAAAGAGCCCGACTTCAGCTTTTCAGGATTAAAAACGGCCGTAAGAACCCATGTCGAAGCTTTACCGGCGGGTGATTTACAACGTACAGACGTCGCCGATCTGGCCTACGCCTTTCAGGAAACCGTGGCCGATGTCATTGCCGACCGCTGCACCAAAGCCATGAAATATTTCAGCAAAAAATATCAGAGCAAAGAGCCCACACTCGTTGTTTCCGGCGGCGTAGCAGCCAATAAGATCATACGCGCGCGGCTTGAAAAACTGTGTAAGGATAAAGGCTTTCAATCTTATGCACCGCCAATCAAACTGTGCGGCGATAATGCCGCAATGATCGCATGGGCAGGTGTAGAACGGCTGAAAAAGGGCCTGAAAGACCCCCTCGATTTCAAGGCACGCCCGCGCTGGCCGCTGGATGAGGTAAAAGCGTGAGCAGCGCACAATGTTTTGGCCTTGACCTTACGGAAACGAAACGGCAAGGTTTCTCAACTCAAATTTAGGCATAAAAAGGGAGATTCGCATGCAAACAATCGGTGTAATTGGCGCTGGCGCTTGGGGAACGGCCCTTGCGCAAATCTTAAGCAATGAAGACCGAGACGTTTTGCTATGGGCACGTGAAGAATCAGTTGTCGAAGATATCAACACCCATCACGAAAATACGGAATACCTGCCTTCAGTGGAATTGAGCCCGAACCTGAAAGCCTCCAACGACCTTGAGGACGTTGCTTCACGCGATATCTTACTCATGGTCACGCCCGCACAACACCTGCGCACCATGCTGCATGAGATCAAAGACAGCTACAAAGACAATCAGGTGATTGTCGTGTGTTCAAAAGGCATTGAACTGGAAAGCGGCCTGCTTCTTTCCCAAGTAGTGGAAGATGTAATCCCCGAAGCCAAAGTGGCCGTCATGACCGGTCCGACCTTCGCATCCGAAATCGCGCGCGGATTACCTGGGGCCGTTACCATCGGCATCAAGGATGCCGAGCTCGGTGCAGAGCTTCAGGATTCTCTGGGCGCCAAACGCTTCCGTCCCTACGTCACCACAGACATTATCGGTGTTCAGCTAGGCGGCGCGATTAAGAATGTGATCGCCATCGCATGCGGCGTTGTCTACGGTCGCCAGCTTGGTGAAAGTGCCCGCGCGGCCCTCCTTACCCGTGGTGTTGCGGAAATTGCCCGTCTTGGTGTCGCCATGGGCGCGAAAAAACAGACATTGCTCGGCATGTGCGGTATTGGCGATTTGATGCTGACCGCATCATCCATGCAATCACGAAACTTCTCCCTCGGCGCAGCTCTGGGCGAAGGCAAGAGCATGGAAAGCATCCTCAGCCAACGCAACGCGGTTACAGAAGGCGTACACACAGCCAAAGCCACACTCGACCTGGCCAAACAAAACGCGGTTGATATGCCGATTACCGAAGCGGTCTATAAATGCCTGCATGAAGGAATGTCGATTGAAGACGCCATCGAAGACATGCTGAACCGTCCGTTCAAATACGACATGAAGGGCAAGGAAAAGCGCAAAGCGTCCTAGCCTGCTCTGGCTTTTTGAAATTTTTTTGCTAGTTTAAAACCCGACAGAAAATAACAAGGGACAGGAGCCGTAAAAATGGCCTATTGGTTACTCAAATCCGAGCCGTACAAATTCTCATGGGATGATCAGGTTGAAAAAGGCGAAGGCCGCTGGGAAAAGCGCGTCCGCAATTATCAGGCCCGCAATAACATGCAGGCAATGAAAGTCGGCGATAAAGGCTTTTTCTATCACTCCAACGAAGGCAAAGAGATTGTCGGCATTCTGGAAGTCACGAAAGAAGCCTACACGGACCCCGACCCGACAAAAAACGAAGACGGAAAATTCGTCACCGTAGACGTTAAGCCGCTTGAAGGACTGGAAACCCCTGTAACATTGGCCGACCTTAAAGCACACCCGATGCTCAGCCAGATGCAGGTTGTCAAACAGGTCCGCCTATCTGTATCCCCCGTTACTGAAGAGGAATGGAAAGAAGTCTGCGCCATTGGCGGCGTAAAGAAAGCCGCCTAAGAAAATGAGCGCACGCGACCTTCTGCTGGTTTTATTTGTCATGTTCATTTGGGGCATGCATTTCGTCGTCATCCGCATCGGTGCGCTCGAAATCCCGCCCTTTATGCTGCTTTCGATCCGCTTTGCGCTATGCGGTCTGATATTCCTGCCCTTTGCGAAACGCATATCATGGGAAACGTTCAAACATCTCGCCATGTACGCCATTCCGTTTCAGGGCATGCATATGAGCTTCCTGTTCGCCGGTCTGGCACAGGTCGACGCCAGTATCGGCGGACTGATCATGAAAGCCGAGCTACCCATGCTAATTATTCTCGGCTGGTTTGTCTTCAAGGAGCGCTTCGGGCCTAAAACCTTTTTCGGGTTGCTGATCGCATTTATCGGCGGCGCGATCGTGATCTACAAACCGCATACGGACGCAAACGTCACCACATGGGGGATCATCTTCCTTCTGCTCTCCGCGCTTTTCTGGGCTATCGGCTCAACGCAACTGCGCCGTATCAAGGATCTCAATTTCCCGACTATGGTGGGCTACGCATTCACCATCGCCCTGCCCATCGCGATGATGAACAGTTTTCTCTTCGAGGAAAACCATATCGAGCGCCTGCAAAACGCCGACCATGGAAAACTGGCCATCGTTCTGTTCTATCAGGTAATCATCGTCTCCATGAGCCACTTCGGCTGGAAAGTACTGGTCGGCCGCAATCCTGTGTACGTTTTGACTGCTTTTACAATCCTGACACCAATCTTCGCGTTTATCGGCGGTGTTCTGATTTTGGACGAGCCGCTGGCATGGACCACAATTTTAGGCGGTGCTGTTGCGTTGGCAGGCATTGCTATCGTAACATTCAGACAAGCCGACAGACATAAAGAGCTTAAGCACGTTAAGCCTTAACATCGCTTAGAAGTTCCATTCCGGCTCTTTGACAACGCATTTAAAAGGAGACTGTCCATGAGTGAAACGTTCAAACCCTCCCCCGATATTTTGAACAACGTAAAGGTTTCCGAAGAACAATACGAAGCCATGTATAAAGGCTCGATCGAGCAGCCCGAAGTATTCTGGGCCGTACAATCAAAACGCTTGGACTGGTTCAAAGAACCCAAAAAGATCAAAAACACATCGTTTGAAGGCGATGTGTCCATCAAATGGTACGAAGACGGCACATTAAACGCCTGTTACAACTGTGTTGACCGTCATTTACCCGAAAAAGAGGACGATATCGCGCTTATTTGGGAAGGTGACGAGCCGGAACAGGACAGTAAAGTCACATACGGCGAACTTTTGACCAATGTCAGCCTCCTCGCCAACGGTTTGAAAGACCTTGGCGTTAAAAAAGGCGACCGTGTCATCATTTACATGCCGATGGTCTGCGAAGCGGTCTATGCCATGCTGGCTTGCGCCCGTATCGGCGCCGTCCATTCCGTTGTTTTCGGCGGCTTTTCACCGCAAGCACTCAGAGACCGTATCAATGACTGTGACGCCAAGGTCGTGATTACAGCTGACGAAGGCGTACGCGGCGGCAAACCTATCCCGCTAAAAGCCAACACGGACAAAGCCGTTGAAGGTACGGAACTGGAAAAAGTACTCGTCCTCAAACATCGTGACGCCGACATTGACTGGCACGGTGACCGTGACGTTTGGTATCACCAATTGATCGACGAGCAGGATCCTGAGTGCCCTTGTGAGGAAATGAATGCCGAAGACCCGCTCTTCATTTTGTATACATCCGGTTCTACCGGAAAGCCCAAAGGCGTGCTGCACACCACCGGCGGCTACATGGTGTACGCATCTCTAACCCATGAAGTGGTTTTTGATTACAAGCCAGGCGAAGTTTACTGGTGTACCGCCGACGTGGGCTGGATCACCGGTCACAGCTACATCACTTACGGCCCGCTGGCCAATGGCGCCACAACCCTCGTATTTGAAGGCGTGCCGAATTACCCGACATGGTCACGCTTCTGGGACGTCTGTGACAAACATAAAGTCAGCATCTTCTACACCGCCCCGACGGCGATCCGCGCTATTCTCTCCCAAGGGGATGACTACGTGAAAAAAACAGACCGCAGCTCCTTGCGCATTCTCGGCACAGTCGGCGAACCGATCAACCACGAAGCATGGATGTGGTATTACGACGTTGTCGGCGAAAAACGCTGTCCCGTCATCGACACATGGTGGCAAACCGAAACGGGTGGACACATGATCACACCGCTGCCTTGTCACGAACTCAAACCCGGTCTTGCGCAAAAACCGTTTTTCGGTGCCAAACCCGCACTTGTCGATAATGAAGGCAATATTTTGGAAGGCGAAGCCGAAGGCAACTTTGTCATGCTGGACAGCTGGCCCGGACAAATGCGCACAGTCTATGGCGACCATGAACGCTTCATTCAAACCTACTTCTCGACATTCCCCGGTAAATACTTCACAGGGGACGGAGCGAAACGCGACGCTGACGGCGATTACCGCATTACAGGCCGTGTAGACGATGTCATCAACGTTTCCGGTCACCGTCTGGGGACTGCCGAAATCGAAGACGCGATCAATGAACATGACGCCGTCGCAGAATCGGCTGTAATTGGCTATCCCCATGATATTAAAGGTACAGGCATCTATGCATTCGTAACGCTCAACGCCGGACAATCACCCAGCGATGAGGTCAAAAGCCAGATTATTCATACCGTCCGCGCCGAAATCGGACCGATCGCTACACCCGATGTTATTCAATGGGCAACAGGCCTGCCGAAAACGCGTTCGGGCAAGATCATGCGCCGTGTCTTGCGCAAGATTGCTTCAAATGAAGAAGATCAGATCGGTGATGTCTCGACACTCGCCGACCCGAGCGTGGTTGATGACCTGGTCGCCAACAGGCCCAAATAAGAAAAACCCGCTCGACAAGAGCGGGCTTCCTTCAAATATCATTAATTAGCGTGTGGTTTACACCATGCCGATTGCTGTCTTGTACAGATCAAGCAGCTCCTCAGTCTCGCGACGTTTTTCGTGGTCCATCTTGCGCAAGGAAACAATCTTGCGAACGGTCTTGGCATCAAAACCGACACCTTTAAGCTCGGCATAAACTTCCTTGATGTCCTCGGCCAGATGCGCCTTCTCTTCTTCCAAACGCTCAATGCGCTCAACAAAGCTGCGCAAACGATCACCGGCTACACCGCCGACTTCTTTGGGTTCATTATCCTGCTTTACAGCTTCTTCATTGGTTTCGGCGGACTCATAGTCCACAGCAACATCAGACATTGCGTACTCCTGTCAAAAAAAATTCAAAAATTGATTCGTGTAGGAACAGTGTAGAAGAGCGTGCGGCAAAGTGAAACGCTAATGAAAGAAAAATCCCAAGTTACCAACCGTAACCGTACTTACTCGGATCTAACAACCTTGCCGTCCCACCGCTCGATCAGCAAACCGATTTCATTGTCGGCGTTTTTACTCCGCCCGATTTGAACGAGAATTTTGAGCGTACGGTTTTGAGGGACCACGTCCTTGTAGTCGCTGACATTGCGGTCTAGATAGCTGATATCCGCATTCACCTCGTACAGCCAGCGATAACGCTTTGATACGGCACCTTCGTTCAGCAATAACGGCACACCTTTAACAAAGCTCCGCAACTGGTAACGGTCGCTCTGCACTACCTTGATGATGCTGGTGTCATTGAGAAACTTTTCAAACTCCCTCCACCCGTTCGGGTCGAAGTTGGCTTTATGCTCTTCCATTTCGGCAGCAGGGTCAGGATCCGTAAATGTTATGGCTTCCGATACGGCTGTCGTGACCCATTGCGCAATCTCCTTATCGGAACGGTGAGAGAGATGAAGCGCGACCGTCTGGTTACTCGGGTTTTGCTGACTCATCGCAGCAGCCTCTCCGCCGGAGCTTTCGCCACCCTCACCCTCTGCAGGTGCATCTTCGGGTTCGGCGAACGGCGCCCGCAATGTATTGGATGGGTCTTCCGAAGTGTCCTTAAGCATCGGGAAGAAAAAGTCGACCCAATTGGCGCGTGCCTGCGTTGGTACGGTTAACAACAGTGAACTCAATGCAAAAGCTGAAATAAGGACGTGTAAGCGCATGATATTATGAGGCCTTCTTGATTTTGTTTATTATTTTTCCAAATTGCATCACATTTTCGATACGCCTGTCCAGAAAGGCTTTTGTATTGTCCATAGCTTCTGAATCATCATTCATCCAGACAAATGTGGTCGATACAATAATTCCCGATAGCAACCCCCGCTTGGTGTAACGGTTGTAATCCTGTGAGGTGTCACCGGCCCAGTCCCATATCTTATCCGCCGTCCGCCAGACAAGCTTGGCCCCTGTCGGCTTTTTAAGAGGGCGCATAAAATACTGCACGCTATGGCGCACGGCTTCTTTATGCTCGTTCAATAAACGGTAACGTGTCAGCAACGCCGTACGAATACGGTCGCGAATGCGTAAATCTTCAGGGTGAATAGTTTCAAGATCGGCGAGCATCAGCCTGTCTGCCCAGTCGGAAAAGGCACCCAGAACGTCATTCATACGTCCCGGAAAAACAGCACGGGCAACCGCCGGAGTATGGCCCGCATCTTCAGCAGCCCTTTCAACGGTTTTCCAGCTCCAGCCCTCAAAAGGAACATGCGGTAATGCAGCAGCAATGATCTCGTCGCGAAGTTCCGTCACATTTTGCTTGTTCATTTTTCTATTATCCGTGTTTTTTGCTAGACTTTCCACCCAAAACCGCCACATCTATAGAGCATGAGTGAGGACGAAAAGTATAAAGAAAACACGATGGGTGGGCGCATCGCCCGCTACGGTCGTGTTTCAGGCACTATGGCAGGTCTGGCAACCAAACTTGCCGGTGAAAGATTTTTGGGATTAAAAATCGACCGTAACGATCATGCACGTGCACTCACCACCGCGCTTGGCAATCTCAAAGGCCCGTTGATGAAAGTCGGCCAGATTCTGGCCACTATCCCCGAAGCGCTGCCTAAGGAATACGCTGATGAGTTGCGGCAATTACAGTCGGATGCCCCACCTATGGGATGGCCGTTCGTACGCCGCCGCATGAAAAACGAGCTCGGACCGGGCTGGGAAGGCTTGTTCGACAACTTCGAAAAAGAAGCCTCAGCCGCAGCCAGTTTAGGTCAGGTTCACAAGGCATTAGCCAAAGATGGCCGATTACTGGCCTGCAAACTCCAATACCCTGACATGCAGAGCGCAATCGATACCGACCTGCACCAGCTAAAAATTATCTTCAACATCTACGAACGCTACGACAAGGCCATCCGCACGGAACAAATTCACGCCGAACTGGCCGAACGTCTGAGAGAAGAGCTGGATTACAAGCGCGAAGCCAAACACTGCAAACTCTATAGCCACATGCTGAAGGATGAAAAAGGCGTCCACGTCCCTGAAGTCGTCGACGATTTGTCCACGGACAGACTGCTGACCAGCACATGGCTAGACGGCGAAAAAATCCTCAACTACAAAGATGCGCCGCAGGAAGAACGCAATGCCGTCGCCATGAATATGTTCCGCGCATGGTATGTACCGCTATATTATTACGGCACCATCCACGGCGACCCGCATCTCGGCAATTACACCGTTCGTGATGATTTGAGCATTAACCTGCTCGACTTCGGATGTGTACGTGTTTTCCCGCCAAGCTTTGTCGGCGGCGTTATCGACCTGTACCACGCCCTTATGAAGGACGACAGGGAACTGGCCGTGCACGCTTACGAAACATGGGGCTTTAAAGACCTTTCAAATGACCAAATTGATACGCTGAACATATGGGCTGAATTCCTGTATGGCCCGATTATGGACGATAAAGTCCGCTCGATCGGACATGCCGAAGGAGCGATTTACGGCCGCGAAACCGCCGAAAAAGTCCATAAGAAACTGCGTGAGCTTGGCAAAGAACGCGGCGGCATCGCCGTGCCACGTGAATTTGTCTTTATGGACCGCGCAGCCTTGGGTCTCGGCTCCGTATTCATCCATTTAGACGCGCAAATCAACTGGTACCGCGTTTTCAATGAACTCATTCAGGACTTCGACGCCAAAAAACTCGAAAAACGCCAGACCAAAGCACTCGAGCAATTCGACCTTTTGTCTACAGACCGATAATATTTTCAGATAATAAGAATGGCGCGCCCGGGAGGATTTCTTTGTATCGGGTCTAAAGCCCCTCACAAAGTTGCAACCGCTAAGCTCACATTCGCTCGCTAAGCTTATTGTCGAACCGGGTTCGAAGCTCAAAACACTTTTCTTCTATATATCCTTAAATATACAAGGCGCGAGAAGCGCAGCGTAGACAATTTCTACGTAAGCGACGAGCAACGCTGAAGATTTAAGGATATATAGAAGAATGGCGCGCCCGGGAGGATTCGAACCTCCGACTCCTGGCTCCGGAAACCAGTGCTCTATCCCCTGAGCTACGGGCGCTTAGCCTTAATTTAGCACAAAAAAAGCGTACGGGCATTAACACCGTCAGCCCGCCTAAAGTCAAGCACTGCTCTTCCGAGAATGATTACTTCGTCAATTGAATGAACACGTCTTCCAGATCACTGTCATCCGTGGTGATATCGGCAATACCGTATCCTGATTTCTGAATGGCTTCGATAATCTCGCCAATTGCCTGTTCTTGAGGTGTGTAGCGGATATAGACGGTGCGACGCCCTTCCTTCACGGCTTCGAATTTCTCCAATTCGGCAGGCACAGCGTCAAACTCACGGTCCAGACGGAAACGGATTTCCTTACTGTCGATACGGGCGAGGATATTCTCCGTCGGCTCATCTGCAATCACTTTACCGTGGTTGATAATGGCAATCTGGTCGCACAGCTCTTCGGCTTCCTCAAGATAATGGGTTGTCAGCAAAATGGTGACGCCCTGCTTGTTCAACGCCCGTACGTTTTTCCAGAGCTGCTTGCGAAGTTCGACATCCACACCGGCGGTCGGCTCATCGAGAACCAGAATAGGCGGGGAATGCACCATCGCCTTGGCAATCATCAAACGGCGTTTCATGCCGCCCGAAAGGCTTCTGGTATAGGCATCGGCTTTATCTTCCAGCCCGACCATTTCCAACAATTCCATGGTACGGCGCTGATCTTTCGGCACGCCGTAAAGCCCCGCCATCAAATCCAGCAAGTGGGCAGGCGAAAAGAATGCGTCAAAATTGATTTCCTGTGGCACGATCCCGATAGCAGCCTTGG
>JAESRE010000074.1 GCA_016764775.1 Alphaproteobacteria bacterium
CCAACGATCAGTCCGCAGAGGAAATCGATGCTGCCGCTCCTGAACCTACGAGTGGTGAAAACGCTGAAGCCGAGCCCGCCGAGACAGACGCCGCAGACACGGAACCGGCAGCGGGCGATGAAAAAGAGCCATCTTCAAGCGGTCAAACCACGACGGATATGATCGATAAAATCCAGAAAAAGGATAACGATAGCGAGTAGCGGTCGTTTACCGGATTTTGTGTTTGGCGAAAAACTGCCAGATAAATTCGTTGGCTGAAATGTCGGTATTGACGGGACCACGGTTTTCTTGCCACGCGCTGCAGATGCGACCATTCGGTCTACGCTCGCATGGTTTGATCACACCTTCCTGTCCCGGCCATGAATGGCCTGCGTTTTCAACGGCGCATAAAGTCACCTCCGCATTGCCATCGCATTCCGTATAGCTATTGCAGGCCACATCCCCTTTTTGAAAGCTTTGTACAGTTTGCGCCGCGCAGCCATTAAAACCGGCCCATTGCGCCGTCATGTCTTCAACAGGTTCGCATGAACGACGCTCTTGCTTGAACGGTAGGCCGATAGATTTGAAAAGACTTTCAAAGCATCCACCGCATTGGTCTCCTCCTTCATATGGCGCGCAATTATCGGCTTTGCCATGAATGTGCAGGACAGGCACAGGGCGCGTAAGAGGACAGGTTTCGCGTTTTTGATCCTGTCCGCCATTGGGGGCGATCGCCGCAATTTTATCCGACAACTCGCAGGCCAGACGATAGCTGATCATTCCGCCATTGGAATGGCCCGTCGCATATACCCGTTTCGGGTCGGCATTGTCATTCGTAACCAGTTGGTCGATCATTTTTGAAACAAAGCCGACGTCATCGATATTTTCTTCGGTCGCTTTGGCACAACATTTCCCCGCATTCCATGTATGAAATTTACCGAGTTTGCTGCCTATGCCTTCGGGGTACACAACCATAAAGCCGTATTTGTCGGCTGTTTTCTCCATGCGCACCATGTCGGCCATGCCTTCGGCACTGCCGCCGCCGCCATGAAAAACAAGCACTGTCGGAATATCGGCTTGGCCTTTGGCCTGTTCAGGTACGTAAACATAGAACAAGCGCTTATGACCATCATGATCCAGCGAGCGCCCCTCCAGAGCCAAGGCTTGTGGTGCTGTAAAAATGAGAAATAAAAAGCAAATTGCGAAAATGCGCATCAGTATCTCTCCCCGTAAAATATAATGATTATACGGACAAAAGATCAAAAACCCTTCGGGAAAATGCTTAAGCGGGTTTCCAGCGCAGTTGCGGATTACGGGCAGCCTTGACCTCATCGAGCCTGCGGCGCGGCGAGGAGTGCGGGAAGCTGTGGAAGTGATCGGCGGCGTTCTCGTTCGTTTCGGCTTCATTAGCGATGTCTTTCATCACAGTAATAAAGCGGTCGAGCGAATCCTTACTTTCGGTTTCCGTCGGTTCGATCAGCATCGTACCCGGCAACACCAGCGGGAAGTACACCGTCATCGGGTGGAAGCCTTTTTCAATCAGCGCCTTTGCGATATCCAGCGTTTGCACACCGTGTTCTTTTTGATGTTTGTCTGTCAGCAATGCTTCGTGCATACACGGCCCTTGATCGGCGTACGGCGCGTAGTAATCGCCTTCGAGCTGTCGCAGGATGTAGTTCGCGTTCAGCACCGCATCTTCGGACACGCGTTTAAGGCCGTCCGCACCGTGGGACAGCATGTAGGACAACGCACGCACATGCATGCCGAACTGACCCTGATACCCTTTCAGACGGCCAACGCTTTCGGGACGGTCTTCAATGGTTTCCAGTTTGTACATATCACCGATTTTCACGACGGTCGGCACGGGCATGAATTGCGCCAATTCATCCGTACAGCAGATCGGGCCTGAACCCGGACCCCCGCCGCCATGGGGTGTGGAGAATGTTTTGTGCAGGTTGATGTGCATGACATCCACGCCGAAATCACCGGGGCGGATTTTCCCGACCAGTGCGTTGAAGTTCGCACCATCCATGTAGAAATAGCCACCAGCCTTATGCAGCAGGTTGGCAATCTCGATAATGTCCTTTTCGAACAGGCCGCAGGTATTCGGGTTGGTCACCATCATCCCCGCAACGTCGGCGCCGTCAGGATCGGTTTTGTATAGCGCTTCCTTGAAAGCCTCGACGGTCAGGATGCCTGTTTCTTTCGTGGGCATATTGCGCACTTCGAAACCGCAAGTTACAGCCGTGGCCGGGTTTGTACCGTGCGAGGAGTCAGGCGTGAGGACGATTTTACGTTTCTTGATCTCGCCCTTTTGCTCATGGGCACGGCGGATCGTCATCATACCCGCAAGCTCGCCATGCGCCCCCGCAGCGGGGGACAGACAGACACCAGGGAGATTGGTCAGCTCAGCCAGCCATTCCTGCAATTCATAGATCAGGCCCAGCGCGCCCTGCACCGTGCTTTCGGGCTGCATCGGGTGGATATGCGCGAATTTGGGATGGCGTGCGATTTTCTCGTTCAGGCGCGGATTGTGCTTCATGGTGCATGACCCGAGCGGGAAGAACCCATGGTCGATGGAGTAGTTCCACGTGCTCATACGGACAAAGTGGCGCAGCGCTTGCGGTTCGGATACCTGCGGCAGGCCGATATTGCCGCGCTCAGCAACACCTGTGCGGGATTTCAAACCGGCAGGCTCAGGCAAATCCACACCGGAGGAATCACTATGCTCCTTTTCCCAGAGCAGATTCTCTTCATAGTGCAATCCACGGTCGCCATCATGTTCAGGCTTATGATCTTCTTCCATCATTTCTACAATCTTACTTTCTGCACTCATGATAACACCTCTGACAACACCTCTTGCAAGGCGGCTTTGAATGCGTCGATGTCTTCATCGGTCGTCACTTCGGTTGCGGCGACGAGCAGTTTGTTGTCATCGGCAGCAAGGCCGCCGATGATGCCTTTCGCGGCCAGCACTTCAACAACCTCTTTTGATTGTGTCGGCAATTCAATCGTGAATTCGTTGAAGAAGTTTTCGGTGACAAGCTCTACCCCGTCGATTGAAGTCAACGCATCCGCCGTTTTGCAAGCCGCTTCGTGATTGAGCGTTGCGAGGCGTTTGAAACCGTCTTCACCGAGCAAGCTCATATGCACCGTGAACGCAAGGGCACACAGGCCCTGGTTGGTACAGATATTCGATGTCGCCTTGTCACGGCGGATATGTTGTTCACGCGTATTCAGCGTCAGCACGAACGCGCGTTTGCCGTCCGCATCTTCGCTGATACCGCATAGACGGCCGGGCATTTGGCGGACAAATTTTTCGCGGCACGCAAAGAAACCAAGATACGGACCGCCGTAAGACATCGGCAAACCGACGCTCTGGCCCTCACCGCACACAATGTCGGCTTCGACAGGTGCTGGCAGCAGGCCGAGAGAAACGATCTCTGTCACGACAACAACGAGCAGTGCGCCCGTCTCGTCGCATTTTTTACGCAACGAATCGTATTTATGCGGCGCGCCGTAAAAGTCGGGGGACTGGATAATCACGCAGGCCGTTGTTTCATCCGGTTCACCGTCAGTGATTTCCACTTCGCCGTCGAAGTTCCACATATAGGATTGCAACACTTCGCGGTAGTCGGGGTGGATGGCGTTACCGATCACGATCTTCTTGCGTTTGGTGATACGCATCGCCATCAGTGCCGCTTCGGTTGTTGCGGTGGCGCCGTCATACATCGAGGCGTTGGCGATTTCCTGACCCGTCAATTGTGCAATGAAGGTCTGGAATTCGAAAATCATCTGCAACGTGCCTTGCGCGATTTCCGGCTGGTACGGTGTATAAGCGGTCAGGAATTCCGAGCGCTGGATGATGTAATCCACCGTCGCGGGGACATGGTGGTAATACGCACCGGCGCCGAGGAAGAACGGACCGTCAGGCGCAGCATGATTCTGATTGGCGTAAGCGCCGAGATATCGCTCGACCGCCAGTTCGCCCTGATGGTCGGGCAGATTGGCTTTGCCATCGATAAACGCGGCTTTGGGAACATCAACATACAAGTCGTCGATCGAATTCGCTCCAACGACTTTGAGCATCTCGTCGCGAGATTTCTGTGTCTGAGGTAAGTAACGCATTTCCCTTATTTAGGCGGTTTCGAGTCAAAAAACCAGCCTGAAATGCTCATGGATATTGGTTTTTCCACCAAGTCCTAATCAAGAGTCTTCAGATAGTCCTGATACGCGGCTTCGTCCATCAGGCCGTCAAGCTGTGAGGCATCGCTCATCTTGATCTTGGCAATCCAGCCACCATCGGCCAGAGATTTGGTGATCAACTCGAGATCATCGGGCATGTTGTCGTTGGCTTCGACAACTTCACCGTCAACGGGAGAGTAAACTTCGGCAGCCGTTTTCACGGATTCGACAACGGCGAATTCATCGCCCTTGCTTAATGACTTTCCGACCTCGGGGAGTTCGACAAACACCAGGTCGCCCAGAGCTTCCTGCGCATACGGGGTAATGCCTACCCATGCAACATCGCCATCAACATAAACCGCTTCGTGATCTTCCGTATATTTTGTTTCGGCCATAGCCCTGATCTTCCTTATTCGTCTTCTTGGTTGGGATTTATAAATTCCTGAACTTTTTTCACGCGGCTGTCAACGTAGGCGGGTAAATTATCCAGATTTGAAAACAGAATGCTCATATACAGCACAAAGAACGCGAGACCGAATATCCGTGCTTTCGTGCGCCGTGTGAGCTTTTCTTTTTTGATGTGTTCAAGCATTTGAACCAGAAACTGTCCGCCATCCGTACCCGGCAAAGGCAGCATATTGATCAAGGCCACCGCTACGCTCGCCGTCGCAAATAGATAGATGAGATTGTAAAACCGGTTCAGCCAGACCGTGTCGATATGGGCCACCGCATGCTGGTCTTTCAATGCGGAGGCATCGATCGGTAAAAGCTGGAACGGCAAGACAGCTACAATCTTGATCAGATCGGCACTCTTCATAAATGCCTCGAGCGCGTATTTACCGACGGGTTGTTCCTGATAGTAATTGCCCTTGGTCTTGCCGAGAAAAACCTCCTCGTAATAGCGGTGATCGGGGTCATTGAGATGTTTGTTGGCCTCTTCGGACAGCCGCACCTTGAATGCGTGTGAGCGCCCTTGCTGGCCTTTCAAAACGACGGTGACCTCTTGCCCCATATAGCGGTTGATTAGCTCCAGCGCACGGTCGGGGTCTTCAGAGACATCGACACCGGCTATCTTTTCAAAAACCGCCAACTGGTATGGGCGGTGATACCATGTCACACCAAAGCGTGTGTGTTCCCGCAATATCCCTTCATCATCCATGTAGGAATCCCAGCCGGGGGTAAAGGTAATTTCTTTTATTTCATCGCCACGGCGAATTTTGTACGTCGCCTCGACAGGGCCGAGCGAATAGGCATGGCGTTGCATATCCAGATAGTTGGTGACGGGGATACCGTTCACGGAGAGGAATTCGTCCCATGGTTCAAATCCGGCCTCCTCAGCGGGCATTCCCTCCTCCACACCCACCAACACCGCATGGGCGGATGGTTGACCGAATGCGAGATAAAAAGCGAAAAACAAAAAGGGCAGAACGGCGATATTTATAAACGGTCCGGCCAGTGTTGTTGTCATACGCTTCCAGTAAGGCTGCAATGCGTAGGCTTTGGAATGGTCGGCTTCTTCGGCACCCAGCAAATGCACATATGCGCCCAGCGGCCAGAGGCGGAAGGAAAACCGTGTTCCGTCTTTGCCGATCCACCATTTCAGCGTGCGACCGCGTCCGATCACGACTTCCTTTATCGGCATACCGAATATCCGCGCGGCGATATAATGGCCGCATTCATGCAGAAGCACGGCTAGATAGATCAGCAGTATGTATATGAACGGACCTAAGACGTACTCGATTTTGATAAATTCAAGGTCCATAAAATCCTATGATCAGGCAGCGTTTTTCTTTTGCGACTTTGTCTTCGCGGGAATGAACGGTAAGTCACTGACGACGGCTTGCAGATTTTTGCCGCGCACGTTGATAAAGACTTTCGTACCGCTGCGCATATAATCCGTATCGACATAGCCCATTCCGATCGAAGCTTTCAGAGTCGGGGAGTGCCCGCCCGAAGTCAATTCACCGATAACCTTATCATCTGCGTCACGGATTTCCGCACCTTCACGGGCGACGCCGCGGTCGATCAATTTAAAACCTACCAGTTTGCGGTCTACGCCTTCGGACAGGTCCTTATGCACGCGTTCATACCCAAAATAGCCTTCCGAGCTTTTGCTGATCAGCCATGTCATATTGGCATCCACAGGTGAGGTTTCGGCGTTGATGTCGTGGCCGTAGAGGGCGTAGCCCATTTCAAGACGCAAAGAGTCACGCGCGGCCAGGCCGATCGGTTTCACCGCATCATGCCCCACCAGTTTTTCGGCCAGTGCAGGCGCGTTTTCGTTGCTGACAGCAATCTCGAAACCGTCTTCGCCCGTATAGCCAAGACGGGAGATGAACATTTCATAGTCCTGATACCACAGGCTCATATACGGCATGTCTTTCAGCTCGATACCCAGAACATCGCGGATGACTTCTTCGGCTTTTTGCCCCTGAAGTGCGAGCAAAGCCCAGTCATCATAGTATTTAAGCTTCACATCGCCACTGACATGGGATTCGATCCATTTCAGGTCCTTATCCTTACAGCCCGCATTCAGGACCATGTGGAATTCTTCGTCACCCGTTCTTGTGATCATCAAATCATCGATAATGCCGCCCTGCTCGTTTAACAGCACTGTATATTTCGTGCGGTTTTCACCGAGTTTCGCAAAAGCGGACGGGGTCAGTTTCTGCACCAGCGCCAAGGATCCTTCGCCCGTTAAAGAGGCCTGACCCATATGTGATACGTCGAATAAACCGCAGGATGATCTCACCCATTCATGTTCCTTGATGACGCCTTCACCGTAATAAAGCGGCATATCATAGCCAGCGAATTCGCCCATTTTTGCGCCGAGTTTTACGTGAAGATCGTGAAGTGCGGTTTTTTTCAACATATGCAAAATTTCCTTTGTTCTTTAGCGAGATATAACAAACAATAGAAAGATGTCCAATCGCCTTTAACTATTAGGAAGAATATCTTACAGTAATTTCTAAATTAACGCTTACATTTCAAACATATGACAGAAGACGAGCCGCAGACAGACGCAGAGACGGAAAAAGAGCCGAAAACCGGGGCAAAAGATACTTCAGAGTCACAGGCGACAAGCCAGTTGGATCTGGGAGACTTTAAAGTTTTAATTGTTGAGGACTTTCCCTTTATTGCGGCACTGGTCGCAACATGTTTGCGGGAGATGGGCGTGGGCAAGGTGGTGACCGCCGAGCACGGGAAAACCGCTCTCACTAAAATCCAGTCAATGAACCAGTTTGAGAACGATAACAATATTGATGTCGTGATTCTGGACTGGCTGATGCCTGAAATGGACGGGCGGCAATTGCTTAAAGCTATTCGCACTCATAAAAGCGACAGCATCCGCTTTTTGCCAGTGATCGTCTGTAGCGCTTATACTTCGGAAACACTTGTTAAGGAAAGCCGCGATCTCGGCGCGAACGAGGTTGTGGTTAAGCCGATTTCAGCAGGAGAGCTCGCCCGCCGCATACAGTATGTGATCAACAACCCCAGACCGTATGTGAAGAATCAGAGCTTCTTCGGACCGGACCGCCGCAGACAGAAACGTCCGTTCGAAGGTAAGGATAAACGCGTCAACAAACCGCAGGATATAAAGAACAATCATGAACAAAACTAATTCAGATAAAGTCGAAATGTATCACCGCATCAACCGACTGCGCCTTAAGGCCGGTCTGCCCGTTCACGGTCCTGCGGGGGTCATTGACCCTAAGACGGTCAAGAAAGCGCAAGCGCATATTGACGACAAAGAAGAAGAATATACCGACGAGGTTCGAGACGTTCTCGAAAAGCTATCCGAAAGCTGGAAAGCTTTTAAAAAGGACGGCAAGCAGAACGCTGAACAATGGATTGAGAAAATTTATAATTACTCAAACAACGTCAAAGACTTAACGTCCATGTACGACCATGACCTGATGACGCATTTCGGGCTGTCTTTGCGTGAATTTTGTGAAGACATCGATATTGAGCGTGAAGAGCATCACGTCATTGTGCAGGCCCATATCGATGTGATGTGGGTGACCTATGAACAACAGTTAAGAAGTGACAGTAGCGAGAAAGCGGAAGAACTTAAAAAGGTCGTTGCGATTGCAATCGATAAATATTCTTAATCGGTTTTTTTGACCTTATTCGCTTTGTAGATGATCGCCTCGCCTTCACCCAAATTCGATTTTTGTAATTCATCACCATCATCGTCGTCATCATCGCCATACCAAGGCATAACCGTGGCCGGTTTTTTAGGCGGCGGGAAGTCGGTTGACGTTTTTCCGTTATACGGGCTTGGTTGTGCCTGCAACTCGGCCACGCGCGCTCTGGCTTTGTGATACGCACTTGTATTCAGGCTTTGGACAAGCGACATGAACTCTTTATCTTCCTGAGTCAGCTCGTCGTAATGCTTTTTAATATCTTTCGGAATTGTAGTGATGATCTTTTCTATCTCGAATAACTCTTCCTGAGACACACCACCTTCTATGAACAGGCCGATGATTTCCTGCCACATGGTATCGAAGTCTTTGAACCCTTCGAGACTACCCTTATCCAGCTCTTTCATGCGTTGATGGACCTGTCTGACTTCTTCAATACAGTTTTTGGTCGCCGTTTGCGCGAATTGCAGCTTTGATAGAACGATTTCATGGTGCTTCAGATAGTGTTCCAGCAGAACATCCGTAAGCTTGTGTGACTCATCCTCGTCAGGCCAATGAGGCTCATCGACTTTGTCTTCGATCTGCGGGGCTTCTTGCGGCTGGGCGTAATTTTCCAGCATCTGCTGCTGTAGGCCGGCGACGAAATTCAAGCGTGTTGCCACGTCCTCCACGCGGTACGGCGCTTTTATCATCTCCGTAATGCCGACTTCCCGCGCACGGTCCAGCAAATGCATGCCTTGCGGCCCGCATACGGCAACCACAGGCACCACAGGGTTCGGGGACGCGGCGTCTTGGCGTATTTTACGTGTAAGGTCGATAACATCACTGGCGCCGTCAGTCAGCGCCGCAATAACCACATCTATTTCTTCTTCCTTGAATTTGCGAAAAGCGTCGAAGGATTCATAGGCGGTTGAAATCTGCTTGTAACCTGACAACCGAAGGACGCTCTCCAGCATTTTGCGAGAACTGTCGATCGGGTTAACAAGTAAAATATGTAATTCAGGGTTTAGAGCTGTCATTTTAATACTTAATTATTTGATTATCTTTGTAATATAGCGCGCTGTAAATATAAAGAAGCTTATTTATTTATCTGATTTTCCATACTGAGTTCCGCAACCTTCTCTACATCGGTCAACAGATCCATTTGCGTATAAGGCGTGAGGCCGAATGTCCGCATACCTTTCCTCACATCCAGAACAAACTGCCCGTCTACGCGTTTGTCCGTATATACCACCTTGCCACCTCCGGCGTGTTTGATCAATATATCAGCCAGTTCCTGCGGCGATGTCCCGAAACCGGAACCGATATTGTAAACCCCGCCTTCCGGAGCCCGTAATATCCTGTCCACATGATCCGCCCATGCCCATACCGACAGAAAGTCACGTTGGGAGTCCGGTGCTATATCAAAACGAATTTCACCCTCGTTTTTAAGGGCGGTGATCATGTGACCAAAAAAGCTCGAACGGTTTGGCTCAAAACCAAAAATATTGCTCATCCGCAAAATAGTCAGATGCTTATCAGGCAATACGCCTTGTAAAGCCTGCTCAATTTTCAGCTTGTTCTTGCCGTATTGCGTATCCGGCTCCAGCGGGGCGTCTTCTCTCAAAACAAGATCAAACGGTGCCGGCCCGTAGACCATACGCGAACTCATCATCACATAGTGTGTACCGCTATTCTGGATCAAACTGGCAATCGCAAAATCGCAATCCTTATCGACCTCATAAGGATCGGTGTGAAGGTCCGGGTGAAAGGCGCAGTTTACAATGATTTTGGCGTCTTTGAGATCGTTCGGCCGGTCCAGCGCTTCGCTGTGGGTAAGGAATTCCCATTCAACTGCACCGTCACGCTTGTTCAAATGCGTGGCAAGGAAGCTGTTCTTTCCGATAATGATCGTGGACATGCCTACGCTGCTTTCGGCTGCTGAACCTTACTTTGCCCTTCTTCGGCGTAACGTTCGAAATTTTCCGCATACCAGCGTGCGAGATTCCCCAACTCGTCCTTGAGGAAATGTTTAGGCGCCCACCCCAAAGCCGTGATCGGGTCCCAAGAGATAGCATAGCGAGCATCGTTGAACGGGCGGTCTTCAATGTATGTAATGAATTCTTCGGGGTCCTTGCCGAAGATGTCGCAAATCATATGGGCGACTTCGATATTCTTATACTCATCGGTTGTCCCGATGTTATAAATCTCGCCGATTTCGCCCTTCTGGACCAGCAGATCCAGTGCCGCACATAAATCCTGTGCCGCGAGGAAATGACGCTTGTTTTCACCTGTACCGTGAATGGTCAGCTTCTGGCCCGTCATCATCAGCATGAGGAATTTAGGCAGAATTTTCTCAGGGAATTGGCGGACACCAAAGATGTTATTCGAACGCACCGTTATAACAGGCAGGTTAAAGGACTGACGATAACCGCTGATAATCATATCGGCGGCGGCCTTGCTGGCTGAATACGGGTTCGTAGGCTGCAGGCGGGCACTTTCATCCACGCGCCCCTCAAGAATTTCACCGTAAACTTCGTCCGTACTGATATGTAGGATACGCGGCACGCTGGCTTTCAGAGCCGCTTCCATCAATGCATGCGTACCCAAAACATTCGTTTTGGAAAACTCGAGCGAGTTGCCGAAGGAATTGTCGACATGGCTTTCGGCGGCCGCATGGATCAGCAAGTCGGCGCCATCCAGCGTCTCCAGACATTTATCAAGGTTACGGACATCATGAACGCACAGCTTGATACGCTTGTTTTCAATATGGTGCAGGATGTTCTGGATATCGGCCGCATAGGTCATTTTATCCAGCACGGTGATCTGCGCATCCGGGTATTGTTCGACGAAATGATCGACGATGTGGGAGCCGATAAAGCCTGCTCCGCCTGTGATAACAATCTTTTTCATGACACGTCCTTTAAATCTTTGCGAAACGTGAATACGCGGTTTCCGGCAAAATTCACGATTGCGTATACACCGATGGCCACAACTTGCGCATATTCATCAGCCAGCCCGATGCTTCTGACGAGAACCACCAAAGCCATAAGTTGAATCATATAGGCCACGCCGAAAACGACAAGGAATTTAAACATCTCGGCTTGCCGTTTCTCAGGATCGGATTGCTGCTTGAACGTTATATTCCGGTGCAATGTAAACCCCAGAGCCAAGCCGAATGCATATCCCAGTGCGTTGGCGAGCACATAATGCACATGCAGCAACTCTGAGAGAATGAGGATAACGGCCAGTGCGGCAATTGTATTGGCAAGGCCAACGGTCAAAAATACGGCAAACTGGCGGATCACGCTGCCTCCCGTTTCTTGCACAACGCTACGACCGACAAGCCGAACGGCATACCGCTTGTCTTGAGAAATGCGCGCTCGCTTGCGAAAATGTTCTTCAAAGTTTTGTTCACAAACGGCGATGGCAGCTTCACGTCGCTCTCATTGTCTTTACCCAGAAGCTTTTTCAAAAACCTCACGGTCACGGCCAGCGGAAAAAGCCACATATTGATGTAAGAGATTTTCACTACCTCCAGCCCTGCGCCCTCTAAAACCTTTTTCAGGCGAGGCACGGTGTAACGACGCTTGTGGTGATTGATTTCATCATGATGCGACCACATCCATTGATATGCCGGCACGCTAAACAAGAGATGCCCCCCGTCTTTGGTAACATCGGCAAGGGCTTTGACCGATCCGACATCATCGTCAATATGTTCGACCACATCAAATGAGCCAACCAGATCGAACGGCCCGCCAAACGGGCAGTTATCTGGCAAATCCCCTTGCTTGATATCCAGCCCCGAAACTTGTGTTGCGTGGTTTGCCGCGAATTCATCAGGGTCGAAACCGCTGACTTGCCCGAATTTTTGCAACATTTCCAGATTGGCACCCGGCCCGCAGCCCGCTTCCAGAATTTTGGCATCTGCAGGTAATTTCAGGCCCTTGATTATGTCGGCGAAAATGATGCGGCGGGCTTCATACCACCAATGGTCTTTTTGCAACCGTGCCGTGTTGATGTAGTGTTCGGGGTCCATGATTTACCCCGCTTCACTGCCTCTGAAGACCTTGCGCACGATAAAGAGCGGACGCCCTTTCACCTGAATATAGGTACGACCGATATACTCACCGATCAGGCCGATACAGATTAATTGCAGCGCACTGAAGAAGGTTATGATGGTCGCCAGTGATGCCCAACCAGACGCCGTACCGCCGAGAAAATAGGCGAGGATCGCATATATACCTAAACCACCCGCCAAAACCGCCGCTGAGAATGCAAACGGGATCGCGATGCGTAGAGGGCGGATAGAAAAGCTGCTAATCGCATCAAATGCGAAATGGACGAGCTTCCAGAACGGATATTTCGTCGTACCTGCGAAGCGTGCTTTGCGTTCATACGGGAAGGCTTCCTGCTTAAACCCGACCCACGCGATCATTCCGCGAATGAAGCGCTGGCGCTCCGGCATGGCGAGCAATTCATCCAATACGCGGCGGGAGATGAGACGGAAGTCTCCGACGTTCTCTGGAATTTCGACATCGGACATATAGGACAGGGTTTTGTAAAACAGCTTGGCCATAACGAGCTTGAACCAAGTCTCACCTTCACGTTTCACACGCTCGCCATAAACGACGTCAATGCCGTCATGAGCACGGGCCAGCATATCGGGAAGCAGCTCGGGCGGGTCTTGCAAATCCGCATCCATAATCAGGATATGATCACCCTGGGCATGCGCCAACCCTGCTGTCAGAGCCAGTTGGTGACCATGGTTGCGGGAAAGATCGACAATGACCAGATGCGGGTCCGCTTCGACCATGGCCTTCATTTTTGCCAGCGTTCCGTCGCTCGACCCGTCATTAACAAGCACGATTTCATATGTCTTTACGCCGCTATCCTTACAGGCCGCCGTGACACGACGGTGTAATTCTTCGACGCTTTCATCTTCGTTATAACAAGGAACGACAACCGATAATTCCACGCTTTAGCTCTCCCGCTTTGTGTATGTCATCAAGAGTTTAGCAAAAAAATATTCACCGTCCTATGCTTTAAA
>JAESRE010000075.1 GCA_016764775.1 Alphaproteobacteria bacterium
TAACAACGGTGACCCGACAGACTCACCGCCATACAGCACCGGTGACTATCCGGCATTCCAGTTCCTGCCGGGCGACTCTCAGTACAATTCCAGAGGCTGGTATCAAATGGATATCCTGAAACCGGACGGAACGACTGAAAGCCGTGGCTTACTGAACTTTAACGGTGACGGCTCATTGAACGCCATCCCCGATGCTGACGGCAATATCGACATCAACCTGACACAGATTGATTTCGGCAACGGTTCAAACCCGCAGAATATCGACATCGATATCGAGCGCTTCAGCCAGTTTGCCGGTGACTTCAACGTCATCTTTACTGATCAGAACGGTGCCGAGCTGGGCTTGAGAACAGGCGTGGACATCACACAGGACGGCCGCATTGTCGCCCGTTTCTCGAACGGTGCATCCGCCGACCTGTACCAAATCCCGCTGATTACATTCGCCAACCCGAACGGGCTGACGGAAAGATCAGGGACAGCCTTCTCAGAGTCAGATGCATCAGGTGAAGAGAACCTGCGTCTTCCGGGAGAAGGTGGTGCCGGATTTATCGAACCGTCCTCGCTGGAAGCGTCCAACGTGGATCTGGCCGATGAATTTGCAAGGCTGATCGTATCCCAGCGCGCTTTCGGTGCCGGTACACGATTGATCAACACAGTTGACCAGATGACACAGGATCTTCTGAGCCTGAGATAAGAATAACCAGATTGGGCCCCTAATGGCTTCGGGAAGCTACCCGCACCATCCTAACCCCGAACTTTAAGGGACCCATAACTACAGACTTTAACCGATCCAGAATGGAGACGTTGCAACTTGTAGTTTCGGGCGCATCGGGCAATGCCCTTACCCACCCTATACGGGAACCCAACCGCTCGGTGCGCCCCTCCCCTTATTCAAAAAACGCCTGGATTGGCGTTTTTTGTCGTTTTAGGATTCTTTTCCTTGATGTGCAAAAAATTCTGTTTGTTAATAAATTTATCAGAATTTGTTAACCTAACCATGCTAATGTAATCTTAGGAAATAGTGTCTGAGAATTTTGACACTTACGACATAAAATTAGCAAAAAAGCGTTTGCTAAAAGGATTTTAGAAGGCGCAATCTATGGTTAGCGATATTGTCCTGACCGGAGCTCTGCAGAGCACTCTGCTGAGTCTGCAAAGGACACAGAGCACAATTGATACCATTACCAAACGCCTTGCCACCGGCAAGGACGTTAATTCTGCCTTGGATCAACCGCAAAATTTCTTCTCAGCCCAAGCCTTAAGCAACAGAGCCGCTGATTTATCGCGCCTGCTTGACGGTGTTGGGCAAAGCGTACGTACAATTGAAGAAGCCATTGCAGGCGTTGACGCCATTGAAAACCTTATAGATCAAGCCGAAGCGGTCGCTACAAAATCAAAAGAATTACTCACTTCGGGGCAAACTGACCCGGGTGTGTATACCGAAGAAGTCCAACTCAACCCCACCCCCCTTTCCAGCCAGATTCTGGCAGGTCTTCCAGACAGCTATTTCCGATTAAATGAAGCGGGCGGTGCTATTGTTGACTACGGCTCGGCCCCGGGCGCACCGGTAGGGGCATCCCGCCAAAACGGGGCAACAGCAGGCGCTGCCGCCCTATATAACAACGGCGCAGCTCCCAGCGTCCAATTTGACGGCGTCAATGACCGCGTTCGCGTCAACGACGCAAACCATATTAACATCAGCAACACAACAGCACGTACCGTGGAGCTCGTCTTCAGCGCCGACGATGTTATAGGCCGACAGGTTTTGTACGAAGAAGGTGCAACCGTAAACGGCTTTACTATCTACCTTGATGGAGACGTTTTACGCGTTTCAGGTGAAGATGACGGCCAGTGGGTAGACGCCGACATCAACAGCGCGGCGATTGGCGTCAATATCGTCGCAGGACAAACATACCATGCAGCCTTCACCTACAGCGCCGCTGACAACCGCTTCAGAGGCTATCTGGACGGTGTTGAAATGGGATCCGTGACAACTGGCGGCGCAGGCAGCTTCCCCAGTCACAGCGGTGATATAGGCATTGGCGGCGTGGCTGGCGGCGTGCAATTCCACGATGGAGAAGACGGAACAAATAACGGCTATAATTTTGCAGGACGCATTTCAGACGTAGCTATATACAACCGTAGACTGGAGCAATCCGAGCTGTTCAGCCACGCGGACTCTCTGGAAGGCTCCACGACCACACGTTTCCGCCATCAGGACTTCGATACAATCGTCGCCCAGATCAACCAAATAGTTGAAGACGCCCACTATCGCGGCATCAATTTATTGGCCGGCGAAGACCTGATCACCGACTTTAACGAGGAGCGTGACAACAACCTGCGCACGGAAGGTAAAGAGTTCACGGTGGAAGCGCTCGGAATTGCAAAGTTTGACTTTAACGACCTGTCAGACATCGAGATTATATTAGACGACTTACGCGAAGCCCGCCGCCAAGTGCGCGAGTATGGCCGCACGTTGGTCAGCGACCTCTCTATCATTAAAACGCGGCAAACATTTACCCGCGAAACAATCAATACACTATTGTCGGGTTCTGACGACCTGACTGTTGCAGATGCGAACAGAGAAGGTGCAAATCTTCTTGCGGCGCAAACACGACAATTTTTGGGAACAACGGCACTGGGCTTGGCGAGCGTCTCGCAAAGCTCTGTTTTACAACTGTTTTAAAGGAATTTGATCAATGATCATAACGAGCTTTTATAGTGTGACTAAAGATGAATTAGCATTAACACTCCATTCATCTTTATGTTATATTATTAAAAGGTGAGCCCAAGTATTGGGCGATTGCAGGATGCATACACTAAACCCTAGGAAAGGAGAATATTATGTCTTCCGATGTAGTACTTACCGCAGCTCTGCGGAGTAACTTACTTTCATTGCAGAATACACAACGTCTCATTGACTCAACCCAGCTGCGTCTAGCTACTGGCTTGAAAGTGAATTCAGCACTGGATAATCCACAAAACTTTTTCTCAGCACAAAGCTTGAACAACCGTGCGAACGACCTCTCTCGCTTGCTGGACGGCATTGGCCAGTCCATCAGAACGATTGAGGAAGCAAACACCGGTGTGACCGCTTTGTCTAACCTTGTTAACCAGGCAGAATCTGTCGCGATTGAGGCCCAGTCCGAAATCCGTGCAGCGGAAGGCTTCGCCCGCATTCGCGGTACAGAAGACCTCTCCGGCATCACAGACCTGACCAACATTAACGGCGGCGGCACGATTGTTGATGGTACTTCCGACTCATTCGACCTTACAGTTGTTGAATCTGATGGCACAACATCAGGCCCGCTGACTATTGATATTGCTGCTGGCGACACTGTCGACAGTATTGTTGCCGCAATCAACAGTGACGCAACCGTTAACGATGTTGTACGCGCTAGCGTAACATCCGGTGGCCAATTGCAAATCCAGTCTCTTGAAGAAGACGCTGTTATCCGTCTTGAAGCTTCCGCAGCTAACGGCCTTACAGCCGCTGGTTTCGCCGCTTTAGGACTCGACACAGTTGTCAGCTCCGAGGACATCGCAGGTGGCCTGAACCAACAAGGTGGTACAGCTATCGCCGGAAACATTCTAAGATCCGGTATCGCTGCCAACACTGCAGCATCAGGTGAATACGAAGCCAGTCAGCTTTTGGATGGCAGCGCAAACGGTGCAGGCTATATCACAGCAGCTGGCGATGTTGACCTTTCAATTACGATTGATGGCGTCACAACATCTCTTGGTGAAGTTTCAGACACTGACACAGTTCAGGATGTTCTGGACCGCATCAACAACTCAGGCGTTGACGATCTAACAGCCACTTTTGATACTGAAACAGGTCAAATCGAGCTTGAGTTTGACAGCAACGTTGGCTCTGTTGAACTGCAGTTTGGCTCCACAGCTGGTGCAACCACCAACTTTGGCTTTGGTACAGGTGAAGCTGACCAAGCAATTGCAGCCGGTGAATTTGCAAGTGAAAACTTCACATTCGTTGGTACATCTGTTGACCTTGATCAGTTCGAAAGTGACTTCAACAACATTCGTGACCAGATCGATCAGTTGGTTGAAGACGCGAACTATCGTGGCGTGAACCTGCTTGCCGGTGATGACCTTGAAACGTTCTTCAATGAAGACCGTGACAATACACTGGTTACAGAAGGCGTTGACTTCACATCACTGGGCCTGGGCATTGATGAAGGTGACTTCACCACTGCAGCAGACATCCAGCTGTCTATTGATGACGTGCGTTCCGCTTTGTCTTCTGTCCGTGCATTCGGCCAGTCCATTGCAAACGACCTGAACATCATTCAGACACGCCGTGATTTCACAGAAAGCACGATCAACACATTGCAAGCCGGTGCGGACGACCTGACAGTTGCCGACCAGAACGAAGAAGGTGCGAACCTTCTGGCTCTGCAGACCAGACAGCAGTTGGGTGTTACATCCCTGTCTCTGGCAGCACAGTCACAACAGTCAGTGCTTGCATTGTTCTAATACTTACAAAATTAAGGGCATTGCCCGATTTACAAAAAGCCCCGGAGAATCCGGGGCTTTTATTTTGCGCGCACTTACCGCAAAGCCAAGACCCGCCTAAGATGCGGAGTGGGCAAAAGATTCCCATTTTTTTATTAACCTTGATTTGTTATAATAATAAGAGAGACAACGGCAGAATGCCGCGCTATTTCAAGAGCGCAGAAAGGAAGAATTCCATGGCCCTCGTAATCGACTTAAAACCCGGTGAAAAGCTACTGATTGGCGAGGCTGTTATTACCAATGACAGCCAGAGAACACGCCTTCACATCGCCGGAGATTCCCCCATTATCCGCGAAAAAGATGTTGTACAAGAACACGAAGCCGATACGCCGTGTAAACGCATCTATTTCCTCGTGCAGTGCATGTACCTCTCCCGCACGCCGCACGACTATCACGAAAAATATTTCAATATGGTCAAAGAGGTGCAAAAAGCCTCCCCCACTTCGTCCATTTTCTTCATGCAGATCAACGACGAAATCATGAACGGCAACTATTACAAGTCGCTCAAGCTCGCCAAACAACTCATCGAACACGAAAGAGAACTTCTTGAACATGCCGTATCCGCCGCAGAATAACCCCTACGCGCAAGCTGCGAGCGCCTATGGCGACGCGCAGAAAACGGACACCGACCAGCGCCAGCTGGAGGGACGTATATTAATCAAGGCCGCCAAAATGATGGCTGACCTGCAAAATGACTGGGACAACATTAACAGCGAAGTTCTGGAAACGACGCTACGTTACAACAGGCAGGTGTGGATGGTGTTTTACGATACCGCACTGGAAAACCCGGAAAACAACCGCCCCAATGATCTGCGCAGCAACATCATCAACCTCGCCAACTTCATTTTTAAACGCGAGGTCGACATTATGGCTTCCCCCGAAAAACATAAGCTGGATGTGCTGATTAACATTAACCGTGAAATTGCCGCCGGATTGATGACAAAACAAAAGGCGTCCGAAGACGCCTCTCAGGAATAAACTCACCTGAATTAGATTAGGCCGTGACGTTGACAGCAGACGATGCTGCCTGCCCTGATTGCGCGCCTGCGCTTAAAGCTGCAATGGCGACTTGTGTGGTTCCTGCCGTTGATGTCGGACTGTCGGAAGAGACAGCCTGTGCGGCAACCACACTGGCCTCAAAGGAGATATTGTTAACTGCTTGGCTCGTTGGCGCTGTATTGCTTGGCTCAGCTGCTGCTGTAGGCGCATCCTGTTGCAAAGCCTGCACCGGGTCCGGAGCATTTTGGCGTCTTTGTACAATCTGACGCAGCTCTAATGATCTTTCAGTGGGGATCTGGCGCAACACATCGCCCGTGCTGGAATCCCGAATCTGCAAAACTGCGGTGTCGAAATTCACATCAAACGCAATATACGGGCTGATGAAAGGCGCAACGGGAGCCTCAGGTCTTGTTAATTCCTGAGCCTCTGCATTACTCTGCTGAGCAAGCTGAGCCTGCTGCACAGCGGCAACAGCTTGTTGAGAATTTGGAACTGTACTTACTATTCCAGACATCTTTCGTTATCCTAACTACCTGACTTCTAAAATTAATAAAAAATCTAGGTATACTACCCTATTATCATATTAACTCGAAAAGATGCAAAAGTCAACAAAAAAGCGCTCACTTCTCCCCACCCTGCCACCCCCAAGACGCTGAATAAAAACACCTTTTTATTAAATTATGTTAAATGTTTAGGGTTTTCAACCTTTGGCATGAAACCTGCAAGAACCCTAAAAACATTTGAACAACAGATAGATGGAAAAAAATGTCAAAACCCCCTATAATTAAAGGATAGGATTTACCCGATTCGAAAAATCGGGTTTAATAAAAGAGATTACCCCGATCCTCAGCGGGGCTCTAATCCAATAAGTACCAAAAGCAAGGATCACAATCCTTAAGACATAAAGAGATACAGGTCGGAACACAGTGAACAGCTTTGTAGAAACACTAAAACAGCTTGGCCCAGCGCGATTGGCCGTCATGTCCGCAATCCTTGTCGGGCTCGTCATGTTCTTTGTCTTCGTTTCGCTACGCGTCTCCACACCTCCGATGAAGCTTCTCTACAATGAATTAAGCACAATAGATTCCGGCGCTATCGCCGCGAAGCTGGAAGAGAACACAATCAGCTATGATGTTTCCGCCGACGGCTCCCGCATTATGGTGCCCGAGGATCAGGTCGGCAAAGCCCGCCTGTTACTGGCGGAAGCCGGTCTGCCGAATGGCGGCTCCATGGGTTACGAGATTTTTGACGAACAATCCGGCTTTGGCACCACCAACTTTGTACAGAACATTAATCAGGTTCGCGCGCTTGAAGGCGAGCTTGCCCGCACAATCAGCGCCCTGAACGAAGTACGCAGTGCACGCGTGCACATCGTATTGCCCCAGCGCGAGCTTTTCAGCCGTGACAACCGCGAGTCCAGCGCCAGCGTATATCTCGGTGTGCGTCCGGGTGCCAATTTAGAGCGCGAACAAATCCGCGCTATCCAGTCCCTCGTCTCTTCAGCTGTGCCTGACCTGAAAGCCACCAACGTTACGATTATCGACAGTAACGGTAACCTGCTTGCCCGGGGTGGCGTAGAGCAGGATGAAGCCAATGCAGGCGCCGCCAAGGCCGATGAAATGCGCCGTAACTTCGAAGCCCGCCTGACACAGAAGATTGAAGACCAGGTAAGCCGCGTTGTGGGCTTTGGTAAAGTCCGTGCGATTGTTACCGCCGAAATGAACTTCAACCGCATCAGCACGAATGAAGAATTATTCGACCCTGAAAGTCAGGTTGTCCGCTCATCACAAGTAACAGAGGAAAGCTCGTTAGAGCGTGAACCGCCAAGCGATCAGGTTAGTGTTCAGACAAACCTCCCTGCCGTCGGTGGTGACTTGCTGACATCCGACACGCCAACAGAACAAAGCAACCGCATCGAGGAAGTCACCAACTTCGAGATCAGCCGCACCGTTCGCAATATCATCAGCGAAGTCGGTGAAGTTGACCGCCTCTCCATCGCCGTACTGATTGACGGGACATACACAACCACCGAAGAAGGCGAACGCGTTTACGAAGAACGCCCCACCGAACAATTGGAACAAATTGAAGAATTGGTAAGAAGTGCCGCAGGCTATGACGCCAACCGCGGCGATGTCATCACCGTGAAGAACCTGCAATTCGCAGAAGTCGATACGAACGAAGACTTTGTTGATGACTCCATGTTGTTCGGCTTTGATAAATCCGACCTGATTAGCGCCGCCGAGGTTCTTCTGGTCGGGATCATGATCATTCTGGTCGTCCTGCTGGTCCTTCAGCCTATGGTCGCCCGCCTGCTGGCATCCGAGGACAAAGAGCCTCTGGACGAGCTTGAGGCCGACCTGCTGACAATGCGTCCGGCCAGCCCTGCTCTCGAAGGTCCAAGCAGCTCACAGGAATCGCTTGAAGAGCCGGAGCAAGAAGAAGACCTGATTGATATTCAAGGTGTAGACGGCAAGGTTAAGTCCTCCTCGATCCGCAAGGTCGAAGAGATTATCGAGAATTACCCGCAAGAGACAGTTTCCGTTATCCGCAGCTGGATGACACAAGACAACGGTTAAAGCGGTCTGAGTTTGTATTTGTTTGACGTTAAATTAATAGGTTTCTAATGCGCATACGCGAGGATTACAGAACACTGACCGGCCCGGAAAAGGCGGCAATTCTATTGCTGTCACTGCCGGAGGCGCAGACAGCCAAGATTTTCGAGCAAATGGACGAAGAGGAAATCATGGAGCTATCACAGACCATGGCCAACCTTGGCAAGATCAGCCCGCATGTGGTAGAGCGCCTGTTCGTTGATTTTGCCGAGCAAATGACCTCGACCAACGCCCTGATCGGTACACAGGACAGTACGGAACGCTTGCTGGCCAAAGCCGGACTGACAGGCGACAAGATCGACAACATCATGGAAGAAATCCGCGGACCGGCGGGTAGAACCATGTGGGAAAAGCTCGGTAACGTGAATGAGGAAATCCTCGCGACATTCCTACAGAAGGAATATCCGCAAACCGTATCGGTCGTTCTGTCCAAGGTTTCAACCGATCACGCCGCGCGCGTTCTGGCCCTGCTGCCCGAGAACTTTGCGCTGGAAGTCATTCACCGTATGCTGCGTATGGAAGCCGTACAAAAAGACATTCTGGACGAGGTCGAACGCACATTGCGTCAGGAATTCATGACCAACCTCGCCCGTACACAGCGTCGCGACAGCCACGAACTGATCGCCGATATTTTCAACAACATGGAACGCTCTGTCGAGACGCGCTTCATGGACGAACTTGAAAAAAGCGTGCCCGACGCCGCCGAGAAGATCCGCTCTCTCATGTTTACATTCGAAGATCTGGTCAACCTCGACCCAGCGTCCGTACAGACGCTCATACGTGCGGTCGACAAAGACAAGCTTCCTGTAGCATTGAAAGGTGCGACAGAAACGATCAAGGATCTATTCTTCTCCAACATGTCGGAACGTGCAGCAAAGATTATGAAAGAGGATATGGCCGCTATGGGCCCTGTCCGCCTGAAAGACGTAGAAGAAGCACAACAATATGTTGTCAACGTCGCCAAAGATCTCGAAGCTCGCGGCGAGATTACAATCGCTACAGGCGATGCCGAAGACGAGCTCATTTACTAAGTCTGTAATTAATGGACATATGCGTAACGGATGAACACAGATACGAAACCACGAAAAGAACAAAAATTCTTTTTCGACCAGAATAATTTCGATGATGATCACGAAGAAGAGGTTGAGGAGATAGAACCCCCTCCCCCCATGTTCAGCGAAGCTGAGCTGGAATCCGCTAAAAGGAAAGCTTTTAAAGAAGGTCACAACGAAGCCACGCTGGAGGAAAAGAATAGCCGTGCGCAGCATCTGAATGCCGTCATGGATCAGATACTGGCCAACATGAGCACACTGTTCGAGCAGGACGATGCGCGCGAGAAGCGCTTTGAGGAAGAGGCCGTCAACCTGACGCGGTCGATCTTCGAAACCGTATTCCCCTATTATTCTCAGCGTGAAGGCTATAATGAGCTTTTACACGCATTGAAGACCATTACCGATAAGCACAGCAAGCAGGATGCGGTTATCGTACGGGTAAACCCCGATCTGGTTGACGGAATCACGACATATCTGAAGAAGATAGAGACCAAAAACCCCGATATCCGCTTTGAAGTGGCCGGAGATGCGAATATTACCGATACAAGCTGCCATCTTTCATGGAAGAATGGTGGGGCATCCCATGATCCCAAAGCTCTGGCACAGGAAATTTTTGCCATTCTGGACGACGGGCTTGCAGGAAAGCCCGCAAACAGTCATGATAATGAAGGTACTCAACCGCCAGCAGCGCCCGTAGAAGATCAGGCTACGGACGATGCAAGCGAAGGCGAGCACAATCCTGTTTCAAAGGAGCAATCTGATGAGTGATGATGACCAAACAACAGACGACCAAACCGATGGCGACACCGAAGGTATGATGGATGAGCGCCCGATGGGGTTGGATGAAATTTCCGCAGCCGAAGGTGCTGAACCGGAGGTAGGTCAGGAATATGCAATCGGCGAGCCGATGGCGAATGATGTTACGGCGATTTACGACATCCCTGTACAGATTTCGGCGGTGCTTGGCCGCTCCACGATGCAGGTCAGCCAGCTGCTAAAACTCGGACGAGGCGCTGTTGTGGAACTTGACCGTAAAGTCGGTGAAGCCATTGATATTTATGTGAACAACCGGCTGGTTGCCCGCGGCGAAGTCGTCGTGGTCGAAGACAAGCTCGGCGTAACAATGACAGAGATTGTCAAATCAGACCGGAATTAACCATTTCGCGCTACACTTGAGTTTAGAACAAGGATTGTTTTGCACCTATGAGCGATGCCGCCACTACAGAAGAAGCTCCTGATACCGGCCCGATGCCCGTAATTACCATTCCGCGCGCTGAATCCAGCGCCGATCTGGCAACCATTCTCGGGCTTGTTTTTACATTCGGCCTTATCATCGGCGCGATCCTGCTCAAACAGACCGATGCGAACTTTATCGACCCAAGCTCCCTTATGATCGTGGTGCTCGGAACACTCACAGCAACAGCTGTCTCCTATACTCTGGATGAATTGAAACAGGCCGGTCATGTCCTGAGCCATTCCATGATGCAGAAGAAATGGGACCCCAAGCAACTGGCCGACAACCTCGTCAGCCTGTCCGTGATTGCCAAGAAAAAAGGCGTGCTGGCGCTCAGCAACTACGAAAGCGAGTTGCAGAAAAACGAATTCCTTTTCCAGTCTTTCCAGATGGTGATTGACGGCTTTAACCCTGATGACATCGAATTCCTTCTGTCTCAGGAACTGGAAGCCGAATATGAACGCCATAAACGTTCGGCGAGCATTACACGACGCGCATCGGAAATTGCTCCCGCTATGGGTCTGATCGGTACACTGATCGGTCTTGTGATGATGCTGGCCGAGTTGGAAAACCCCGAAACAATCGGCCCCGCGATGGCGATTGCCCTCCTGACCACATTCTATGGTGCCATTCTCGGCACGATCGTGATGGCCCCCCTGGCCGTGAAGCTGGAAAAACGCTCCAGCGATGAGGCCTTGATGAAGGTTTTGATTAAGATCGCGGCTGTTTCCATCGCCAATCAGGACAACCCCCGGAAATTAGAAATGCTCTTAAACTCAGAGCTTCCACCGTCTCAGCGCATTCGCTACTTCGATTAATCAACTTTATTGGAACCCCTTTCGCTCTTTACCTGTTTGTACAGGCGAGATGCTTGCGCATTAGAAAATCGAAAGGAGATTTTAAAATGAAAAAATTAGCATTAATCGCCACAGCAGCCGTTGTAGCCTTGCCTCTTTCGGCTAATGCTGCCCAAGAGGAACGTGAAGCCCGTTGGTATGACGGAGCAACAACAGCTGATGTAACAGTCGAAAGAGAAATGATTTTGACTCAATCACCATTTATCCCTGATGAAGGTGAAACATTGATGTTGGATCTGGCCAATACGGACGACCGTCTGTATTTGAAAGGTAAAGCAGCATACATTGTTGAACCTGACGGCAATATGTATTTCGCCAATAAGGGCTTTAATCAGACAGAAGGTGGACTTGTCTACCAGATTGAAGATGGTGAAGCTCTTTATGTAGAAGCTCCTAGAGCCGCAACATATACTTTTGTTGCCGATGTTCAGGACGAAAACCGCGATGGTAATGCTGACGACATTGATGTGAACTTCACAATGTCATCACCTAACCAATAAGGTTACTACCTACAAAATAAAAAGGTTCGTAAGTTTCGGCTTGCGGACCTTTTTTGTGCTTTTGGCTTGCCGCGCAGCCTACGCATGGTATTTTGAATGTTAAAGAAGGGAACACACATCTATGCGTTTAATGATAATCGGCACACTGGAAGGCTACATATCTCAAGCGGGAAAAATCGCCCTGCAAAAAGGTGCGAAAGTCATTCATTGTGAAGATACGGAACAAGCCATCGGCGCATTGCTGAACGGTAAAGGTGCCGATCTGGCCATGGTCGATGTGAAGCAGAAGATCAAAGACTTCATCGAACGCCTTGAAAAAGAACACATTCACATGCCCGTCATTGCCTGCGGTATCGGTACGGATTCACGCGCCGCCGTTAAAGCGATTGAGCAAGGTGCGAAAGAATACGTCCCCCTGCCCCCTGATGCGGATCTGATTGCGGCTGTTCTCGCCGCTGTTACCGAAGAGCAATCAACCATGATTGCGGACGACCCGAAAATGAAAGAGGTCGTTAAACTGGCTGATAAAATTGCACCGTCCGAAGCCACGGTCCTGATTACGGGCGAGTCCGGTACGGGTAAGGAAGTGATGAGCCAATATATTCATGCGAAATCCAAACGCTCCGCCGCACCGTTTATTGCCGTCAACTGCGCCGCGATCCCTGAGAACCTGCTCGAGTCCGAGTTATTCGGTCACGAGAAGGGCGCCTTTACCGGTGCAACATCACGCCGTATCGGTAAGTTCGAGGAAGCCCATTCAGGCACATTGCTTCTGGATGAGGTCACGGAGATGGACCCGTCTTTGCAAGCCAAGCTGCTGCGCGCCATTCAGGAACGTGAAGTGACACGTGTCGGCAGTAACGCGCCGGTAAAAGTTGATGTGCGTATCATCGCTACATCCAACCGTGACATGCAAAAGGCTGTCGATGAAGGACAATTCCGCGAAGACCTGTATTTCCGCCTGAATGTTGTCACATTGCCGCTGCCCGCGTTGCGCGAACGCCCTCAGGACATTGTCACGCTGGGGCAGTTCTTTGCCGATAAATATGCCGAGGCGAACAGTGTCGATAAAAAGAAACTGTCCGATGTGGCCAAAACAAAATTACAAAGCTATGGCTGGCGCGGGAATATCCGTGAACTGGAAAACACGATGCACCGTGCGATCCTGATGTCGATGGAAGACGAGCTGGAAGCCGATGCCATTCACCTTCAGGGTGGAGTTCAATCCGCTGCCGATAGCGCCGCCGCGCAAGCGTCCGAGGCTAGTTCTGCAGCCAATGAAAATACAGGAGCCGCGAGCAAAGCCGGAGCAGGCCT
>JAESRE010000076.1 GCA_016764775.1 Alphaproteobacteria bacterium
TCATGGCCCGCTGCGACGGCGCGCTCCTCGATTGCAGCCAGTTCATCTTCAAAGCCTGCTGCGGCCAATGCGTCACGCGCGGCCTGCCCCAAACGGGGTGCGATATGCAGATTTTCGTCCTGACTGAGGAAATTAATAACACCTTGGCTGGTTCCCGGACCGAAAACACCGTTCGGATAATCGAAGTTGGCATGGCCTTCGTCCAGAACACCTTGTTGAAGAACCTTAATATCACCGGTTGAAAGCTCCCCCGGCTTGGTCAGAAGATGCGCCATGACAAATTTGGCGCTCTCGGAAGCTAAATTACTCATTATTTACACCCTCTCTTGTTATTTTCTGCGTGTTGCCGCCTATATCTATTGTTCGGACACGCTTTTTCTTGCTAAAAAGCTTTTTCAGTAATGATTTTAGATATTTGGCTTTAAGAAACGGTTAAAAATGGGGCCACGCACGCTTTTTGAGAAAATCTGGGATGATCACGTCGTACATCGTGAGGATGACGGCACGTGCCTGATTTATATCGATGCGCATCTGATTCACGAAGTCACCACTCCACAAGCCTTTGAAGGCCTTACTCTGAGCGAGCGCGGCGTGCGCCGTCCAGACCTGACATACGGTGTCATGGACCATAACGTCCCGACGAGCGACCGCTCAGTCGGTCGGGCCGTATATGACACGGAAACCGAGGAAAGCACGATCCAGATGGATACATTCGAGGCGAACTGCAAAGCGTTCGGTATTGATTACTTCGATATTTTCGACCCACGACAAGGTATTGTGCACGCGATGGGTCCTGAGCAAGGCATCACGCAGCCCGGAAAGACGATTGTGTGCGGAGATTCCCACACATCCACCAACGGGGCTTTCGGTGCGTTTGCGTTCGGTATCGGTACGTCAGAGGTCGAACACGTACTAGCCACGCAGACTTTGCTACAGAAGAAGCCCAAAACCATGCGTGTCACGGTGGATGGAGAGCTTGCACCCGGTATAGGCGCAAAAGACATTATTCTGGGCATTATCGGAAAAATCGGTACAAGCGGCGGTACAGGCCATGTCATTGAGTACGCAGGTAGCGCTATTCGCGGGCTATCGATGGAAGGCCGTATGACGATTTGTAATATGTCGATCGAAGCTGGCGCACGTGCGGGCATGATCGCCCCCGACGAAACCACGTTTGAATACGTGAAAGGCCGCCCACATGCGCCCAAAGGTGAAGATTGGGACAAGGCTGTTGAGTACTGGAAAACGCTATATTCGGACGAGGATGCGGAATTTGATACCGAAGTCCATTTGAATGCGGCTGATATTCCGCCGTTGGTAACATGGGGCACTACGCCCGAGGATGTCGCCCCGATTGACGGTATTGTGCCCTCGCCCGAGGATTTCAAAGACGAAAACAAGCGCAAAGCGGTTGTCCAGATGCTCAAATACATGGATCTAAAGCCGGGTATGCGCATGCAGGATATTGAAATTGACCGCGTTTTCCTCGGGTCATGCACAAATGCACGAATTGAGGATTTGCGCGAGGCCGCCAAAGTCGTTAATGGCAACAAAGTAGCAAATAGCGTTAAAGCCATGGTCGTACCCGCTTCTTCTCAGGTCAAAAAACAGGCTGAAGAGGAAGGCTTAGACCAAATATTCATAGACGCAGGATTTGAATGGCGTGAAGCGGGCTGCTCCATGTGTCTGGGGATGAACTCGGATACGCTCAACCCCGGTGAGCGCTGCGCTTCGACCTCTAACCGTAACTTTGAAGGCCGTCAGGGGCGTGGAGGACGTACACACCTGCTTTCCCCCGCTATGGCCGTCGCAGCAGCAATAACTGGTCACCTGACCGATATACGAACATTTAAGGCTCAATAATTATGAATGCATGGCCCGATAGCTTTGATTTTGATGCGGACGAGGTCTGTCAGGAGGTTTTTAGACCTTTCATTGAAGAGCAATTGAACGAACTCGCCGTATATGATGCGCAAAGACCGTCCGGCCACACCTATATTTTCCACGAACATGCCGAACGCGTCGCCAAAAATACCAAACGCGCCTGCAAACAACTCGCATTAAGCGACATTGTTGCCAATAATATGTATTGGGCCGTATTACCGCATGATATTGGCAAGAAAAACCTGCCCGTTGATATCTGGGATGTCGAAGACAAGCCCGATGACGGGCTAAAGAAGTACCGCCGTACGCATACATTGCTCGGCGCGCAGATCGTGGAAGAGACGTTTCATGATATTGATCATCCGTTTAAGGACCTTTTGATCGACATTATGCGTTACCACCACGAACAAATGGACGGTAATGGCACACATAACATCCCCGCGGAGCAACTTTCCCTGCCCGTACGCTTGGTTGCGATTACCGAAGCCTATGACGGCTGGCGCATATGGCGGCCACATTATGGTGACCGCGACATTTCACCGCCGGGTGTTTTGAAACGCATGCGCGAAGAAAAAGGCGCCGATATCTTTGATATGGAGTTGTTTGAAGCGTTTGCCGAACTCAAAATGGCTGATTTCGAGGCCGGCAATCTGCTTTTACCTTACTAAATCAGCTTAGTAGTAAGCGCCCTGACGGTAATCCCATGTCAGGAAATGGTCTGACAGCAGGTTCATGATCTTGTCGATATCCAAACCTTTACGGATCATCACAGGTGCTGGCAGAACGCCGCGTTCGCCTTTTTGTTCGGGAACAAGCGTACCTTCATCATCAACCATAGAGATCATAACGCCTTGCTCGTAGCGTGTTTCTACGTCTTTATCAGGCTGGATAGACGCCACGTAGTCGTTGGCTTCGATCAATAGGTCGACTTCGTTCTCGATGCGGTCGCCGACATTTTCTATCATGCCGCGGTTACCTTTACCGGACGGGTTGGCGGAGGACGCCAGTGACAGCTTCTTTTCATTCTCCCACAGGGCTTTGGCCATTTGTTCCGAAGGAACGCCGAATTTGATCACGAAACAGGATGTGCCGCGGCCATCCATCATCAATTCATCAGAGCCGTCATCGGGAATGTACTGTTTGCCCTCTTCTTTCCACGGCAAGATACAGCCCAAAAGGATGTCCTGGTCCCAGTGCGCTTGGTAGAACGCTTCGATTTCAGGTGTCAGCTGTGCCAACGCACGCAGTTGATCCATAGAACCGCAAAGCACTACGCCCGGTTTGTTACGCTTGCGCTCTTTGGCTGCAAACTTACGCTCCAGACCGGCTTTGTCGGATGTCATGATGATGTAGCCGACTTTGGTCGGGCTTACGATGGCGCCGCCGCCATTTTTGAGAATTTCATAGCCCTGCTGGTGCAATTCACCATTCCAACGGCTTTTCTTATCTTCAACATTCAATGCTTTTTGGGCCTCACCCATCACGGTCTCCTTTTTTGAAATCGAAGGCACAATAAGCAATGGACAAAGAGAGGTCAATTGAATACGGTGCAAAAATGCAAAAATTCACGAAAATATCCAGTGTGGCCGCGCCTTTGGAGAGATCTGACTTCGATACGGACCAGATTTACCCGAAGCAGTTTTTGCGTACCGTGAAGCGCATGGGTCTAGGCGATTACGCGTTCTATGATTTACGCAACGACCCTGACGGTACGCCGCGTGATGATTTCGTATTGGACCAGCCACAGTACAAAGGCGCGCAAATCCTTGTTACAGGCCGTAACTTCGGTTCAGGATCATCACGGGAACATGCCGTGTGGTCGATGATGGATCTGGGGATTCGCGTGATTATCGCCCCGTCTTTTGGCGATATTTTCTTTAACAACTGCTTTAAAAACGGCGTGCTACCCATTCAGTTACCTCAAGAACAAGTCGATGAGATTATGAAGAGTGCGAAGGAGCACCCCGAAGCGGAAATCGAGATTGATCTTGAAAAACAGACGATCACGCGCGGTAACCAGTTTACGTTCGAGTTTGATATTGATGCGTTTAGTAAGGATTGCCTGCTGAATGGCTTGGATGATATCGGTTTAACGCTTAAAAAATCGCTTCATATCGACACGTTTGAAGAGAACATGAAGAAAGAAAGGCCCTGGGTGTAATGTCTAAAACTCTACTTATCCTTCCCGGTGACGGAATCGGCCCTGAGATTGTTGCTGAAGCCGTCAAAGTGATTGAATGGCTGAATGAGCATGCCGATTTGGGATTAGAGCTTGAACATGACTTGATCGGCGGGCAAGCCTATGACGAATACGGCGCGCCGTTGGCCGACGGAACACTGGAAAAATGCCGCAGGGCAGACGCCATTTTGATGGGCAGTGTCGGCGGACCGCAATGGGACGGCGTTGATTACGATAAACGCCCCGAAGCAGGTTTGCTGAGGCTTCGTAAAGAGCTAGACCTATTTGCTAATCTGCGCCCTGCCCTTGTGTTTGATGCGCTTGTTGATGCGTCTTCACTTAAGCCCGAGATTGTTAAGGGACTGGATATATTGATCGTGCGTGAATTAACGGGCGGTGTTTATTTCGGTGAGCCACGAGGTATTGAAGATTTAGGCAATGGCGAACGCCGCGGATTTAACACGCAAACCTACACAACCTCCGAAATCCGCCGTATCGGCCGTGTGGCATTTGATCTTGCGCGTAAGCGTAATCAGCGTGTGACATCATGCGAGAAAGCCAATGTGATGGAAAGCGGCAAGCTATGGCGTGAGGAGATCACCGAGCTGCACCGTGCGGAGTTCCACGACGTCGAGTTGGAGCATATGTATGCCGACAACGCCGCAATGCAGCTGTGCCGCAACCCGCATCAGTTTGACGTGATTGTGACCGATAATTTGTTCGGCGATATATTGAGCGACGAAGCAGCGATGCTGACGGGGTCTCTGGGTATGCTTCCTTCTGCATCATTGGGCGCAGAGGGCACACCGGGCCTGTACGAGCCTGCCCACGGTTCTGCTCCGGATATCGCGGGGCAGAACATCGCCAACCCGCTAGCGACGATCCTGAGCCTTTCTATGGCGATTAGATATTCGTTTGAGCGCGGAGATCTGGCTGATGCACTTGATGCGGCTGTTCAGGATACTCTCAATCAGGGAACGCGCACAGGCGATATTATGGCTGATGGCTGCACACAGGTCTCCACGAGCGAGATGGGTGATGCTCTGCTCAAGAATTTGAGCCAGTCAAAAGCGCTCGCCGCTTAACCATTCAAAGGCATTTAGGCATAAAAAAAGCCCGACCGAAGCCGGGCTTTTCTTGAATAATTTTATCGATTAGAGACGGTACCCAATAACACAAACCTGATCTTCATCATTGGCGTATGCATCGTCCGCTGCCGCAGTTCTACATGCCAAAGCTGTATTCTGGCCAATCACTGAACCCGAAGAGGCCAAGCCATCATCCAGGCGACGGTCAATGTTTGCAGCCTGCTGAGGTGTCAGCACTCCCGTACCAACAGCTACTGCCGCGGTTGTACCGCTGATTGTAACGTGTGGTGCAGGTCTCATTTCACCGGCAGCGAAACCCGTCGGTGCACCAGCTCTGATGTCACCAACCAAGAAACCACCACCGATTGGGGCTGTCGGGAACGCTTGTCCAAATACAGCTGTGTTTGTTCCATCCATACCTGTGATGAAATCCGCAGCCAAAAGCTGTCCGAAGAAGTTAGCTGGCTCTCCGGCAGCAGTGTTCGCTGCAACAGCACCGGCAACGCCTACACTGGCGCCAATAACGCCGTCACCAGTACCATCAAAACATGATGCTACTTGGACACCACAAGCGGCGATACGAGCCCGTGCGGTAGACATGTCGCCCGGCAAAGCGTTAAATTTGTCACGGAAACCGTTATATGCAGCGCCCATAGCCTCAAGCTGTGATGCTGTCGAGGTTACACGTGCATTAGTAATCAATTCCTGACCTTTCAGGATACCACCGATCAAAAGACCGATAATAATCATAACAACCGCCAATTCCACGAGGGTAAAGCCCTCTTGAGATTTGCGGATTTCTTTAATAGATAAATCCATTTCCAAGCTCCTTTTAAGTATTACGAAATGAGAATATACGCAGCGAACAATTAAATTGTGGAAAAAGCATACCACAGATTCGCAAGCAATCTAAACCCATACTACTAGGATCGCTGGTATTTGGTGAAGAATTTGTTAATATTCGCAATAGATTACCCCCAACCTCTCATTTTGTGATCTCATAAAAACAAAATGATTAGTTTACGTTTTGAGAGGCTTTTTTGCGGTATTGTGATGGTGAAAATTCGGTGGAATCTTTAAAAACACGGTTAAAAGACGGTAAGGAGTTGAAACCTACCTCTTCAGCTACTGTTTTAACGGGTGCGTCCGTCTCGCGCAGTAGTCTCTTAGCATCTTCTATGCGGTGCTCATTCATCAATTGTGGGAATGATTTCCCAAAATATAGATTTATAATTTTAGAAACATATGTTTCAGATGTTTTACACTCTCTAGCTAAATCTGCGCGTGAATATGTCGGTTCCTGATATATTTTCTCAAGATTAAGCAAGTTTTCGATCGTGTGAGCCAGTTCTAACTCTTCTTTACTCAGCTTGTCCCGATTCGACCCTGATGAAAGTGAGGATTTCGCTGTTTTTGGAAACAGTCTTAACAAGCTTGTACTCACCAGATAGACAAAACCAAGCCCTAGAATATGACGTGCTATCCCTACTTCCGTTTCATTGATGTATTGGCTTAGCCCCAAAAGCATTGCTGTCAGGAAGAGTAGATTCAACAATATGAGTGCCAATATCAACCAGTAACGCTCACGACCATATCTCTGGCTATGTATGTTTTTAAGCAGGTTTTTCTTACTGAATATGATGAGCAAGCTGATGGTACCAGCCATTAAACCCATTACATTCATCAACTCATTCAGCGCTTCGCACGGTTCATCGGGTTCACAGCCGATCGATACTTCAGATGCCAGAAAAGAAAACATCATGCTGAGCGGCAAAAGCAGGAGTATCCAGTAGTCTCGCAAAGCCGGCGTCTTGGTCATGTCCGCCAGCTGGATGATAACCAGCACGCTCAAGGGTGGCCCAGAAAACCATAGAAACCATTGAAGATAGAAGTATTCAGGCTGAGTAATGTCCCACCTTATCTCCAAAAGATCCGCGACAAAAGCAGAGCCGAGCACTGCAAAATACAACAAAGGCAATCCAGCACGAGAAATTTGTCCCGCACGAAACGCAATGTGCACCATCAGAAACGTGCATTGTACAATGCCTATCAGAGCCAGAATTTCAGGTAGAGTGAAGCTTATGCTACTCACTGCAACTTACTCCGCATAGTCTTGGCATATCTGTTCAAGCCTTGGGTCTCCCTCGTCCAGAGTGCGCGTACAAATAAAATCAAGCATTGCATTGACCTCATTGGGATGCAAGTTTTCGCGCTCTGTTTGCAACAAGCTCACCATTAGCTCAAACGCGGCCTCTTTTTCTCCTTGGGCATTTAGTACAAATGCCGGCATTTGTCTGGCCCATGGTGCCATATCAGGATTCTCAATTGCTGACAGTTTATTGGCCAAGTCTAGGGCTCTATCCAGATCTTCCATCTTAAACCGTGCCAAAAAAACGGCTTGCGCTAGAAAACGCCATTTCTGGCCTTGCCCGTCACCGGCTGCTACATCTAGATAATCAACCAGATGCCTAAGTTTCTCAGGGTCACGAACATTGCCAAAAAAATACCCGGCTAAAAACGGAGCAAAATCAGAGCGAGGATCTAATTTATGCTCCAAAAAAAACCATTCTGATAAATCCTCGTAATCATAGTCATTTAAACTGATTACACGGCCACCAGTATCCCCCATATTCTGAATAAATATTCCGTATATTCTGTACGCAAACTGTTCATCACCAAGAGCAGTCCATAAAGCGCCAACCTTACCGGGAACAGGGGGAACATTGTTCCATTTCGTGCGAATTGATTCCACGCTAAGCCACAAAGATACGTTTAGCGACAAGATTAGAATAAATACGAGCAATAGTTTATAAGGTATGCCGCGTGGGTGATCATAGAACATTTAAAACTGCCTGTAGCGCATATCAAGAAGAGCCGCACATATTGCCAAAGCAGAGTAAATCGCGCCTTGAGACAACACGAATGCTAAGCCTACAGTATCCTCAAGCCCGTATACGAGCCAAGAGGTCTGTGTGAGCAGGTCCAACCTGGGAAGCATCAGTGCCGAGATTGTCTGCAAGGCAAGCTCAAGCCAATGCGAATCAAATATATATTTCCCTGAAGAAACAACACCGAGCAATTCGGCACTCATCCTGGCCAAAACATAGTAACCAAGACATGCAAAAGCGCAGCTGGCAGCACTTGTTAGAATCATGGAAAAAAACAGAGCCACATTCGCGATGATGATGTTTTCCACGATTAAGCTTAGAGTCCACAATATGTGTCCTTCCGAAAACATATGAGGAGAAAGGGCTATCACACATAAACCTGATAAAAGCGCCAAAAGGGCCGCTATAACAGAAAAGCCCGCAGAATATGTGAGAACAAGCTTGAGTCGGCCAATGGGACGGGAAAGCATGAATTCTATATCACGCATTTCAAAGCAGCGACGAATAAAGAAAACGATAAACAGGGTTAGACCTATGGCATTCAATAACCGTATCGAGCCGGCAGCAAACACGGCTGCAAACTGGTCTTGCTCACTCACAGCTGCCGAGCCCATAAACATGGACATGCATACAGCCATGACAAGAAGCAACGATACGCCTAAAAGTAAACGGTCACGTATAGCAGCTTTTAAAATATACTGGATGAGAATGACCGATTTCATGCATCACCCTTTATTATTAAAAGCGCAATGGGCGACGGTCCGATGAGAATTGGCGATATAGATCAATATCGGTCTTATGAACACTATCTTCAGGTGTATCCAGAATTGTGGCCTTAAGAAAAATTACCAATTCAGTTTTATTGACAATATCATCATGTTTCTTAAACAAATTCCCCACCAATGGCACTTGCGCAGCTACGGGCACACCACCTTCAGTCGTTTCCATACGATCGGATAACAAGCCACCCATGACAATTGCCTGTCCTGAATTCACCTGAATGACGGAATCAATTTCCTGTACACTTAGCTCGGGGACAAGGTTCTGAGGAAACTCGGGAATGGTCGCCCCAGCCGGAAAAGATGCAATAGCCTGTGCGACAGCAAAAGCTACGCCAGGGTCGGCCTCTTCATCTGATATAGCTGTCACAGTAGGTCTTAACGCTAAAGCAACTGTTCTATCTTCAAGGTTGATAGATGGCTGTACATTCATCAAAACACCGACAGGCACATTACGGATTTCACTGTCGACATCGGTCTGTGTCGCACCGTCTTCAGTCGTAACGTCCACTTCGATTTCAAAGAACACTTCGTTAGTAGCAACGTTCAAAACTGCAGACTGGTTGTTCAAAACTGTCATGCGCGGACTTGCCAGAGCACGCACTGTTCCGAACTCGGAAGCTGCGTTTACAAGTGCAGTGAAATCACTGCCCGGGAAGTTTGCAACAAAGGAGCTCCCCGAAGGAACGCCTGTAAATGTTGTGTTCAGATCGAGCGTCACATTACCCGGCAAGTCGAGTGCACTCCAGTTGATACCCGTTGAATATTGATCATTCAGAGTGACTTCTAGAACCTTTGCTTCAATTAGGACCTGTGAGGTAACCGCTTTCTTCAGCACTTTAAGGTAATCCTGGATTTCTTTGTGAGCTTTTTCGGTCGCGAAGACATTAATTAGACCAGCCTGACGGTTAATCGTAAAGCTGCCGGCCTCCTCTTCCTCACCACTTTGTGCGCTTTGGCCACTCGGGTCATCCAACCCTTCTGTAGGCAGAGAGTCTACGCGCAGAACCGCTTCAGGCGCCTGAACAGTTACCTGACCATCAGCTCCCGCAGGCGATACCGCCTGAACATCCGGGTTTTGATCTGTTGCCGTGATGCGTGGGTCTCTAGTCGTTTTCAGCGCTCCTGTTTGCGCACCTGTAATAAGTTGCTCAAGGTTTACTTCCAGCTCACCCCAGAAATCGGCTTCGCTAGTTGAAGACGCTGCAAAATCAGAACCAGAGTCTGCACCATCACCAGACACAACTGAGATATTGTTACTGATACTGCCTGAGTTGGAACGGATATAGCTCAAATAATCGATTTTGTAGACTTTGTTGTACTGTGTATCGAGCTCCACGCGCAGGAAGTCATCTTCAAACTTGTAGCGCAGGCCGGCAATATTAGAGATGCGCTCAACAACAGTGTCAAACGGCTTGTTACGCGCTGAAAAGATAATTGAGCCGCGAATACGCGGGTCCAGCTCAAGGTCATAATCCGCTTGTTGTGCCAATTCGTACAAGACATCACGAAGCGGTACTGTCTGGTTCACGGAAATGGACACAAGCGGCATACTTTTCATCTGTGCATTTGGTTCGGCTACATATGGCTGAAACTCGGGAATAGAACCGTTCATGGCCATCGAATCATCGTCTTCCGTGCTAGGAAGGCGAGAACTCATAGCATCGCGTGTTTCCTGAAACTCCGCATTATTTTCACGGTCATGGCGCAGCTGATTTTTGGCCAAATCGCAACCGCTTAGGCTAACGACTACGCCTATTGCAACTAAACACTTAAAAGCAGGTTTCAGACTAAATGGCTGAAGCTTATTAAAGACGATCATGAAAAAACCCCATATATGAGCGGTGAGGCGCGAACGAGCGTCAACGCATATTAAAATTAAAGCACATCAAACCCGTTGCGGCAAGTGACGCCAAGCTTAAATTCAAGACTATTCACCAAAGGTTATTCTAGATGTGTCGATTTTACGCAGCCCTTCTTCGCCGGTGAACTTGTCTGTTTGGCCGGCCAAGTCGATCTGTTGTATCTTGATTTTGAGGTCTGACGGACGGTCAGAGTTGGTTATAGCTGTGTCTTTGCTGATAAGACCGCGCTGATAAAGATCCATTAGGCTTTGGTCGAAAGTGCACATACCCAAATTCGAGTTCTGCTCCATAACATCCTTGATCTTGGCAATCTCACCCTTGAGAATCAGTTCACGAACAAGTCCTTGATTCAGCATTATTTCCACAGCAGGCACCAAAGACCCTTGGGTACCCGCAATCAAACGCTGTGAAATAATCGCTTTCAAGTTCATCGCCAAGTTAAGGCGAATCTGTGGGGTCAGGTCTTCGGGGAAAAAGTTAACGATACGCTCAATCGCTTGATAAGCGTTGGTTGTGTGGATTGTAGCCAAACATAAATGCCCGGTTTCTGTGATTGTCAGAGCCTGCTCCATGACCTCACGGTCCCTGATCTCACCGACCAGAATCACATCCGGACGCTGACGCAGGGAGTTTTTCATCGCAATTGCGTATGATTCGGTGTCAACGCCGACTTCCCGTTGTGTGACCACCGACTTATTATGTTCGTGATAATATTCGATCGGGTCTTCGATCGTAATGATATGGCCTTCTTTTCTAGCATTCCGGTGAGCAACCATAGACGCCAAGGTGGTGGACTTACCACTACCGGTAATACCTGTAATCAAAACCAGCCCACGACTTTCAAGCGCCAGATTCCCCAGAATCAGCGGCAGTTTCAAATCATCAAAATTTGGAATTTCTGAAACAATACGACGAATAACAAGCGCAGGTTGCTGGCGTTGCTTCAAAACGTTCACACGAAAACGACCGTGTTCGCCCATATCCAGAGCTGTATTGAGTTCATTTGTGCCGTCGAATTCGCGTTTTTGGCGATTCGTCAGCATTGCACTTAAAATACCTTCTATGTCCTGAACAGTCAGCGGCGTTTCCGCAGCGGGAATCATCTTTTCTTCAACACGCAATGTCGGCTTTGTACCGACGGTTAAATACAGGTCACTGGCGTTGTTTTGCCCCATTTTAATGAGGTAATCGAGAATTGCGGGAACTTCAGTCGACATCTTTAGAACGAGTACCCTTCTTCATCGTTTTTGCCACCGCCTGTCGGGTCGATAACAGCTTCTTTTCCGATCTTACCACCACCCAGAGCAGCCGCGGCGTAATCATCATCTTCGTCTTCCTCGTCGGTCGTTGCCAACGTGGCGCGGCGGGCTTCATCCTTATCAATGATGCCGGCTTCGAAGAGGTCCGCAATTGCGTCCTGCATAGTGATCATCCCGTAACGAGAACCTGTCTGCATCATCGAGAACATCTGTGGAATCTGGTTTTCACGAATCAAGTTACGAACAGCATTGGTTCCGACCAAAATTTCGAACGCACCCACGCGGCCTTTATCCGCGCGTCGAAGAAGCGTTTGCGCGACCACCCCTTGAAGTGAACTCGCGACCATGGCCCGCACCATCTCCTTATCCCCTGTCGGGAACACGTCAATAATACGGTCGATCGTTTTCGCAGCGGAGTTAGAGTGCAACGTTCCGAACACCAAGTGCCCTGTTTCCGCAGCGGTCAGAGCCAAAGAAATGGTTTCATAGTCACGCATCTCACCAACCAGAATCACGTCCGGGTCTTCACGCAGAGCACTTTTCAATGCACGTGCGAATGAGTTCGTATCCGTGCCAACCTCACGGTGGTTAATCAGACTTTTTTGAGATTTGTGAAAGAATTCCACCGGATCTTCAACCGTCAGAATGTGCTTGGGCTCATTCATATTAATGTGGTTGATCATCGATGCAAGCGTCGTGGATTTACCACTACCCGTTGGACCTGTCACAAGAACGATGCCCTTTTCGAGTTCCGCAAAACGGCGCATAACAGGCGGCAAACCAAGCTGCTCCATTGTCGGAACTTCGGTCGGAATTGTACGGAAAACGGCACAGGCGCCAAGACGCGTTGTAAACCCGTTCACACGGAAACGAGCCTTTTCTCCGAGAGCGATCGCAAAGTCGATCTCCATATGTTTTTCGTATTCCGCACGCTGGTCTTCAGTCATGACGGAATACAACATGGTGCGGATATCTTCGCTGGATAGCGGATCGGCCTTCACCCGTTTTAATTGGCCGCTGGAACGGATAATCGGCGGGCTGCCTGCACTCAAGTGCAAGTCAGACGCATCATTCTGCATAGTAAAGGCTAGTAATTGCGTAA
>JAESRE010000077.1 GCA_016764775.1 Alphaproteobacteria bacterium
AGTCGTAAAATATGAACACGCAGGACATTAATCGCCGCATACGGCTCATCATGGATTTGCGCAATAAGGGCATCACCGACACGGCTGTTCTTGGCGCGATGGAACGTGTGCCGCGTGATAAATTCGTACCCTCATCTGTGCGGGATCAGGCGTGGGAGGATATGGCGCTGCCGATCGGGCGAGGGCAGACGATCAGCCAGCCTTATGTGGTTGCGAGCATGACGGCGGCCCTGAAAATCTCCGACATGGATAAAATCCTCGAAATCGGTACTGGTTGCGGGTATCAGACGGCTGTGCTGGCGCGGCTTTGTCGCCGCGTATATACGATCGAGCGTCACAAACCGTTGCTGAACCGCGCGGAGAAGAAGTTTGAAGAGCTGAAAATCCGTAATGTTACGGCGATTGCGGCGGACGGTATGAAGGGGTGGCCGAAGATTAACGGCATTGATCAGGCCCCGTTCGACAAGATTATCGTGACGGCTGCTGCGCGTGAAAAGCCGCCACAAGCATTGATTGACCAGTTGAAGCCCGGTGGGATGATGATTATCCCCGTCGGTCCGAGCGGGGACCAGATGCTGAAGCTGTATAAAAAAGAGTCCGATGAGGCGTATTCGGCGCGGGATGTCTTCCCCGTTCGATTTGTGCCGCTCTTACCCGATATTGCATCTGACGACGAAGCGGCTTAGGGTGCTGTATAGGTCTGTGGGTAAGGCTGTGGACCAATTCCAATAAATTGTGTAAAATCAATCCTATGAAAAACGCGTCAGTTCTGCCGCTTTTATCCTCTTTTGTTTTATTTTCGTGCATCGGTACACAAGCGCCGGCGCCGGTGACTCTCTATGGCCAAAGCGCAGGCGCGGGGAGTTCGGGGGTGCATACGGTGACCAGCGGGGAAAATCTCTGGACGATTTCAAAGCGCTACAACATTGTCATGCGCGATATTGTGGTCGCGAACCATTTGAGCGCGCCGTTTGCGCTGAATCCCGGTCAGCGTCTTGATTTGCCTGCGCCGCAAATTCACCGTGTGCGGGCAGGGGACAGCATCTCCACCGTTGCGCGGTTGTATGAGGTGAATGAAAGCGAGCTGGCGCGCATGAACAAGATATCGCCGCCGTTTGTTATCCATCCGGGGCAGAAGTTAAAACTGCCGTCCGTAACACCGAAAACAAAGCCGGCCGTTATACAGACCGCATCTTTACGCAAGCCTGTACCGAGACCGCCATCCCGATCCAAGTCAGCGTCACGTCCAGAGACGGCATCTGCTGCGCCTGTGCCGCAAGTCGGAAAATCCGCTCCGTTGCCGGATCAGAAACCCGCGAAGGTTCAAACAGCCAGTGCAAGTGCACCATCAAAGTCACTGGCGCGTATTCCGAAACATACGCCAAAGCGCTCTTCGTCTAAGTTCCTGCAACCTGTCAGCGGGAAAATCATTTCAGGCTACGGTCCGAAAGACGGCGGGCTTTATAATGACGGGATTAATATTGTCGCGGCGCGCGGCACACCCGTAGCCGCAGCCGAGAACGGTGTTGTCGTCTATGCGGGCAGTGCCTTGAAGGGCTCAGGCAACCTGATTTTGGTGCGTCATGATAATCGCTGGATGACAGCGTATGCGCATCTGGATAAGATCAATGTCGAACGTGGCGCGATTTTAAAGCGCGGACAAACGATCGGCACAGTCGGTTCAACGGGGTCGGTCGATAGTCCGCAGCTTCATTTCGAAGTACGTCGCGGAACGGACGCATTAAACCCGAGTGTTTATATAGGCAGCTAATTAATGGGATATATACTCGCCATCATCGCTATACCGCTCGCGCTCGCGGAGTTGGCTCTCATTATTTTATTCATGCTGACGCAGTTCGGGCAGCATGTTGAGGAATACGAGGTTGTCGGTTTTCAGAAGAAAAAATTCCTCGGCCGTGTTCTGCCCATCATCGAACGTGAAAATGATGAGGGCGAGACGGAAAAGATCAATGTGAAGCAGATTGACCAGATATCCTATCTTTTAAGTCCTGCGATCGAGCGACAGATTATTTCTGTTACAGGGGCAGACACGAAAAGCCCGACGGTTCCCGGTTATTTGAAGCTTGTCACGGGCGTCTTGCTGCTTTTGCCTGGTTTGGCGACTGTAGGGCTGACTATGGACAAGGCTTATTTCACCGGACAGGTGATGTATATCACGTTGTTGATCGCGGTCTTGCTGGGCGGATGGATCGCCTTAAAACTTATCCAGCGTTTGTAAGGCTTTCATACGGGTTAGGCTTGCTTTCAGTGCTCAAGCGATTATAGTCCTTCCATCAAAATCATAAGTGTTATTTTAAGGAGTTTTTGAGCATGTTGATTGCAAAGGCCCACGCGCAGGCGGTTGAAATGAGTGGAGATATTCCGGCAAGTGCGGCTATCCCTGATGCGCCGAGCGCTACGGAAGCATTTTTGTGGAATATGGGATTGGTTGCCGTACTGGTTCTGATGTTCTATGTGCTGTTGATCCGTCCCCAGCAGAAACGTATCAGAGAGCACGCAGAGATGCTGCAAGGTCTGAAGAAAGGTGACAAAGTTGTTACCGCAGGCGGTCTTGTCGGCAAAATTTCCAAAATCAAAGACGGCGAAGACGAAGTCGAAGTCGATCTTGGTAACAGCATGACTGTTACGGTTGTGCGTTCGATGTTGCAAGGACATGAAAGCGTGTTGATGAACTCCAAGCCGGCCAACGACAGTAAAAAAGACGACAAAAAAGATTTCACCAAAGACAAGAAGTAAGGCCCGATCATGGTAAATATAGCACCGTGGAAAGCGGTCCTGACAATTCTGGTGTGTGTGCTCGGTTTCGCGTATGCGTTGCCGAATGTTATGCCGCTGGAAACGCGCATGTGGATGCAGGAAAACCTGCCGTCATGGGCGCCTAACAAGACTGTTAATCTCGGTCTTGATCTGCGCGGTGGTGCGCACCTGCTTTATGAAGTCGATGTAGATGTTGTGGTGCGCGAGCGTGCCGACAACATGTTGCAGGATATGCGTAAATCATTGCGTGAAGACAGAATTGGGTACTCACGTATCGGCGTAATTCCCCAAGGTGTGCGCATTACGCTGCGCAATTCTTCGGATGGTGAGGATGCACGACGCATCTTGCGCCGGAGCAACGCCAATCTGGATATTGATACATCTTCTGACGGTTTGACGATTGAAGCTGTGATGAATGATCAGGGGCTTCGCGAAGTTTACGACAACACGATTTCCCAATCGATCGAGATTGTCCGTCGCCGTATTGACGAGTTGGGCACGACCGAGCCGATTATTCAGCGTCAGGGCGAAGACAGAATTCTGATTCAGGCTCCCGGTGCGGATTCAGAAAGTTTGAAAAATATTATCGGTACGACAGCGAAGCTGACCTTTCATTTATTGAAGGACCCCGGTGCACCCGGCTTGTCTAAGACATTCACGATGGCGGAAGACCCGACCCGTACGATGGAAGTGGAGCCGCGCGCCTTGATTACGGGTGAGATGCTCGAGAATGCCGCACCCGCGTTTCAGGACGGACAGCCGGTTATTTCTTTCCGACTTAATAATATTGGCGGCCGTCGTTTTGCCGATGTGACACGTAAAAACGTAGGCAAGCCGTTTGCGATTGTTCTGGACGGGCAGGTGCTGAGTGCGCCTGTTATCCGTGAGCCGATCCTAGGCGGTCAGGGCCAGATTTCAGGCGGGTTTACCGTACAGGAAGCCAGTGACCTTGCGTTGCTGCTGCGTGCAGGTGCGTTGCCTGCGCCGATGCATGTGGTGGAAGAGCGTACGGTCGGGCCGTCTCTTGGTGCTGACTCTGTTGAGTCAGGGCGTCAGGCGAGTATTTACGGCTTGATCCTTGTGCTGTGTTTCATGGGCGTTTTGTACGGCCTGTTTGGCTTGATGGCGAATGTTGCATTGGCCGTCAACGTTGCGCTGATCTTTGCCATTCTGTCCGGACTTCAGGCGACGCTGACTTTGCCCGGTATTGCGGGGATCGTGTTGACCATCGGTATGGCGGTTGATGCGAATGTGTTGATTTTCGAGCGTATACGCGAGGAGCTCTCCGCAGGTCGCACGCCTATTTCAGCGATCGATGCGGGGTATAGCCGCGCGATGTCGACCATTATTGACTCGAACCTTACGACCCTGATTGCGGCGTTCATTCTGTTCGCATTCGGAACAGGGCCGATTAAAGGGTTTGCGGTGACGCTCGGCATCGGAATTGTGACATCATTTTTCACGGCGATCATGGTGACGCGCTTGCTGGTCATTACGTGGCTGCGCAAAAAGCGCCCTGACACATTGCCGGTATAAGGATTGAGGATATGAAAGGTTTACGGATAATTCCCGAAGAAACGGCCGTTAATTTTATCGGTATGCGCTATGTCGCATATGTGATTTCGGCCGTGCTGATTTTAGGGTCGATTTTCATGATTTCGACAAAGGGTCTGAATTTCGGTATCGACTTTACAGGCGGTACGGTGATCGAGATCAAAACGCCTGTGGAGCCTGATCTGGCCGAGATGCGCACCTTGTTAAACGGGTTGGCGCTGGGTGCGATTTCCATTCAGGAGTTCGGTGCGAAGGATGACTTGCTTATCCGTTTGCCACAGCAGGTCGAAGACCCGATTGTGGTGAAGGAGCGCGAAGAGTGCCGTGCAGAGAGCAAGGAATGGGATGAATGTCCACCTATGGCGCAGGAGCTGGCCATTGAAGATGTGCGTCAGGCGATTAACGACACATTTGCTGAAGACGGTGAGGTGGATTACCGCCGTGTCGAATATGTAGGTCCGCAGGTCGGTGAGGAATTAAAGCAGCAAGGTATGATTGCTGTCTTCCTGTCCATGATCGGTATTCTGGCGTATGTCTGGTTCCGTTTTGAGTGGCAATTCGGTGTCGCGGCGATTATCGCATTGCTGCACGATACGGTTGCGATTATGGGGCTGTTTGCGTTTGCGCAGATGGACTTTGACCTATCGACAGTTGCGGCGATCCTGATGATTGCCGGTTATTCGATCAACGACACGGTGGTTGTGTTCGACCGTATTCGCGAGAACTTGCGGAAATACAAGAAGATGCCTCTGACCGAGTTGTTCAATATGTCGATTAACCAGATGCTGAGCAGAACGTTGATGACATCCTTCACGACCTTGCTGGCGTTGATTGCGCTGTATGTTCTGGGCGGGGAAGTCATTCGCGGTTTTGTGGATGCGCTGATCATCGGTATTGTCGTAGGTACATATTCATCTGTGTTTGTTGCAGCACCTGTATTGCTGCTGACCAATATCAAGCGTTCGGAAGTACAAACCGGAGAGGCACAAGAGGCGTAAGGAGGTTTATCCATGGACGTCACGCCACTGGTTAAAGCCGACCAACAAATCATCCAGAGTTATGCCGGCGGCCGTTTCAAGGTCAGCGGGGAGACCTATGACGGGGCGGTGTTTGTTATGCCCGACCAAACGCAGGAATGGGCATTCGACGGTGATATCAAAACATTGTCCGAAAGTGACTTCGAGTTTCTGGTCAATCAGGCCGATGAAATCGATGTTGTTTTGCTCGGATGCGGAAAAGTGACAACCTTTCTTCAGCCAAAGCTAAAAAAAGCCTTGCGGGATAAGGGGTTAAGCATCGATGTGATGGATTCCGGCGCCGCTTGCCGTACCTATAACGTATTGATGGCGGAGGGCCGTCGTGTGGCCGCTGCTTTACTGCCCGTTTGATTTTTCTAATATACTGACAATAAAAGCTTTTCTGCCCCTGATGTTTATAAAAAATTAGGGTTTTTCATCTATGATTGTGCCTAAGAATAAAGGGTGCGAACAAAGCTCTGCTTTGCTTCGCTGGCAAATAACTATAATAAACAGTAGTTTACGGGTGTGCAGAGATGGCGGGACCATCCTATTTTGAACAGTTAAAAACATATTTGGCCAGTGCGCAGAGCCAAGCGGGGGCACCATTGTCTTTGGTGAACCCTGATGATCCTACTCAAACCGTTGAAATTTCAATGCAATCTTTGCCTGATCGCCCTGATGGGTGGCCTGCGGGGTTGCCTGAACCGTTGATGCTGGAAAGCGAGCGGGCGGCGGGTTTAGCCTTCATTTCGAGCGATAACGGTGAGACATATCTGCTTTTCCGCGATGCTGAAACCAGTCAGCCATTAGCCATGAGCTATGAGGATGTCGTGCATCTGACGGAAAGTCTGATGCGACCTGTATTGGAAGAGGCGCGGGGGGCAGGAAATCAGATATTGATCGAGCAGCTTCGTGCTTATACAGGGCAGCTGAACGATGCAATTGACAGAGACAGTACGACAGGCGTGAATTTCGGTTCCAATATTCCGGTAGCGCAGATTACGGATGGCGGCGTGATTGAAATCCGTGAATATGACGAACGTCACGATCCCGAGCCTGCGCCCGCACCGGTGGCTGCGGTGGTTGCAGATGTTGAAGTGACGCGCGGTGCTTCGTTTGACCGTGCCGGTGAAACCGTCGGCGTTGTGATTGAGGGGCCTGAAGAAGATTTGGTTGATGGCGGGCAGGATGTTGTGCCCGAGCCGACAGCTGGATATGTCCTCGCCGGTGAGTTGGCGGGTATTGCGTCAACACCGATTACTGCGATTGATCAAAGTAGTTTTTATAACGAAGGTAAGGGTGTTCGCGTATTGGAAGCTATGCGTCGTAACCTTGGTACACCGCCCGATCCCGAGAAGGTGGCTGATTATTTTGACGGTCGGGATGAGTATAAACAGATTGAAGAGTCATGGCGTCCTATAGCGGCCCAATACATTCAAGATAGTGTAGAGGCGGGCTACGCCTTGCCGTTGGGGCAGGACACCAAATACAGACAATCGCTAGAGGCTTTGGAGCAAGGCCGTGTTGAAGATGCGCAGACGTTGTTGGCCGGTGGGGAGGTTGCGCCTGTCGAGGTGGCGGAAGTGGAGGTTCAAACGGACGCCGATGTTGAAGAAGAAGTTTACAGCCCCGGACGTGTTGATCCTCCGATCAAGGAGATAGAACCGGCGGCCGGTGATGGCATTGATGCCGATGAAGCGGCCTTGAGGGCCAAAGTTGAAGCGACCACGGCCGAAATTGAAGGTTTACTGCGTGCAGCCGGGGAAGATGAAAGCGGTCCTGTTCATGACATCGTGATTGCGATGCAGACGAAGGCGGCCATCGCGGCCATCCAAACGAATTTTGCAGATGCGATTGCCGAAAACGGCACAATCGACGTGAGCAAGCTGCCTGTCAGCTCTGACTTCGGTGACGACTTTACAGCCGACGAAGAACTGAGACAGCTTGCCGAACGCCTGAACGGTCTGCATGAGCAGTATGGCTCTATGGATCTAGAGCAGCGCGCTTTGGATGTTATCGAGATGGGGCCTCGTTAGAACTCGCCCATTCAACCTGAACGGGCTTTGTTCTCAGTTTAAGCGGCGAGCTTAACCGGACCTTTTTCAAACAATTCAGCCACGTAATCCCAGTTCACGAGATTGTCGACGAATGCTTCAAGGTATTTCGGGCGCGCATTGCGGTAATCAATGTAATAGCTGTGTTCCCAGACATCACAACCGAGCAATGGTGTTTTACCGTATGGAAGCGGGTTTTCACCGTTCGGGGAGTTAAGCACTTCCAGTTTGCCGGATGCGCCGTCCTGTGCCAGCCAGACCCAGCCTGAGCCGAATTGGCCTGCTCCTTTTTTCAGGAATTCATCACGGAATGCGTCATAGCCGCCGAGGTCTTCCTTGATCTTTTCTTCCAGCTTGCCGTCCATGGATGTTCCGCCGCCGTTGGGCTTCATCCAGTTCCAGAAATGGATGTGGTTGTAGTGCTGGCCGAGTTGGTTGAACAATCCGCCTTTGTCAGGGTCTTTAAACGCGCTGACCATGGCTTGTTCAAGGGATGCATCTTCGAGGCCCGTGCCTTTGATCATGTCGTTGCCTTTATCAACATAGGCTTTGTGGTGTTTGTCGTGGTGAAACTCAAGTGTTTCAGCAGACATATACGGGTCCAAAGCATCATAGGCGTATGGGAGTTCGGGGAGTTCAAAAGACATGATGTGGTTCCTCTCATTCAAATTCGTAGTTTTCTGTTGTAAAACAACAACACCTAACCTAATGCAAAGGTTCATTTTCTCAAGGGAAAAGGCATAAAATTAATAATGACATCGACTGCTGACAGTTATTGCGCGCAACAGGTGCGGGAATATGATCCCGACCGGTATTTGTTGTCTATGTTCGCTCCCGAGCCGAGCAGAGAAGCCCTGTGGGCTTTGTTTGCGTTCAATCTGGAGATCGCGAAGACCAGAGAGGTTGTCAGTGAGACACAGCTCGGTTTGATCCGTTTGCAGTGGTGGCGGGAGGCGATCGCGGAAATTTATGAAAGCGGTATCGCGCTGGAGCATGAGGTGTTGATGGCGCTGGCCAAAGCGATCGAGGCGCATGATTTGCCGCAGGAGCATTTCGAGAGTTTGATTTATGCGCGGGAGTTTGATCTGGAAGATGTTTTGCCGGGGAATGTGGAGGGCTTGATCAATTACGCCGATTTCACCACGACGCCGTTGATGAAGCTGGCCGTTAAAGTTGCAGGAGCTGATGAGGAGGCCGAACCAGTGCAGCCCGTTTCGGTGAATTATGCGCTAGCGGGGATAGCCCGCAGTGTGCCGCATTTCGCGCGGCAAAGGCGGTGTTTGTTGCCTGAAGCCCTGCTGAAAGAGCACGGGCAACGCATGGACAAGCTTTACGACCTCAAACCCGCCGAAGGACTGCCGCAGGTCGTGGAGGAGGTGCTGGGGCATACTGTGCGCGGTGTAAAGTCTCAGAATAAATTTCTTCAGAAAACGCAGAAATTGGCCGAGATATACATAAAGCAAGTGCGCGCTGCTGAATATGATGTGTTTTCCTCGAAATTGGGGAGGGAACCATCCCTGAAGGTCCTTCGTCTGATGGTATAAGCACGGATGTTTCGTGATTATGGAATTGCAAAGTGATTCCATAAATATTACAATAGAATTTGGGTATTAAGGTAAGGACAGTCATGGTTGATCCTATTTCGGGTTCGAACAACTCCGCGAATGTCGGGCAGGTTGGGCGAACGCAAAACAATAAGCAAAACGATAAAACATCAGATGCCGAGGCTTCGGCAGACGTTTCTGCAAGCGATCAGGTTGAGCTGTCTCCCGAGGCTTTGGAGGCGCAGGCCAATGACACTGCGCGTGAAGCACGGGTATTTCTGGAGCAGGATACAGGCGCCGTTCTGTCTGCAGATGCCGAGCGCCTGAACGAATTGCTTTAATCTATTCTTTTTCTTCCATTGCAGGTTCTTCGAGTACTTCCGGAATGGTTTCTGTCGGGTCGAGTTCGACTTCGTCGTCATCCAATAGGGTCGGGTCTGTCTTGGGTTTGACCGTAAAGGCTGAGCCGTATTTCTCTGTCGGGATTACACCTTCGGCGAATGCGACGGTGTTAATGGCGGCCTGAATTTTCGGCTGGCCCCAAGTTTTTACAATCAGGTCCGAATTTATCTCATCGACGAATACGCCTTCGCCGTTTTCAATGAATACGCGGCCCTGATCATTTGTGAACTGGACCTTCCCGTCAAAAACGAAGACGCCGTATTTTTCATCCAGTGTGCCGCCCCATACGGTTGTGCCCCTGATGCCGATGGAGCCAAGCGCAGAGTTGATGGTGACGTTTTCATTGTTCTTCGGCAGTAAGCCGCTGACCCATGCGAAGGGGCCATCTATCTTGAAGTTACCGGCGTTGCTTGCGGTGTTGTTCGGGTCGAATACATATTCATCAATGGTGAGTTCGGTGTTCGCGCCCAGAACCAGTTCGGTTTCATCTTTGAATTGAATGAGTGCACGAGCTTTGTCAGACGTGACCAGTACATCGTCATTGTACAGTTGGTCATCGACTTCAACCTTGATGTCTTCGTCTGCATTTGTGATGAAGACATCGCCTTCAAGAGCAACGAAATGCCCGACGGGTATTTTCGTCATATGCGTTGTTTCCTGCGCTGTTGTAATGGCAGGGGTGAAAAGTACACACAGAAAAAGAAATGCGAATAGTCTCATGTCACGGCCTCGCTGGGTTAAGGATGTTTACACGCTACTGCAGTTTCAGGATAAAGCAAATAACTATAATTATGCGGGCAGTTCTTCGGGGGCGCCGTGATCGAACTTTGTGTTGTTCAAAAATTCCACAACCTGTCGGATGACATTGGGGTTGAACATCATGAAAGAGTGCGTGGCTTTCAGCACGATATGGTCGGTCATGCCGTCGATTTTTGTGCGTTCGACAGGGACGATGCCGTCATGGACGCCTTCCAGTACCCATGGCGCGAGGGGGTTGATAGAGGCGCTGCCCGCGATGATGCCGAGCGGGTAGTCGATATCGCCCGTAATGTGCTCGTGTGTGACGCGTAATTGCGGGCCTGCTGGACCAAACACTTTGCGGAATGTTTCGCCGAAAATTTTGTGATCATCGAAGAAATCGGCAAATTCGCTGCCTGTATTCGGCGGGCTGAGCATCACCACCTTGCCGAGATTGTCGGGCCTGTGGGTGGCGAGGTAATAGCGCGTGATCAGGCCGCCCATGGAGTGGGTGACGAAGTTTACGGGCTGTTCCGGGTTATAATTCTCATGGTTTTCAATGGCTTCGGCGACGAAGTCGGTCAAATCCTCTAATGACATGGTGCGTGAGGGGTAGCGCAGGTTTATCGGCAGGTAACCTGCCTTTTTAAGTGCGCGCTCAAGCAAGAGCATATCTGTGCGGCTGCGTAATATTCCATGTAAAAGTACAACTGTTTCTTGGCTCATAGTCTGGTGGATGTGGTTGTTTTCGTTATTCGTATTTAAACCATTTTCGGTGTATAATGGAAGGAACAAGTATGTTGTGTTCACTCCAGGAGGGAGACGCCATGACAGGTATACTCGGCGCAAGTATAGCGCAAAACACTACTGTTTCTGTTACAAAATCCGTTGAAATCAATCACGAGCAAAGTGTTGCCGCATTGTCGGCCCGTGCCTATGCGGGCAGTGGACGCGCGGAAGCCGATGATCCGTTTTCCAAAGTATTCGATGTTGTCGATATTTCCGAAGACGCGCAGCGTAAACTGCGCGAAGACCGTGAGTTTGCCTTGCAATTGGCGTCGCTTGTGAAGGGGCGTCACGGGGTGGATACGGACAAGGCCCCGTTATTGAAGCGCGGGTCGTTGCGTGTTGACGCCGGTGCGGTAGCGGTGCAGGAGAAAATCTCCGTCACGGAAAGTTTCGAGGTCAGTATTCTGAATGAAAGTACTGTGACGCTTCAAACCACGGACGGGGACGTCGAAATTTCGCATAGCCGTTTGCTGGAAGCGAGCTATTCACGATCGCTGGAATATTCCAAGAGCGCGGCCGCAGCATATGTGAAGGGCAGTTTGAGCACTTAAGTGGATTGAGGCCCGTTTTTGTGGGGTGATGGATTCATATGAAAATTAATTTTCTTGACCCTGACCTAATTACCTGTCACTAATGCTGCATCGTTTGACGATGATGCTTTTTTTATAAGCCCAGAGCTTTTGTAGGCGTCTTAAGTTTTTAAGACCGTGAAGATTTCACAAAAATACATCCCCTCGTAAAGTTCAGATTTATTTGACAGTTCTTCAAATATCGAACGCCATAAATCCGCGCAGCTGTTTACCAGCTAGTGCGCTGTTAACTTTGCAGAAGGAAGACATTATGTCTGAAGCTCAGGGCGTTACGCCCATACGAATTCTAATCGTTAATAATGACTCTGACGAAGTTAAAGTCATTAATGACTGGCTCAAACAAGATATGCGAGTTCCTTGGAGCGCTAATCATTGTGTTAGTGTCGAGGAGGTCCGCAGACGTATCAATACAACAGACCTTGTTGTTCTTAAACCTGAGATGTCAGGTTTTGAAACACCGAAAGAAATATTCGATGACATTGATGATATGGTCTTTGAAGTGCCTATTATCGTTTTAACCTCAGAAGGTGATGACAAAGGGCTCTCAACTTATGTGATGGAAGAGGGGGCAGCTGATATTGTAATCAGAGGCCAGTTTTCCAGACTCATTGACGCGATCGAATTCGCACTCATAAGGCAGCGCATAGCGACTTTTGAGCGCCAATCAAAAGACACCGAGTCTTCTAAGCATTCATATACACAAAGAGCCCTTCAAAATGAAAATCTGGCGCGTGAAGAGCGCCATCAACAAATAATGCGAATGTTCGCAGGTGATTATGCTCTAGATCAGCATGATCAAAAAAAATAGAAGGAATATAAATGACCAATACACCTCAAATACCAAAACCCGTTCAAGCTGGTGACTATGGGAAGATTATCCCTAAAAAACCTGTCGTGAATGAGAAAACCGAAAATAGAAATACTGATGGTCGCAAAACCCTTGCCCTTTGGAGCAACTAGAACAGCGCAGGCTATCCCCCCCCTAATAGAAAGAAAAAAATGAAAAACTTTGAAGGCTTCGGCCTAAATCCAGCGCTTGCCAAATCTTTAGCGCATATGAAATATACAACGCCGACACCTATACAGGCACAGGCTATCCCGCTTGCCTTGAAAGGGCATGATATTATGGGCACGGCCCGGACCGGCACAGGAAAAACCGCAGCTTTTG
>JAESRE010000078.1 GCA_016764775.1 Alphaproteobacteria bacterium
AGGTGCTGGGCATACATGGGTGGTCTGCCATGGGGTCGGAAGCAAAATGGCCGATTTGCATTGGTTGCCTGCCCAAAGCAGACAGTCAGCAACCGGCCCATTTTGAGCCACCACTTATATACCGAGAGCTACTGGCTTACGGTCGGTGTGCTCTCAGCGAGTAGGGTGAAGGAGCGGACTTTAAGCACACCGTACGCAGCGGTAGCTGCATGGAATGGCAAAAAGGCACGAAGAAACAGAAGCATCGCAGGTCCGAAAGGCTGAGCAATCAGGTGGTAGCCAAGGCGCAGGAGTATCCCATCGCAGGCAGTCCCACCGTCTCAAACTGACCGGCCATGTTGCCCGGCGAAAGTCGCTTCCGATCGGCATCACTTGGGATACCGAACTACCAGGCTTCGGTCTTCGCAAGCGCAAGTCAGGACATCTGACTTGGATCGTGAAGCACAGGCCGAGAGGCGTTCAGCGAATGGTGACGCTGGGAAGCGCGGGAGTGGCGGCAGGTGCGCTGGGCGCTCCCGCCGCGCGCGCTGCCGCGCGCAGATTGCTCATCAATGCGACGCTTGCCGATCTGCCTACTGCTCCGGAGAAGCTTAAAGCTCCACTCTTTGCAGAATTCGCGGAGGAGTTCTGGCTCGACTATTCGCCGCACTGGAAATCTTCGACGCGCGATGCATCGCGGGCTTACATCGACAAGCGGTTGATCCCACGGTTTGGGACACTTTGTGTTGATGCGATTGAACGCGCTGACATCAATCGTTGGCGAGACAGCATGGCTGACGTGGGAGGAGCATTCAATCGCAGCATCCCGGTCATGTCGGTTATGATGCAATATGCCGAGAAGCTCGGCTATCGCGAGAAGAACACCAACCCGTGTCGCGGCGTCTCTCGCTTCAAGCGGGACCTGCCCGAACGCTATCTGTCCGCCGATGAATATCGAAGGCTCGGTAGGGTGCTGGCAGAGCACGACGGTGCCAATGCGTTCGTGGTCCCGGCCCTCCTGATACTGATCTATACAGGCGCACGGGTTTCAGAGATTGCGACACTGCGCTGGCGCTACGTCCAGATACCCCGCCTCGCATTGCCTGACAGCAAAACCGGCCCGAAAACAATCTACCTCAACCCGCAGGCAATCGCTGTGCTCGATGGGCTACAACGGCGCGGAGACGATCAGCTCGTATTCCCGGCAATATATCGCGAAGTGCCGATCAATTTGGGCCAGCACTGGGAGAAGATCAGGCGCAAGGCAGCTTTGCCCGACGTACGCCTGCACGACTTGCGTCACAGCTTCGCCTCGGTGGCCATTGCGAAATGCATACCGCTAGCAACAATTGGCAAGCTGCTTGGCCACGCGCTGCCCGAAACGACGGCGCGGTACGCGCATCTCGCTGACGAGGTGATTTCGGAAAGCGCCGACCGCATCTGTTCAACCCTCGCACAAACGATGGGAATGACCGCATGACCAGCTATGACCTCAAGCGCATTCTTGCCGAGGAGCTGGCGCGCATCGTGCCGGGTGATGCCGGAAAGCGTCGCACGAGGTTCGACTACGTCCTTCCCGGTTTTGGTGAGCGTATCCATCCATCAGGCAGGAAGAGTTACGTTCTTCAGCGCACGATGGGCGGCAAGCAAAGGCTCATCACCATAGGCGATGCTGCTATTCTGACCGAGCGGATCGCCAAAGATGTTGCGCGTCGCCTCATCTTGCGGATCGAACTGGGCCAGAACTTGGCAGACAGGAAACGACGCGGCAAGAAGACGCCGACCTATGCATCCTTTCTTCGGCATTATTGGGAGGTCGCGGCTCCGACCTGGAAGCCATCCACGCTTGAGATACACGACATCTACCGGCGAACGCACTTGGAACATGCGTTCGCCGGAAGGTTCATCGACGAGATCAGCCATGCCGATGCAGTCCGCTGGCACGCAACGTTGACGCGTTCGGCAGGGCCGGGCGCGGCCAACCGCGCTATGGAAATCCTAAAGGCGATGTTCGGCAAGGCAGAAGCATGGGGTTATCTCCCAGAACACTCGAATCCCTTTCGTGGCGTCAGGCGCAACAAGGGGCGGAAGATCGAACGCTTTCTGAGCCAAGCCGAGATGGCCCTTCTTGGGGAAGCCCTGTCACAGCATCGAGCCGACAAGCCCAATGAGGTGGCGGTCATTTCGCTACTCGCTTTGACAGGATGTCGGCGCGGCGAAATTCTCAATCTCACTTGGGGTGAGGTTCAGGGCCGTAAGCTTAAGCTGACCGATTCAAAGACTGGGCCACGTGTCATATGGCTTGGCAAAGAGGCGAGGGCAGTCATTGATCGCTTGCCGCGCAGAAGGAGCCATGAGCGCGTCTTCCAATTCGATGTGCTGCCCGTCTCTGCAATCGAATGGTTCTGGCGCATGCTGAGGGTCGAAGCGGGCATCGAGGACGTGAGATTGCACGATCTTCGGCACAATTATGCGAGCCTCGCTGCTCGTTCATCCGAGACATTGCCCATGATTGGGCGCTTGCTGGGCCACAGAAACTCTTCAACAACCGCACGTTACGCTCATTTGGATGACGGGCATCTGCTCTTGATGTCGGACCTGATCGGAAGTGAGATTGGCGGGAAGATTGCTTTCCAACCTCAATCTCGACAATGACAGGGTCTCAAGAGCAACCGTGCGAGCAGCGACCGTGTGGATAACCTCGAATGCAAGGAATCTGGCTGCTGAGTCGAATCACGGAATATGCTTTAGTCACCAAGGAGATGCTGGCGCATCTATTGCTGAATTAGAAAGACTAGAAATAGCAGATGAATGCGGTCGAGATTGAAGAAGCGATATCGGAGCTAGCGGAACAGCCTTTTGACAAGACTGAATTCCCCTTCCAATTCCTTGCTGCATTCGGAAATAAACCCACTACCATTAAGCGTCTTCGCTCAGGCGCATCGAATAGCTCCGACCTTAAGGGCGGGGTGCTACAGCGCAACAATATTCACATTGCGACATGTGAATTTGGCGAGGTAGACGCGACACTTCAGGCGTTACGGCAAAGCCCCCAGACGGCGAGTGCCCGCGCCAAATTCATTCTCGCTACCGACGGCGAGACGCTTCAAGCCGAAGAGGTTGGAAGCGACGAAGCTCCTATCGCCTGTGAGTATGCGGACTTTCCTGACCACTTCGGTTTCCTGCTCCCGCTCGCTGGCATCACGACGGTCAAGCAAATCCGCGAGAGCTCGTTCGACATCAAGGCCACAGGGCGGCTCAATCGTCTCTATGTCGAGCTCTTAAAAGATAATCCCGATTGGGACACGGATGAGCGCCGCCCCGACATGAACCATTTCATGGCGCGTCTCATCTTTTGCTTCTTTGCCGAAGACACAGACATCTTCCACGGCGAAGACCTCTTTACGCGCACCATCGAGCAGATGAGTGAGCGGGACTCGTCCAACACACATGAGGTGATTGGCGAGATTTTTCGTGCGATGGATTGCAAACTCACGGAGCGAGACACCAACGAGACGCCACGTTACGCAAACCAGTTTCCGTATGTGAACGGCGAGCTGTTCTCAGGAAGCACGGAAGTCCCGACCTTCAGCAGGATTGCGCGCTCCTACCTTATCAACATCGGCAATCTCGATTGGAAGAAAATCAATCCTGACATTTTCGGGAGCATGATCCAGGCCGTTGCCGATGACGAAGAGCGCGGTGCGTTGGGCATGCACTATACGAGTGTCCCCAATATCCTAAAGGTGCTCAATCCGCTCTTTCTCGATGACCTTCGTGAGAAACTCGAAGAGGCTGGTGACAGTCCCATCAAGTTGGTGAACCTCAGAAAGCGAATGGCGAAAATCAGGGTCTTTGACCCTGCATGCGGCTCGGGCAATTTTCTCGTTATTGCTTACAAAGCGATGAGAGAGATTGAAGCCGAAATAAACAGGCGACGCGATGAGGCTGAGCGGCGCAGCGAAATTCCTCTCACGAATTTCCGAGGGATTGAACTGCGGGATTTCCCAGCAGAAGTCGCAAGGCTCGCACTGATTATCGCTGAATATCAATGTGACGTCCTCTATCGTGGGCAAAAAGAGGCTCTCGCCGAATTTCTTCCATTGGACGCTCAGAATTGGATCACTTGCGGGAATGCTCTCGAAATCGATTGGCTCGATCTTTGGGGAACCACTGGAAATGGAGTCAGAGTTAGAAGTGATGACCTATTCCGCACTCCGCTTGACCAAGCCGAAATAGATTTCGAAAACGAAGGTGGTGAAACCTACCTGTGCGGAAACCCGCCATACATAGGGTCTACTTGGCAGTCTAAGGAGCAAAAGGCGCATCTTAAACGCCTTTTTGAAGGTCGCGCGAAAAGTTGGAAGTCGCTCGACTACGTTGCCGGATGGTTCCTAAAGGCTTCTGACTATAGCTTACAAACGAATTGTGCTTCGGCGTTTGTAACAACGAATTCCATTTGTCAGGGTCAGCAAGTCCCAATCCTATGGCCGCTTATTTTTAAGACGGGAAACGAGATTGCGTTCGCCCACACAAGCTTCAAGTGGGCAAATTTAGCGAGCCATAATGCAGGCGTGACTGTAGCAATCGTAGGAATTTCGCGAGATGCTGGCCCGACTCGCAAACTGTTCTCACACGCGGATGACGGCGCGCTGTCCTCGAAAGAAGTAGGGAATATCAATCCCTATCTGATTGCAGGCCCCAATGTCATTGTGAATCCGTTATCAAAGCGCCGCGACTGCCTTGGCAGAATGGAATGGGGCAACAAACCCACTGATGGTGGGAATCTTTTTATGGATTCTCAGGAGCGATCGGACCTGCTCTCGAAAGCGCCTGAAGGCGAAGAGTTTATTAAGCGATTCTTGGGTGCTCAGGAATTTATTCGTGGCCAAATGAGATATTGTCTTTGGATTGAAGACGCTGATCGACAACGCGCTGAAAAAATTCCTGAGATATCGAGACGCATCGCGGCTGTAGCTAAGATGCGGACTGAGAGCAGAGCAGCAGAAACGAGACCTGCCGCCGAATTTCCACACAGGTTTCGTCAGATACAATCTGTTGCAGAGGAAAAGTCACTGGTTGTCGCCAGGGTGAGCTCGGAAGGCAGAGAGTATCTTCCTGTCGGACTTGAAGATAAAAACACCATTATAGGAGATCGAAATTTTGCGATTTACGATGCTCCGCTGTGGAACTTGGCAATTATCGCTTCGCGCCTCCATTGGGTTTGGATTGGAGCAGTATGCGTTCGCCTAGAGATGCGGTTTAGCTACTCCAACACCCTTGGTTGGAACACCTTCCCTGTCCCTAAACTGACAGACAAAAATAGAGCCGATCTTACGCGCTGCGCACAGGACATCTTGTTGGCACGCGAGGCGCATTTCCCAGCGACAATTGCAGACCTCTATGATCCTGATGATATGCCAGATGATTTAAGAGCTGCGCACGAACGCAACGACGAAGTCTTCGAGCGCATCTATATCGGACGGCTTTTCAAGAATGATACCGAACGGTTGGAGAAACTGTTCGAGCTTTACACCAAGATGACGACCAAGCCTCAATCAACGAAAACGAAGATGAAAGCCTGACCTGATGACCGCCGAGAAATCCGTTCCTTCCGTATCTGTAACCTATGCCCAGACTGGTGCTTCGACGAAGTCGAACGAACTGGGCATGAGGGCGATGCAGGAGCGGGCATACGAGAAGCGCGGTGAACAGTATCTTCTCATCAAGTCTCCGCCCGCATCAGGCAAAAGCCGTGCGCTCATGTTCATCGCGCTAGACAAGTTGCACAATCAGGACTTGGCACAGGCCATTATCACCGTCCCTGAAAAATCCATCGGGTCGAGCTTCGCCGACGAACCCCTCAGCAAGTTTGGCTTCTGGGCAGATTGGGAGGTCGAGCCTCAATGGAACCTCTGCAACGCTCCTGGCACCGAAGGTAGCAAAGCAGATTCAGTCGGAGCGTTTCTGAGAAGCGATGCCCGAGTGCTGGTCTGTCCGCATGCCACGTTCCGCAACGCGGTCGAAAAGTTTGGCGTCGAAGCTTTCGACAATCGCTTAATTGCTGTCGATGAGTTCCACCACGTCTCAGCCAACCCCGATAACAAGCTTGGCGCACAGCTCGCCGAGCTAATCGAGCGCGACAAGGTTCACGTCGTTGCGATGACAGGCTCCTACTTCCGTGGCGATGCCGAGGCGGTTCTCGCTCCGCAAGACGAGGCCAAGTTCGATAGCGTCACCTACACCTATTATGAGCAGCTCAACGGCTACAAATGGCTGAAGACTCTCGACATCGGCTATTTCTTCTACTCAGGCTCCTATGCAGATGACATTCTGAAGGTTCTCGACCCCGACGAGAAAACCATCATTCACATCCCGAGCGTCAATTCTCGCGAGAGCACCAAGGATAAACACCGCGAAGTTGAACACATCATCGACGAGCTTGGCGAGTGGAAAGGAACCGACCCCAAGACAGGCTTCCAGCTTGTCCATACCTCAGACGGCAAGGTTCTAAAGATTGCTGACCTTGTCGATGACAGTGACCAAGGCCAGCGGTCCAAAGTGCTCGCAGCGCTCAAAGACCCCGCGCAGAAAAACAACCGCGACAACGTCGATATCATCATCGCTCTCGGCATGGCGAAGGAAGGCTTCGACTGGATTTGGTGCGAGCATGCTTTGACCGTTGGATATCGCGCCAGCCTGACCGAGATTGTTCAAATCATCGGGCGGGCAACGCGCGATGCCGAAGGGAAAACTCGCGCTCGTTTCACCAATCTGATTGCTGAGCCCGACGCTTCGGAAGAGGCAGTGACGGAAGCCGTCAACGATACGCTGAAAGCCATCGCTGCCAGCCTTTTGATGGAGCAGGTTCTCGCACCGCGCTTCGAGTTCAAGCCAAAGAAGGCCACGAACGTCGCGACCGAAGGCTTCGACTATGGCGAGGGCGGCTACGATCCCGACGCCTGCAATGTCGGTTTCAACGAAGAGCGCGGAACATTCCAAATCGAGATAAAAGGCCTTGCCGAGCCAAAATCCGAAGAGGCCGAACGCATTTGCCGAGAAGACCTCAATGAAGTCATCACTGCCTTCGTTCAGGAAAAATCCTCTATTGAACGCGGACTCTTCGATGAGGAGCTGGTGCCCGAGGAGCTCACTCAGGTTCGCATGGGTAAGATTATCAAGGACAAGTTTCCCGAACTCGATGACGAGGACCAGGAGGCCGTTCGCCAGCACGCCATCGCCGCCCTCAACCTCACTCAGAAGGCGAAGGAAATTGCCGTCGGCGGTGATAACGAGGAGAAAGGCAATACGGCTCTGATTGATGGAGTCCGCAAATACGCGATGGACGTGCGAGAACTCGACATCGACCTCATCGACCGCATCAATCCTTTCGGAGAAGCATACGCCATTCTTGCAAAGACCATGAGTGAGGAAAGCCTGAAGCAAGTTGCCTCAATCATCTCTGGTAAGCGCGTCAATTTGACACCTGAAGAGGCTCGCGACCTTGCCAAGCGCGCTCTGAAATTCAAACAGGAACGCGGACGTTTGCCGTCCATCACCTCAGCGGACGCTTGGGAAAAGCGAATGGCAGAAGGTGTGGCCTTCCTTGCGCGCATGAAAGCCGAGGCTGCCAATGGCTAATTTTACGCAGGAAGACGATGACCTACTCGAAGAGCTAGGCGTTGAGGTCGAAGCCAAAAAGGTTGCCAGTCGCACACCGCGCGAAGAGCGCATCATCGCGGGCTTTGAAGAAATTCAGCGTTTCGTCGAAGAGCATGGGAAGCGCCCACGGCACGGCGAGGACAATGACATTTTCGAACGCCTTTATGCTGTCAGATTAGAACGCATCCGAGACCAAGAAGAGTGCCGTAGTCTTGTCGAGCCGATGGACCATCAAGGCTTGCTCGACACAACGAACATCGAGCAACCAGTCGAGGTTGACGAACTCGACGATGATGCACTTCTCGCTGAGCTAGGCGTGGAAGCCGAAACGGCAGACATCACCGAGCTTCGTCATGTCCGTTCCAGCGCCGAAAAACGTGCAGCGGAAGAGATTGCCAATCGCGACAAATGTGAAGACTTCGAGAAATTCCAGCCCCTCTTCGACAAGGTCCAAAGGGAAATCAAAGACGGCATTCGCCAAACACGCCCATTCGTCAAAGACGCTGGCTTCCTGAAGGCTGACATCAAACAGGGTGAGTTTTTTATTCTGGGCGGACAAACCGTTTATGTTGCCGAGGTCGGAGAAACCATCAAAGCGCCTAACGGTGAAACAGACGCTCGGCTTCGTGTCATCTATTCCAACGGCACCGAGAGCAATCTGTTGCTTCGCTCGCTTCAAAGGGCGCTTTATAAAGACGAGGCAGGCAGGCGGATAACTGAACCAATTGCCGGCCCACTTTTCACGGACGAAGAAGATGACGACGATCAGGCAAGCGGAACCATCTACGTTCTGCGGAGCAGGTCCGATCATCCAACCGTCGCGGCACATCGCGAGGTGCTTCACAAAATCGGAGTGACGAGCGGCAAAGTCGAGCGACGCATCGCGAATGCTAAGATCGATCCCACCTTCCTCATGGCTGAGGTCGAAATTGTCGCGACATACGAGCTATTCAATATCAATCGTACCAAGCTTGAAAACGTCATTCATCGAGTATTCGGCGCCGCAAAACTCGACATCGAAATCATGGACCGGTTCGGTAAACCGGTCGAACCTAAGGAGTGGTTCCTGGTTCCGCGGTTCGTCATCGACGAGGCGGTAGAGCGTATAAAGGATGGCACAATTAGCTCTCTAAAATACGATCCCAATTCAGCAAGTTTGATCGAAAGAGAGTTCAGGTCGTGAACTGCAGGTACAAACTCTTATCACCGGATTCGGCTGGGGAGAGCGCCGACCTGCTCGCAGGTAAGAACTCGGAAGATGGACTTCGCCGAATTCAGGCTTTGTTGGCCGACTGGCTGCGAATGGAGAACGTAGTGGTCTTGACCGCCGCTGGCTGCTCAGTCGGTGCAGGTGGACGACTGATGGCGGGGCCTGCCGCTAACAATTTGGAATGCCTGGTGCTCGATGCCGTTGAACAATGTCCCCTCTCAGAAACTGCCAAGGCGATCATCGAATGGAAGAAGGCGAACGGCTTTGGTGCTGGCGGTTTTGAAGATTGGCTCAGCTACCTCTTCAACGCTTCAGGCCTTACAAAATCCGAAGAATCACCGGTCGCGTCGGTGACGTGGAAACGGGGCGAAAGCACAAACGGCGAGGGTGCATCCCAAGAAGACGGGCCTTTTGTGCTGAGCGAAGATGATGAGCGAACGCTCTGCCGCTACATCGAGAAGGCGATCTATGCGGAGTGCGCACTTCAAATCGATCGTGCCGAGCTTACAGCTGAAACCTCTGGCAGCTCTTCCGGCCATATTCCGTTTCTCGCAAAGCTCATAGCTCGCGACACCAACCTAGGCCGCACTCACCTTTTCACGCTCAATTACGATACGTTGTTCGAGCAAGCGCTCGAAGAGCTTGGCATTCAATATTTCGATGGCTTCTCTGGCAAAACAACCGCTCGCTTTGATCCTGCCGTGTATGGGCTGGACATCTACTATCCTGGCGACGTTGCAGAAGGCAGGGTCCGTCGCTTCGACAAATTTCTCCAGTACTACAAGCTCCACGGTTCCTTGCATTGGTTCGTGGATGATGATGGAACGTATCGGGCGCGTCACAGGGATTTGTCGTTTGCTCAAGCTTATCGCGGTAGTGACGTTGCCGGAAAAGCTCTCAAGCTCCAATCCGATGAATTCAATCAGATCGGTTCCTTTGGCATTCTGCCCACGTCACAGAAATTCACCCAGACTCTGGGAATGCCGTTCTCGCATCTGTTCCGGCTTTTCCAGGCGAGGCTGAACCAGCCGCAGACGTTTTTGCTCGTTCTTGGATATGGTTTCGGCGATGACCACGTCACCCGCATCATCGAAACGGCCTTGATGAACCCGTCTCTCGTGATGCTCGTTGTTGAGCCGAACCCGGCGAGCAAGATCGTCGAACGGATCGCCGCTTATCAAAGCTTGGGCCAGCGTGCATTTGTTCTCACGGAACGGCTTGAGCCTGGGGCCGATTGCTCCTTCAAAATCGCTACTTTTGCCGATTTTGCGCAAAACGTCATGCCAGACGTAAAGTGGCTGGAAGACTTCAAACGGCTGCGCCAGTTTGAGGAGCAAATCCGAAAGACCGAAGAGAAAGGGTCTGACCAAGCCGCAGGTGAAGCTTAATGGAGCAGCCGCGCGTCATAGGGCATGTGGTGTCCGTCAATGGCTTCCGTCTGAAAGTAGAACTTTCGACTGAGGCCAAGTCATCATCACGCGCGACCCCTGATGGCGTGCAGCGGGCTGTCGCCATCAATTCATTCTTGACCTTCGATCTTGGAGCTGGGGCTCTCGCAATCGGTATTCTCAGCGATCTTGAGGCCCGAGAAGCCTACGATCCCACAACCGATGATGAGCTGTCCTTGGAGCTAACCAAGCCCAGACGCATAGCGTCTGTTCAATTACTGGGAACTGTGAAGCAGGCGGCCAAAGGCAACTGGAAATTCGATACAGGCATAACCATTCTACCGACTCTCGATACACCGGCTGAGGTCGCCAATCCCGATATACTAACCGGCATTTTCGGGCGGCCTCCGTTGCGAAACAAGCCAAGAGGCTGGGGTGAAGGAGATTTCGATTTTCCGTTGGAGATCGGTCATCAAACGGGCGACGAAAACACAAAAGTGAGCGCTTCGTTCAATGACCTGTTCTCAAGGCCACTAGCTGTCGTCGGCAATACGGGGTCCGGCAAATCCTACACTGTTGCCAGCCTTATTCGCGGCGTACTTGACCACGACAAAATGCAGTCCGAGGATGGCTTTGACCCTCACATCTTCATTCTAGATATCAATGGAGAATATGCGAGCGCGTTCTTGAGCGCCGAGCAAGCAGATTATCAGCGGGAGCCAAATAAGCTCTACCTCAATGGCGAGGAATTTTGCCTTCCAGCGTGGCTCATGAACGGCGAAGAGATCTGTGATTGGCTCCAAGCTTCTGAAGCGACGCAGGAGCCAGTTCTAAAAGATTGGTGGGCGATCGCGAAAGCGTCACCAAGTGGTGCCAGCGCTTATGACCCGCTCCAAGTGGCCATTACCAAGATTGATGCTGCTGTCGCGTGGCTCGACGACCCAAAGCAGCCTGCGTCAGGGTCATTTGATGTTCCGATTAACCATGCTGAGCAATACGCGACCGATGTCGATTGGGATGGCTTTCGCAACCTAATTATCTGGACTCCCAACAACACCCACGATTGGCGCAAGATATCCAACGAAAAGGCTGTGAGGGATCGCCTCGGCGAAATCCGAACCGAACTCTTGGAGAAGATATCGCAGCGCCAGAACGAGGGGGTGAATTTCGCGAAATCCGCTGATGCCCCGCGCTTTGTCGCAGTTCAGGAGTTTCGCGATCCAAACCTCGTAGATCGGTCTACGGACCAAGAGGGTAGCAAGAGGCTGGATCAGTATCTTCTGACACTCAAGCTTCGAATGCGAACGCGTCTTGATGACCGGAGATGGCAGTCATTCTTCAGCTTTGAAGAACAAGGCATCGACTCGTTTCAAGCATGGATGGATAAGCTGGGTATCGGACGCAAATCATCGTCCCGCGTTTCCGTCCTAGATATGTCGATGCTGGCCTCGGAGGTCCTTCCCTTCGCCTGTGCCTTGCTTGGCCGCATCTTCTTGGAAACCCGAGAAATGCTGAAGCCTGACATTCGTAGCTGTTACCCGTGGCTACTCATACTCGAAGAGGCCCACAACTACGTCAGACCGCCACGCACATTAGAGGAACGCAGTCAGAGCCTTTCACGCAGTGCGTTCGAGCGGGTCGCGAAGGAAGGAAGAAAGTTTGGCCTTTCGCTCGTCGTCGCAAGCCAGAGGCCGAGCGAGATCAGTCAGACAATCATAAGTCAGTGCGCCAACTTCTTCTCGCATCGCCTCCAAAACCCCGACGACATTGATCATTTCCGCCGCATAATTCCCAAGCAAGCGCAGCGCCTGCTCGACCAGGTAACAGTTCTGGCTGCGGGTGAAGCGATAGTTTTCGGGAGTGCCCTTCATGTCCCGGTGCGGGTGCAAATGAAGATGCCTGCAAGAGAGCCCTGGAGTGCGACAGCAGCACCATTTGTTGATTGGGCGAAGGGCGACATCTTTCCTCTCAAAGATGTCATGTCTGACTGGGGATTGGATTCGAAAAAAGGAGAAGGCGAAGAGGAGGTACCTGCGGCAATCGGTGAGGCTGCGGAAGCTGAGCCGAAGTCTAATGATCTAGATGATGACATCCCCTTCTAGGACGAACCTATGCATCCTAGACCGAGACAAAGTGAACTTCTGGAACGGTACTTGCTCACGGTTTTACCATTCTGATGGTCGCGCAACCGGCGCGTCAAGGACGGCAGGGTCCCACCATTTTGCCTCCCCTTCGCTACGCTACGGTCCGACAAAATCGTTACCCCT
>JAESRE010000079.1 GCA_016764775.1 Alphaproteobacteria bacterium
GGCATGATCGGTAAACTCACGCTCTCGGCTAAAGCTTTCTTCAATACGTTTGAACAGCTCGTTCAAAGCATGCGTGATGGGCTGGATTTCTTTTGCCACCTGTTTTTGCGCTATTGGTGACAGGTCTTTGGAAGAGCGGCGATTTACCTGTTCGGACAAATCCGTAATGGGTTTCATACCTTGGCGAATACCGATCCATATAATGACCAGAATAAGCGGGATGAAGATAATCCCGGGCAAGATGAGCGCTCCCATAATTTGGAAAACCAATTCATAGCGAATATCGTATCGTTCCGAGATCTCGATTTGGATCTTGTTTTCAGGATCAAGGAAGACGAAAAACCGCCAGGTGTGCTCGCCGATTTTGTAATTAGAAAAGCCGGGTGGTGCTTCAAAGTTTTTGAAATTCACAGTATTCGGGGACTGCGAAACGAGATTAGTGTCTACCCAAAGGCGAAAGCCGATATTGCGTTCGTATTCATGGGAGAGGTTCGGGTTTTCCAGTCCCAATTCGAAGTCCTGCCCCTTTTTGATTTCGTGCTGTGTAAGTTGGAGCATGACTTTGGCTGAATGCACGAGTTGCGCATCGTAGACTTCATCAACCTCATGCCATGCAAAGAAAAAACCGATAATCAATGTCAGTAGCGCTGCGATCAGAATCGGAATGCTGATCCATAATAAAAGTCTACGGCGAAGGGAATAGGGTTCGCTCATTTGGGAATCGTATATCCTACGCCTCGGATTGTCTTAATCGTTTCTCGGCCAATCTTGCGGCGAAGAGCGGCAATATGCACCTCGATCGTATTGCTTTCGATATCTTCAGAACCCCAATCATAGACGGAAGCCATGATTTTTTCCTTACTGACGGGCTTGTCGAGATTACGGATCAGACAGTCAAAGATCGCGCGCTCTTTACCTGAGAGCTGTAACGTTTCTCCGTCTTTGCTCAAATGACCGGATGAAAGGTCATAGGCCAAATCGCGATGTTCAATTCGCGGGAGGTTTTGGCCCTGGCTGCGACGGGTAATGGCCGCGCAGCGGGCGAGTAATTCGTCCAAATCAAACGGTTTAACCAGATAGTCGTCTGCACCTGCGTTCAAACCTTCGATACGGTGACGTACCGCGTCTCTGGCGGTGAGCAAGAGTACAGGAATCTGGTTCTTGGCGTTGCGCTCGCTTTCCAAAAGCTCCAATCCTGATGCCCCGGGGAGATTGATATCGAGAACAACCAGATCATAGCCCGTTGTCGAAAGGGCTTCTTCCGCGTCTTCGGCATTGGTCACCCAATCAACGGCAAAGGATTCTTTCAATCCTTCTGCCGTTGCTTTACCGAGGTTTAGGTCATCTTCAACAAGTAAAAGCCGCATAGGCTATCTTTGCTGTTATTTTTCGAGCTTGGCAAGCGCTGCCTTGATTTCCTGTCTGCGGCCCGCATCCGCCATCGGGCGGTCTGGACGGTCAGGGGCATTGAGCGCTTTAACCAAATATTGTTTAGCTTCTGTTTCGCGGCCATCTTCGATCAGGAAGTCGGCATAGAAGAAGTTGGGGTCAATGCCATCAGGATTGATCAGAAGCGCCATTTTCAAATGCTTCTCCGCTTCCTCGTCATCACCAAAAGCTACAGGCCAGCCGGGTACTTTGTAATAGAGTGACCCCAGAGAGGTATGCGCAGAGCCTGCAAGCGCTTTTTCATCCTGCTGCAACGCTGATTCAAATAATGCTTTGGCTTTTTTAACTTTACCTAGCGCGCCCAAACCGCCGTCTATTCCCGCTTCTGTAGAAATGATAATGCCTTCCCAGATTTTCGGTTCGGCACGGTTGGGGTAGCGGGCTTCGAGGTTCTCGGCCTTTTTAGTCAGATTTTCGAGCGCTGTAATCTGTCTGTCTTCATCAACAACCTGATACTTGATGCGGGCCCATTCTTCCTGAATTGGCTGAAGGGCAATAAGCACAGGGTCTTGGACGACCTCAATTTCGGCTTGTTCGCCCGCTATGTTGGCTGTTCCTGACGAAGCGGGTTGATATCCGTATATTTGGGCAAAGCTCGGTGTGCTGGTCGCCACCAAAGCCAGAGTTAAAATGATGTTCTTTTTCATGAGGTTTCTCCTACGCGATTTGTTGTTTGAAAAGGGGTTGATAGGCACACTTGTTGTCGTAAACGAGCGCAAGGTAAATGACGCTGACGATCCCGCCGATAACCAGACCGGATGTGTTAAGGAAAAGGTCGTATAGCAGAATATTGGCAATAACGGGGGCGAGCAGGGCCAGTGCCAGTGCCACAAAACGGCGTGACAGCAGCATCAAGCCAGCTATCACTTGTGTCGCGTAGACGACAGGCAGGGCATAGCCCGTTGCTTCCAAAGCGCTTAAAAAATTGGCCCCTTCCTCCGAAGGTTCGGGGATAGGGAAGAAATGCAGGAAGTTGTTCAGGCCGAACACAAGCCAGAACAGCCCGAAGATAGCGGTTAATCCGATAAATACCTTATTCATGCGGCGGCTCTTTCTGTGTTGACGGTTTTGGCTTTTTCAGCGGCGAGAATCTCTTCACCGATCTTGCGGTTTTTCTGTAAGCCCTGATCAATGATGCGGGGGCAGACGGCATTCAAAAATGCGAAGAAGCGTTCGGGCCAACCGAAACGCACTTCGCGTTTGCGTTTCACGATGGCTTCGAAAATACGGGCGGCGATATCGTCAGGATGATCGTGATGCACGTTTGTGCGTTCGTTGATTTCAGCTCGTGTGCCTGTGTTCATTTGTGTGCGCACCGCTCGCGGTACGACATGCGTGACGCTGATATTGGTTCCACCCAACTCGCGGCGAAGCGCATCGCTAAAAGCTTTTAATCCGGCCTTGGCGGAGGCATATCCCGTTAAGTGGGGAAGGGGGATCAGGGCTGTCATCGAGCCTATGTTGATGATCTGGCCGTTGTTACGGATTTTCATGCCCGGCAAGACAGCTTGTGTCAGGCGCATGGGAACAAGCAGGTTTAAGCGATGGATTGCCTCGTAATCCTGATCTTCTGCGTAGTTGAAGTCATTATATCCTGCCATATTGATCAAAATATCCGGCGGTGTTTGCTTCAACTGGGCACAAAAAAAATCAAGGTTCTCGACAAGGTCGCCATCCTGCGCACGGTTGTATACGGAGACTTGCGCGCCCGCATCCCGAAGCAGTTGCACAAGCGGCACACCTATGCCGCCTGTTCCGCCTGTGATGTATACGGTTTTGCCTTTAAGCTGCATTTTTCAATGCTCCTTCATGCGGGATCGCGCGCAAAACATTCGCAAACAACCGGAATGTGTTTTGTGCAACTTCGATGATGGCTTTCCGGTCTTCCGCATCGGTGACCTGATTAACGGTTACTTCGAAGAATTTCATGTGCGATATATCCAGCTCACCATGAGAGTAGAGATATGAGAACGCTTTTTTCGGCAGGCCCAGCTTGTCCTTCACCGCATCTGCACCTTTATTGGCAATCTGTATCGATGTGCTTTCCAGCATGAACACCATGCCTAAGAAGCCGACAGGGTTTTTACGTTTGATGTAGTCGTAGTTATAAGCGATCAGGACTTGTGTTTCTAAATTCGGAACGGACGCGCGGGCCTGTTCTTTATCACCGCCTGCGGCTTCAATGTCGTTTAAAATCCATTCTTCGTGGCCGACTTCTTCTTCCTGATATTCAATGATGGCTTTATGAAGCCATTTTTTCGATTGCGGCAGTTTTGCGCCCATTGTCATCAGAAACGGCACAGTTTGCGAAACATGGTGATAGGCTTCGGTCAGGTAAGCGATATAAGTGCCGCGGGAAATATTTCCCTGCATGCCGTCAATGAGCTGTGGAACGGTATAGAGCTCAGAGCGTGCAGCTTCGGTTTCCTTAACAAGTTGATCGTAAAAGTTCATCAGTGGTCTCCTGTATATAGAGGTTAAGAATGTGGTCGCGGCGCGGACGGCCGGTACCGGTTAATGTTCTGTTTTCAAGGGTGAATGGTGGGACGATCCTAAAATCTTTGATCTGCGCGTAATCGGGCAGGCTCGCGTTTGCCGCATCTACGGCATTATGTGTTTGATCGGGTGCGCTTGTGACAAGTAGTGCGCTTAAATGCGGTTGTGCGTCGCCATACACAACAGCTTGCAAGATAGCGGGGTGTGCAAGTAATGCGGCTTCAACCCATTCGGGAGAAACGTTGCGACCATAGGACGTGATAAGTACGTTTTTCTTACGGCCCGTAACGCTCAAGAACCACTCATTATCAAGTGTGCCGAGATCGCCCGTAGCAAACGGTCCTGATCGTTCATCGCCGATATAGCCGAGAAAGCCGGGGTTGATGATTATAATTTCGCCGTCCTCTATACGTGTTTGCACATGAGGCAGCACGTGGCCGACACTGTCGCGTTTGTCATGCTCGGGGGTGTTCAGGGAGACAACCGATGCACACTCGCTCAAGCCATATCCTTCATACACGGGCAATTTCATCGCACGGGCTTGTGTGATTAATTTAGGGTCAACTTTCGAACCGCCGACCGCCACGAATTTCAGATCGGGTAACGGGCCGTATAATGCAATCTGCGCCATCAGGCTGCGTAAAGTCTCTGGTACCAAAATCGCTGATGTCGCATGGCTGTTTTTCAAATGCGCATGCAGGTTTTCGTAGTTCGCTCCGAAATTGTGCAAGCTTCCTAAATTTACGGTGCAGCCTGCAACTAACGCCGCATAGACACCGGCAACATTTTCCAGCAATACGGCAAGCGGAAGAACGCAAGCATGCGTGCCGACAAATTCATCACTCAGGACTTCGACAATACTGTGTGCGACATTTTCCATCGCCTTTTGTGAAAGGCATACGCCCTTTGGCGCGCCTGTTGTGCCGGATGTGAAGGTTACTTTGGCTGTGCCGGTCGGTAAGGGCGGTTCTCCCTCTTTGCCGATGCTGCGCAGACCCTCAGGGGAAAGAGTATGCGTAACACCGGCAGCTTGGAGAGAATGATAAAGCTGAGCATCTGTAAAAAACGGGGGCATGGGCACGCATGGGATACCTGCCTTTAAAGCGGCCAAATCCCATAACACCCAAGAGACTGAATTATCCAAAGCGATAGCGAGACAGGACACAGCAAACAGGGCATCAACGCGCGTATCAATTTCATGTAACAGATCGCCATAGAGCACTGTGCGCTCACCGTCTGTCAGGGCGACTTTGGCAGGATCATGTGTTTGAAAGTGTTCAAAAATACTGCTCATAGCCTAACTCACAAAGAAAACAGGAACGATGTGTTCGTATTGTAGGTATTCGGCAAATTCGATAATGGGCAATGCAGACAGCCACCAAATGGCGTCAACGAAGGCGCGTGTAATAAATTTCGGATTTACCTCGATGGATGAAGGCGCGTGATAATTGGCGAAGTTCGGTACAAGGGCGTAAACGTTCTTTTTGTAGTCCAAAAATTCATCGCCGAATTTTTCTTCCAAAAACTTTTGTTCACGATTGATGAGACCTGAATACAGAACACCGAAAAATAACGGCAACCCAATCATAATGCTGATGTGATTGGAAATCAGGGAAATGCCGATGATCCCGATCAGGGTGAAAAAATACAGCGGATTACGCAGCAAAGAATAAATGCCGTGTGTTACCAGCACTTCATTTTTAAACCCGCCCAAAAACGCTGTGGCGTAAATGCGGCCCATTGCGCAAATCGAAACTAGGGTCACGCCGATGATTTCAAAGACTTCATGATATGCACTTTCTTCCGGCCAGTACTGGCGTGAAAAAATAACAATGATCACCGTTGATATCAGGGCGATTTTCGAACTGAGTATTCTGTTTTTGTTAAGAGCTTTGGCCATGGATTATCGCTCGTTCTGCTTGAAATGAAGGCGCGGGAACAGGCGCGGGCGAATTTCCGTGAATTCGGCACCAAGCAGAGTTTTTAGGCGCTTTACACCTGTTTCAACCGAGCCAACCAACACACGGGGGTGTGTGTCGTAATAACTGCCCCAGCTCTGGCCGTCAGAGGTTACGGAAGCAATATCTGCATCGCATAATCGTCGAGGCTTCAAGCCGATGCGTGAGAAATAACCATGCAGATAATCCGTACCCGTAATAGTAGCAAAGCGGATATTCTTGCTGTTGAGATAGGATGCCAATGCGGCAAATAAAAACACGGATGCGCCTTGTCCGGCGGAAGCAAGGTTTCCTACTTCCACAACGTCTTGTCGTTCACAGCTTAAAACCTGATCAATTGCATGTTTGGTATATTGTTCCAGAAAGAGCGGCTCTTTGTCGGCATATCGAAAGCCGACTGCAGCCAGAATATTGTCATCCTGATCGCGCACGCTCATCAGCACAGGGTATTCAACCTGAATATCCGCGCCATAATGTTCCTCATATATGGTCTTTATAAAGTCTTCGACGCGGGCGCGTTCAGGCTCGAAAATACCTGTAATATTCACTACGCACGGGCTTAACCGACTGACGCGTGAGGTTCTTTTCTCATTAAGGGTCAGGCTGCCCGTATTCAGATTTTTCTCTTTAAATTGAAGCGTGAGCATGCGCGCGGAAATCCTCTGGATCTTATGTTCTTAAATCCAGAATGCCGCACGAACCTGAAGCGAATATGAAGGAGGAAGGTTAATGTCCTTAATGTGATAATTTGAACTTTAGGAAAATAGCCTCATTTCATGGGTTGCAGTACATACAAAGCAAAGGATCGGCGAACTTTCCTTCCTCCACATTTAAAACCTCTTTGCGTGAGCACTTTTGACACCCATTAATAACAGCCGACAATTCATCCGTCGGGTGTCCGCAGCCACCACAGGGCAAACCAAACAAGCTGTCTACTTTGCCCCAGCCTGGTGTTCTGCAGTCAGGACATGATTTTGAGAGTCTGTTGGCGAGCTGGATCCCTAATTTCTCGATCATTCGCATACGTGTTGGATTAAAGTTTGCACGCATATCCGTTTCCACTAACACTTGACCATCAGAAGAACACTTTAAGGCTTCAAGGTAAGCATTTTCCAAGTCAGTAAAATTTGATAAGCCTTTATAAAATGGTTTCTTTTTATCTCTGGGTGACGATCTAATGATGAGAGCATGACTTGGAAACAGAGCTTTTTCAGCAAAGCAAGTTACCTCTTCATAAGACGAGCATTTAGTCGTTTTATAATTCGTTTCTGTATATGAATCAGCAACGTGTAGCTCAAATTTGCGCGGCTTATCGATAAAGTAAAGTATCTCGCGATCTAAAGGTAACATAGGCATTAGGGGGTGTTTACCAAAGCTGCCTTCACTGGCAAGTCCATAGTCCGCTTTAGCTTTTTTTAGGGCGAGCTTGCACTTTTTGCGGACCGTTTCTAAAGGCGTGCCTTTTCTCTCAACTTCTCCCGAAAAAGTACCAAACTTATCTGTGTCAGTTACGTATTCTATAACCCCTGCAGATAGAATCTTTTCAAACGTATGACTGACGGCCACAGACTTCTCATGCTTCGTCACAAAAACGATACACTGGTCTTTATATGCGCTGCCCATCGTAACTACCATCAATCACCTAAAAACATTTGGGCTGCTGCGAAATAAAGCGGAATTCCGAATATGATGTTAAACGGGAAAGTTACAGCGAGCGACATGGGAACATAAATAGCAGCTTTGGCCTGAGGCAGCGCTAGTCGCATAGCTGCAGGAACAGCTATATATGAAGCGCTTGCGCAAAGAACCATGAAAAGCATCCCAGTGCCTAGATCCAAGCCTATAGCCATGCTCGATAAAAGGCCGCTGAGCGCACCGATCAAAGGCATGTAAATACCGAATAAAAACAGGCTGATTGAGAATTCTTTCAAATGGTCGATCTGTCTGGAAACCAGTAGTCCCATATCGAGCAAGAACAGCGCCAATACACCTTGAAACGGGGTTACCAGAAACCCTTCCATTTTTGCCATACCGGGTGTGCCAGTGGCCCAGCCAATAAAAAATGCACCTGTAAGCAATAGAATTGCGCCATTAGTGAATATTTCACGGCTTAATTTTGGGGTAGCTTTTTCTGTGGCCTCAATAGTCTCGGGTTTTACACGATGCGCAATAAACAGCCCTGATAATATTGCCGGAGCTTCCATTAACGCTAGCACTGCGACTATAAATCCTGCGTAAACAATTTCATTCGTCCCCAAAAAACCAACAGCCGTTACGAATGTCACCATGCTGATAGAGCCATAATGTGCTGCTACTGCAGCAGAGGTGGGTCTATCAAGTTTGCTTGTGAGCCGCAGTAGCCAATACCCTAAGAATGGCTGTAACAAACCGATCGTAATGCCCACTAGAATTGTAGCAATCACTTCACCGTTAATATCAGGAGTTTCTGCGATAGCTACACCGCCTTTAAAGCCGATTGCCATCATTAGATATATTGAGAGGTATCTACTAATCTGATCAGGAACGTCTAAGTCAGACTTTAGCAACCCCGCTATAATCCCCAATGCGAAGAATAGTATGGCCGGTGATAAAAGGTTTTGAGTAAAAAGATCTAAAAATTCCATCATGGCTCCTGGCTGCTATTGGGTTTGGATGTCGTGATTAGAAGTATCGTCACGCCTGCTATCGCAGATAATATCGATCCGCTCAGAACGCCTAGTCGAACGGCGTTGATATATTCAATGTCAGCGAATGCAAGCGTGCCAATGAATAGACTCATGGTGAAACCAATACCGGTTAGCAAAGCCATACCGTAATATTGAGGCCATGTGACACTATTCGGAAGTGTGCAGAGCTTTACTTTTGTAGCGATAAAAGTGAGTAGCATCACACCCAACTGCTTTCCAAAAAAAAGACCAAGAGTAATGCCCAGAGTTACGGGCTGAAGAAATGTGTCTAGCGTTATGTCTTTTAATGGTACGCCAGCATTGGCAAAAGCAAATACAGGTATAACCATAAACGCCACGAAGGGGTGGAGAGTGTGCTCGAGCTTTTTGGAGGGGGACTCGCCGTATTTGTCTTTTGCTCTCAACGGAATCACAAGACCTAAGGCAACGCCCGCCAAGGTTGCATGTACACCTGACTTCAAAACGCAAGCCCATATCAATAGGCCCAAAATAACGTAAGGCCCTAACGATGTGACTCTCTTGCGGTTCATTATATAAGCTATAATGATGCCTGCTGCGCCAAGGCCAAGAGCTATTAATGATGTATCTGCCGTGTAGAAGAGGGCAATAATGACGATTGCCGCCAAGTCATCGATGATTGCGATCGCGACCAAACAAACTTTCAAGGAGGACGGTATTCTGTCGCCTAAAAGTATGAGTATCCCTAAAGCAAATGCGATATCTGTGGCCGCCGGAATAGCCCAACCATTAAGTGTGATTTCATTGTTCCAGTTAAGGTAGGCGTAAATCAGCGCGGGAACTAATAGACCGCCTAAAGCAGCAATTGTCGGTAAAATTAGCTGCTCTTTAGTTGAGAGATGGCCTTGTAGTATTTCTCTTTTGATTTCGAGGCCAATTAACAGGAAAAATACTGCCATTAACCCGTCATTGATCCATAAAAGCAGAGGCTTATCTATTACAAAAGTTCCAGCCTGAAGGACAACCGGGATATTTTTAAAAAGATCGTAATATTCATAAAATGGAGAATTTTCGATCACCATCGCCAAAACAGCTGCAAGACATAACAGTATGCCGGGCGTGGTTTTAGACTTGAAAAAATCAACGATCTTGGACATTGGTTTTCTTAAGCGGCTTTTCCAACTGATGGATTATTTTCAAGAGCAAATACAATATGCTCATACATACGTTTTGCGGCATCACTGCCTTTTTCTTCATTCATGATCAAATCGATTTCGATCGCAGGAACGGTGGGCAACCCCGAGCTTTCGTTCAAAGCAGACAGGCCTCTAATCTCAGATAACATCTCTTTAGGAATAATGGTCACACCTAAGCCTGCTTTTGCAGCAGCTATTCTTGAAGTCATGCTTGAACTCGTAAAAACAGGCTTCCATTTGATTTTCTTTTTATCCAAAACTTCGATCATCTTGGACCGATAAACGCATGGGGAAGGGGAGACAATTAGCGGTATAGTATCATCCATCTTGAATGATTCTTTGCCTTGCCCGGCCCATACGAGTGTCTCGCGCCAGACTTTATTGCCGTAAATTTTAGTTTTGCTGTCTCTTTTGATCAGTATTAAGTCAAAATGGCCTTTCTCAAAGCCATCTATTAAGTGATGTGACAGATCGCAGTGAACTTCCAAACCTACTGACGGATGAGATTTTGCAAACTGAATGAGGATATCTGGCAAATGTTGGGCAGCAAAAGCCTCAGGTGCGCCTAACTTTACTGACCCGGAAATGTCAGGTTGAGAAACTCTTCCGAATACTTCGTCGTTCAAAGAGATCATCTTTCGAGCATAGGACAATAAGACCTCACCCTCTGTCGTCAGGGTGACAGAACGGTTGGTTCTTAAAAACACTTCGCGCCCTAACATATCTTCCAGTTTTTTGATTTGCTGGCTAATCGTAGATTGTGTTCTACCTAGCCTTTCCGCCGCCTGAGAGAAACTTCCCGACTCGTATATGGTTAAGAACGCGCGCAATAAATCGATATCAATATTTCTAATCATGATTAGCTTATATATCGTGAAATACGATCAATGCAAGAAATTTTATTAATTTTACAAATATCATTAAAAGTCTATTTTTTATTCGTCTCTAACAGAAAGGAAAAACAAGATGACGAAAATTAGTGTTAACCCTGCAATAGCGGCCCTGCTTAAAAGATATGGCTATGGCCCCCGCGAACTGGAGCTAAAAGGTATATTCCATGAGAGTGCCGCCTACAATTTACTGCAGAGTCTTAGGGGCAAACTAAGAAGCAGACAGCGACGCAAACCTCCGCCCGGATTGATGCAAGACACGTCTCCGTTGTTGGTTAACTAAGCTGAAGCGGCCCATAATAGGGCCGCTTTTTCATTATCGCTTTTTCTAATAAATAATATGTATTTAATTAATTATACAAATGCCTTTATCCGGGTTAGCCTTTAGATATGACTAAGAACTTAAACACCATAACCGTTTTAGAGGACAAGCGATTAAAAGCTCACAAAATGACCCGCCTTAATTCGGGTCGGTTTAAGTAGTAATTCTCCTAGCCCTGTTCAACCGCTAATTAGGGTGCGGCCTCAGAAGAGAAGCAAAAAACACAGATTGCTGCGAGCATTGAAACTTGGCTTCTATCTTCACAGAGCCGCCCCTTTTTTGTGCCGGAATTGAAGCAGGACACAGACAGTCATTTTTAAGTTACCGGCAAAGAACAGACCATTTGTTACCCATAATCAAAATCAGGAGATACGAATGAAAAGACTTATGATTGGGACAGCAGCGATTACCTTACTTTTTTCGGGACCGGCATTAGCCATGGACCAAATTACCGAGCAAGATGTATTAGATGCCCAAAAAGCATGGGGCGACGGAATCGTTGCAATCAGTCAAGTTTATGTAGATAAGGGGGATTACAAACAGCGCGCTTCTGAACATATCAAGGACTTATATGCATATGAACAAAGCGAAGTATTGTTCAAACCCACCTTAGCGGCTGACGATCAGTTTCGTGAAACATTTGAGGAAGCTCTGTCATATTTTGTAGGCGGCGTAATCGATGAAGACAATGGGTTTGCAATTAAGCCGTGGTCAAAGGTTCGCTTTGGTGAGCAACAGATAATTACGGACAGTGACTCCGCAACAGCTATGGGTAATTACTACTTCACACCTGTAGGCAGCGATGATGAGACTAAAGTTGAATTTACTTTTGGTTACATGGAAGATGAGGAGGGGAAATTACGCATTAACGTTCATCACTCCTCATTACCTTACAGCGCACAGTAACTCAGTAAATATAAGCAAAAAGCCCGCTTGATCAGCGGGCTTTTTTTATGAATTTATGTAATGTGATAATTTGAACTTTAGGAAAACACGTGCTCCTTAGCCCTAAAAGCCTCTTGCGTTCGGTTCGCTATTGCAACCAATGAAAGCATCACAGGCACTTCGACCAAAACCCCGACCACAGTTGCCAGAGCTGCGCCAGAATGTAGCCCGAAGAGGCTAATTGCGACCGCTACGGCCAATTCAAAGAAATTTGAAGTGCCGATCAGAGCGGCCGGCGCCGCCGTAGAGAAGGGCACACGCCACAGATATGCCCATCCGTAAGCAATAAAGAAAATTCCATAGCTTTGAATCAGAAGGGGAACGGCGATCAACACAATAACGAGAGGTTGGCTAATAATCGTATGCGCCTGAAACCCGAAGAGAAGAACGACAGTTGCGAGCAGCCCCAAAATCGAGAACGGCTTTACGCGCGCTGTGAACTGCTCAATGCTGTTCTTTTCATGCTTCTTATCCAGGGCTTTGCGCGTTATGTACCCTGCTG
>JAESRE010000080.1 GCA_016764775.1 Alphaproteobacteria bacterium
ACTTCCGCTAGACCCGAAAACACTCGCAAAGCTGTTAATGCCGCAAGCCTATAAAGACAGCGTTGTCAATTTGTCCGAAACATCGGATAATGGTCCCGCTGCTTCGGGATCATCATCCAAACGCCGAGCAGGAACACATTCATGAGCCAGACGACCACATCGAAAGACAAACAAACCGCACCGCCGTCATTCCGACGCGCGAAGAATGTTATTGCCGTAGCCAGCGGCAAAGGCGGCGTCGGCAAAACTTGGTTCTCCGTCACACTTGCCCATGCACTGACCAAAATGGGCAAGCGCGTTTTGCTGTTTGACGGTGACCTGGGACTGGCGAACGTTGACGTGCAGCTTGGCCTGATGCCCAAGCGCGATTTGAACGACGTTATCCGTGGACGTTTGAGCCTTGATAAAGTGATCCAGCATTTCGAAGACGGCGACTTTGATATTATTGCGGGCCGTTCGGGGCAAGCGTCCCTTTCCGCCCTGCCCAGTCAGCGCCTTGCGCATCTTCGCGACCAACTTCTGGAAGTCGCCGATGATTACGATGTTGTTATCGCCGACCTTGGTGCCGGTGTTGACCGCACGGTGCGTATGCTTTCCGCCACGGCCGTACGCACGATCCTGATTTCCACTGACGAACCGACATCGCTGACCGATGCTTATGCTTTTATCAAACTCGGTAATGCGGCCGGCATGTCTAAAAACGTGTCCATCGTTGTGAACAATGTTTCATCCGAAGCCGAAGGTGAGAAGACCTACAAAACCTTGCTGAAAGCCTGTTCGAACTTCCTGCGTCTGAAACCGCCATTGGCGGGCATCATTCGCCATGACCCTAAGGTGAAAGACTCCATTCGCCATCAAACGCCAATCCTGATCCGCTCGCCAAACACGCAAGCATCCGAAGATGTAGAAGACATTGCCAAGCAGGTCTGGAAAACGTTGAAAGACGCCGCGAAAGAAAAAGCCAGCGTCTAATAACGCGCCGCTATCCACAGCCCCGCACTTCCTGTAAAATAGAAGTATGACCGAAGCGCAGTTTCCATCAGGGCCGCGAGACATTACTCAAGCGTTACAAAACTCGAGTAATCAGGACACGAATGCGCGCGCAGTCAGCCTTCCCGAAGCGATCGAAGCACAAGCCAAAGTCAAAAGAGAGTCTATCCGCCTGACCGGTGAAGTGGTGCGCAGCAACGATGATGGCTCCGTGACCGTGCGCACAGACAGAGGGGATATAGACCTGCGCCCCGATAACCGACAAGCGCGCCCCGAGCGCGGCCAACAGGTCGAGATCAACATTCCTACTCAAAAGCCGAACAGCCGCACAGAGGATATTCCCGTCGAGCTGCGCCACGCCAAAGCAGAACAAGCCGCCCAGCGCTCAACATCGACCCCCGTTGATGTAGAAGTGCGCCCGGGCACGACCTCTCCGCCGCCGCAACAACCCACACAGACACCTCAAACGGAGGCTCCGCCACCCAAACAAGGCCTGCCGCCCGAAGGAAGTGCCGTTCGCCTGCAGCCTGCCTCAGCGCAATCACTGGCCAATTTACCGCCTGCGCAACCTGCTGAAATATCCGCAAGCACATTACAGCAACGCGTTGAATTTCAATCACAAATCATCTCTCTTCAAGCAAATGCGCAACTTCAGCAAGAGCTTGCCAATGCCGTGAAGACCGCCCCTCCGCCGCCGCTCGATAATGCTGCACCGCTCTTGAACCTGTTGACGAATTTGCAATCCCCGCAAATCGTGAGTTTAGAGAATGTATCCGCAGCAATTCCACAAGGTTTACCACAGCCTTTCGCGACATTTGTGTCTTCGATCACCAATATTTTACCGCTCTCCACCGCCGATAAGCTCGGTACGCAGGCTACCAATCCTCAAGCGTTTATTGAGAGCGCGGCCCTGCCACCATCGGTGTTAAGGACGCCCTCCCCCTTAACGGAATTAACGGTAACGCCGCTGCAAGAAGCGCTTGAGGGCTTTAAATTAAAGACCACGCCCTCGCCGCTGGATGCGCGCATCACACAAATTTCATTGCCGGGGATTACCGTCTCACCGCCCGGTGCGGCCCTTGAGGTACAAGCGGCGCACATCACAAATTCCTATATGCCGCAAACCCAATTACCGGCAGCGCAGATTTTGCAAAACCAGCCTGCGCCCACATTAAGCGGTATTGTTACGAACATTACGGGAGAGCAACTTCCCGTCATCAGTGTTGTTTTTCCGCAAATCTCCAGCGACCAGATTTTCACCCTGCAATTCCCGAGTGAAAATGTCAGCATCGGCACACAGATTCAGGTCACGCCTATTGTTACGCCTGATTCAGCGTTGGCAGGCGTAGCCGCAGGGGCGCAGACCATACCGCTGACGGCTGTTTTACAGCCCGCTGCGCAATGGACGGCTTTGGAAGAGGTGTTGCAAACACTGACCCGGAACGCCCCTCAAGTCACACAGAATATCCTGAACATCACGCCGTCGCCTTCAAACCCGAGCCAGCTCAGCCCCGCGATCCTGTTTTTCGTCGCGGCGGTACGTGGTGGTGATATGGCGCAATGGCTGGGGGATAAGGCGCAGAACATTCTCAAGCTGCAAAAAGGCAGTAAAGCCTTAAACCGCATCAGCAATGAAAGCCAGATGCTGGGCCGTGTTGCGGGCGAAAGCTTCGGCAATGACTGGCGCGCCATGAATATTCCGATGTACTGGCAAGGCGACCTGCAAAAAGTTGCGCTCTATTATAAGCATGAGCGCGACAATGCAGGCGAAGAGGATGAAGGCAAGATTAAAAGCACGCGGTTTGTGTTCGACCTGACACTGGAGAATATGGGCCAAGTCCAGCTTGACGGCTTGTTCCGTCCCCATTCGGATTCCGGGACGCGGCTTGATCTGGTGGTCCGCACAGAGGAGATTTTCTCCAAAGCGACACAAGCCGAAATGCGCAGGTTATATGCGCAAGCATTGCGGGATACGCAAGTGACAGGAGAGCTGTCATTCCAGAACCAGCCCGATAGCTGGGTTACGATCAAAGCCAAACATCACGAAGGATTATCGGTACAGTCCTAGCCGTGACCGGCCGAAGGGGCGTCCAGTTCGTGCATTTCTTTCATAAAGGTGCTGGATGTCGTCACGGGCCGTGACTGCACAGGAGCCACACGTTCCAGTGCTTTTTTGGTATCAGGGGTAATGTAGGTTTCATCGTGGTCACGACGGGCTGCCTTCATCATTTCGCTCATAAGCGTGAAAGCCAGAGATTCCTCCTTCACAGTGCGGTCGAATGCGGGACCTTCGGTGCTGGGATCGAAATAGCCCGATGCCATGCCGACTTTTAATTTCGCGCGGCCAATGGCGCTTGATTGGGTCGGCTCCTGCGCGCGTAAGGCAGCGAATATCTTTTGGGCATCCTGTGCGGCCTCGACTAAGGAATGATCTACTTTTGAAAAGCCGAACCAGATACCGTCGCCTTCTTCTCGAATACGCACACCGCCGTAACGCTCCATTTCCTTTGTCATCATATCGCGGAAACGGCTGGTAAACCCGAACGCCGCGTGGCGCCCTTCTTCATGCAAAATATCCTTATAGCCTGTGATATCGCAGTGGAGCAGCGCGCCATTCGGTGAAAGCGGCGGCTCGATAGCCAGATCACGCGACATTTTTTTGCCGAAATCACGGCGCAGCAAGCCCATCGTTTCCGCAACCGATCCATACGCCGTGCTTTGCGTCAGAATGCTCTCGGGGTCGCTGACTTTAATCGGTGTGCCATGCGCGAATGTGAGTTGGTAAACGTAGGGGCCGAATTCGTCTTCGCTCAAAATGTTGAAACAATCATGATCGGCCATGTGGCTTTCGTACACGCCGGTTTTTCCGGCTTTGAACGTGTCCCCGACGGATGTTTCGTCGGCAATCACACGGCGGCGGAAAAGCACATTATCGGCAAATTGTTGATGGTCGGGGGTGACCTTTGACATGGCGTGATGAAGAACGGCCAACTCGCCCGGATTTTCGGGGTCAGGAACATACACGGCCGCGCCATAAAACTCGTCCTGCGGTTCAAACGGCAACATGGCATTCACGACAGCATGTTCCAGCGCAGCCAAACGTCCGTTGGCGCGCAAGCTCAGCCGTTGATTAGCACGGTATTTTCTAGAGAGGCTGTCAAAGTTCTCCATAACGCAGTCCCGTCCCTGTTTTGATTAATCAATAGCGGAGCTGCAAGAGAATTTCAAACTGTAATCAGTCTTCCTTCATATGTCTGAGATAGCTGTCGATAGCGATTTCATCGAGGGTGCTGGTTTCGCGTTTTTCCTCTTCTTCGCGCTCTTCTTCAAGGCGGCGTTCATGGGTAATTTCAATCTTTTTCAGTTCGGCATAAGCAAGGCGCATATCCTCACGCGCTATCTCGATGCGTGTTTCCAGTTTTGTTGTCCTGTCGTCTATTTCTTCAACGCGCTCATGGACGGCGTCCGAATACGGCCCGAAATACGACAGCATCTCGACACCGAAATCCTTCATCTTCTCTTGTTCCGCATCCAGCGTTTCCAAAAGTTCGGTTTTTTGTGCCGACAATTCCTCGACCTGACGGTACAGCTCGGCAACGGTCTTTTGCTTTTGCTCCAGATCATGTGTGCGAACGCGGATGAGGCCGGTTAAGTCTGCCATAGCCCCCCCAGCTTTATGATCATGTACCCCGCGAAACAAACAGTCAGCATCACCGCAATCGCGGCGGCAAAGGCTAACCCTCTGCTTTCACCCGGCATATGTTTTTGAAGTTTCAGACTGATCAGGCCCCCGACGGGTAACATCACAAGTAAGAACAGCAGAAGTAAGAACAACATCGCTTAATAACCTCCGCCCCAGTTCGATGCAAGCCACCAAAAGAATGCAAATATCAGACCCAGAATAATGGTTGCGCCGACACGTGCGGCATTGTCTTTCGACATCACGGATTCCAGCTTCCAGCTTATAAAGCCGACAGGGATGATAACTGCGGCGATGATGCCGAAAATGAAAACAAAGTTGAATGCGTCCTTGGCAAAATCACCGATGCCGCCATTACCCGTCAAAATCAGGTTTGTTCCCATGGTAATCATCACGAGGATTACCATTACCTTTAGCAATGTCGGGCTTTTCTTTTGCTCCTGCCTTCGTACTAGCATGAGTCGCAGCAACCGTTGCATCTGCGGCGGGATATCCGTATCGGACATATCTATTTGAAGTTTTTGCTTGAGGCCCTGATTGGTCTCTTGAACAGGATCATAGCGGTCAGCTGCCTGTTTGTATTTGTCCTGCGTGTAAGGGTCATAGGCCTCCTTTTTGACCTCGTCACCATGTGCGCGGGAAACCCCGAGACCCCTATCTATTTTCTGGTATCGTTTACGCATTGATTAGCCCCCTAGAATTTGCCCCAGCAACACCCATATGCCGAACCCCAAAAGCACCAGCAAGAATCCGCCGATGCGGCCTGCTGTTTCGAGTGAGAAATACTTGGTCAGTTTAAAAAGAGCAAAAACGATAGGCACAATCGTTACGCCAATAATGACAAGCGCAAATAACGCCTCACCGCCCCATTCAATAATGTCGCCTGACTTACCGCTCACAAGAAAGCCCAATAAAAGAACAAGCCCCACGACGTTGACAAAGTTTTTCAGGGTTTTGCTTTTTTCGGCACGCTCGGCCCGCGCCTGCCTTTTCAATTCTTCAATATGTTCAGGCGGGTATTGATAGGGATTGTTTTCCGGATCATGCGCAGGCTCATGAAAATATCTTTGCTCGTCCGCGTATTGATCTTTCGATTTCTTTTCAAACGCATGACTTTCGTGTTGTGTCTTTTCGCGTTTGTGAATTTTCTGGTACCGCTTACGCATAGGGCATCCCCAAAATGCTGGCGAGTTCCTGAAAACCTTCTTCGATGTAGGTTTTATCGTCTTTATTCTGACGGAGGAATTCTTCGATTTGCGGATAAAGGACCAGTGCCTCGTCAACTTTCGGGTCAGAACCACGGCGATATGCGCCGAGGCGGATCAGTTCGGCCATATCCTCATATGTCGTAATAACCTGCTTCGCGCGGCGTATAACTTCGTTTTGCTCTTCGTTCAAAACATCGGGCATCGCACGGGAAACGGATTTCAATACGTTGATGGCGGGGTAACGACCGCGGTCTGCGATCTCGCGTTCCATCATGATGTGCCCGTCGACAATCCCGCGCACGGCATCGGAAATCGGTTCATTGGAATCATCACCTTCGACCAGAACGGAAAACAGACCTGTAATTGACCCTTCGCCCTGCACGCCCGGCCCTGCTCGTTCGAGCAATCGGGCAAGCTCACCGAATGTGGTGGGCGGGTACCCTTTTGATGTCGGTGGCTCGCCGGCGGACAATCCGATTTCACGCTGCGCCATGGCAAAGCGCGTGACGGAGTCGATCAAACATAAAACCTGTTTTCCTTGAGAGCGGAAATATTCGGCCGTTGCAAGCGTGACATAGGCGGCCTGTCGTCGCATCAAGGCGGGTTCATCACCCGTTGCCACGATCACGACGGATCGTGCCAGACCGTCTTCACCCAGATCATCTTCCAGAAATTCCTGCACCTCGCGGCCACGTTCACCAACCAGCCCGATCACGGACACATCGGCTTTGGTGTATCTCGCCATCATGGACAGCAACACGGATTTACCAACACCCGAGCCGGAGAAAATACCCATACGCTGGCCCTGCTTCATGGCCAGAAATGAATTTACGGCCCGCACGCCCAGATCCAGCTGCGGCCCCAGTCTTTGTCGTGCATGTGGTGCAGGCGGTTTATTTTTCAACGGAATCGGATGCGCGCCGTTCGTTAACGGCCCCTTCCCGTCTATCGGTTTACCCAGAGCATTGATGACACGGCCCAGCCAGCGGTCATCGGGCATGATCACGGGTTGATTATCTTGAATATAGGCACGACAGCCCAGACCGACGCCTTCGAGCATGCCGAACGGCATCAAAAGCGCGTGGTTATCCTTGAACCCCACAACCTCACACGGAATGTCTACGCCGTCCTTGGGGCGCAAATGTACATGCGAGCCAATCGACAGTGTGCTGCCGAAACCGGCGATTTCCACCAAAAGCCCGAGGATTTTGGTGACTTCTCCATATGTTTCAGTGTGGGTCAGCCCTGAAGTACGAGCCTGCATTTGTTCGGCCAGACGGTCCATATGTATCTATTATAAATCATTCTGCCCAAAACGCGAACGACTTAAGATTGACAATATATTATACATAATGTAAAAAATCTGAGTATTTCGAGGTGGAATTTTAAATGACAGAATCCTTACCGCAAACTTTTGCAGAGTACGCTTTTGTGACGCGCACCAAGGCGGATTTCGTTGCGTTTTCCCATTTGTTGGCCGCAAGCATTAACCCCGAGATATTCGAAGACCAAGAACACCTTGAAAACATTATAAAAATCAGCACACACGGCAACCAACGTGCGGGCAAATCCCTGCTTGCCGATGAGGCGGCGATTTATATCCTGCCCCAGCATGCGCAGAATAACAGGCTGTTATTTCAAGGAAATGAGGATATAGGCCGCGTTCCGTCCACTCTGGAAGGCCCAAGCCCGCTTTACGGCGGCAAAGAGATTACACTTAGCTATGAAGAGGCTGACCCGCACTCACTGTTCCACAGAGCCAACAAGCCCGGCATCCATTTCGAAGAAAATGTCCGCTTATCGGAAACTATCAATCCATGGCTATTGATCGATATTAAGTCCGCAGAACCGGAAGATCCGGAAGAATACTCCATGACGCTCGAAGATATTGAGGTCGACCTCGAAGACCCGCCGAGATACGCCGATGAAGCGTTTTTCGAGAGAACCCGCGAATATCAAAGCATGTTCAGCTATGTTTCCGATGATTTTTTGGCACAATACGGATTGGGCGATGTTTTCAAGCAGGCTGTCGACCAAGATGCTGATATGCCTAGGGTTTTCCGTGTCCGCGTTTTCAAGGACAGGCTGATGAACGACCCCGCCTTTGCCAAAATGATCGATTTCCTGCAGCAGGCAGAGCAAGCACCAGAGCAGACTTCAGAGCTTCTGGCCGCTTACGGCTAGGCTGCATAAAAAATTCTTCATATAAAGAATTTGTTAACCTTGTTAATATTTGTTAATATAGTTGTTAAGAAAGATTAATGACCCACCATTCGCAAATAACTCAGGGATAAATAACCATGCGCGTACTATTAGTCGAAGACGACACCTCAACAGCAAAAAGCATTGAATTGATGCTGAAATCCGAGGGATACATCGTAGACACCACGGATTTGGGCGAAGACGGCCTCGAAATCGGTAAAATTTATGATTACGACATTATCATTCTGGACCTTATGCTGCCGGATATGGACGGATATGACGTCCTGAAAGCATTACGGGATGCGAAGGTCGAAACACCGATCCTCATCCTTTCAGGCCTCACAGAATTGGACAACAAAATCAAAGGTTTGGGCTACGGCGCGGACGACTACCTTACAAAGCCGTTCGACAAGCGTGAGCTGATCGCCCGTATTCAGGCGATTGTTCGCCGCTCTCAAGGCCATTCACAATCAATTATCGAAACCGGCAAGGTCAAAGTGAACCTCGACACACGTACTGTCGAAGTGAACGGCGCACCATTGCACCTCACAGGTAAGGAATACGGCATCATCGAATTGCTGTCCTTGCGTAAAGGCACAACCCTGACCAAGGAAATGTTCCTGAACCACCTGTATGGCGGCATGGACGAGCCGGAAGTTAAGATTATCGACGTATTTATCTGTAAGCTTCGTAAGAAGATTCAGGACGCCGCAGACGGCGATAACTACATCGAAACCGTTTGGGGACGCGGCTATGTGCTTCGCGACCCTCAAGAGGCATCACAAGCCGCTAACGGTTAAATTGCTTTTTGATTATAAGATTAAGAGGGGCCCGCGCGGCCCCTTTTTACTGCGCACTTAAACACAAATATTGTAGGGACCGAGGTCGAGGTGGAAATGATCACGATGGAGATTGTTGTACTCGGGGCCAAGCACCCCTTTAAAGATCGAACATGAATTTTCATGCACGTATTTAAGAAAGTCACTTTCGGGACTGTCTTTCGGCCAGTCGCGCAAGACCGAAATAGTCTGTCCGTTTTTCAAAACGAAACCCGCAATGTCGATCGCGTTCTCGGAAGCATGCTGACTTATGCGACGGCTACCTTGAACATTCCTGCATGAGAAAATACCGAAGTGATTGATTTTAGCTACGGGTGAGTCCAGATGCAGTTCGGCTGCTTTTTGCACAACCTCGCGCTCCCACAACGTTATGGCGGTTACAAGCGAACATTTGGCCGCCACACTCGCAGAATACGGATAGAGGCTTCTATCCAGTTCTATACGGTTTTCAAGTTCACATGAACCGGCAGCCTTATCAGGTAGCACGCTGTATTCAATGTCCGCCTGATCCAGAACGCTGTGGCACATTTGCGGATCATTCGCCAATTTTGCGATTTTGATTTCCGTGAACGGGCCGACAGGGTTTTCAAGGTTTAAGGGTGCCCAAGGCTTATACATCGGGGGCAGATAATAGTGGACGTACAAACCACCGCCGATCAAAAGCCCCATGAGCAGCATGGAGAACAGCATTCCTTTCATAACAATAAAGTTTATTGTTTTGCTCGATTTTCAAGGCTTACGAACAATCCGGCGTTGCGGCTATTTCCGAAGCCCTTTATACTTTAAAAACATAAGGGTGCTTATCCTTCCCACTATTAAATACTTGATGCCATGAAATGGAATTTGCCTAATATTCTGACCGTTGCGCGGTTGTTTTTATTGCCGCCGATGATCCTGTTGTTCTTTCTGCCTTTTGAATGGGCGGCATGGACATGCCTTGGGCTATATGCAATCGGGGCGATTACCGACTTTGTTGACGGTTGGTGGGCGCGCAAATTCAACCAACAGACCGAGTTCGGCGCCTTTATGGACCCGCTGTCGGATAAGATATTCGTCATCACCATCCTGTTGATGCTGGTTGCGGTTGAACGTCTGGAAAGCTTCTGGGTCTTGAGTGTGGTGATTATCATCATCCGTGAATTTGCCGTTGCGGGCGTGCGTGAGTTTATGGGCAGCAACGATATGACCCTGCCCGTCACCAAGCTTGCGAAATGGAAAACCACCATGCAGATGGTCGCAACCGCCGTTCTGATTGTCGGTCCGTTTATCTGGCACGGACAGCTGATTGGTTCTCTTCTGCTGGCCGGTGCATCCGTTATTACCGTGATCACGGGCTGGGCCTATATGCGTAAAGGGTTCGAGTTCCTAAAAACACTAAAGGACTAACCCTTTCACGGTTTTACCAGTAGCGCCTTTACAGGCCCGCATTCACCTCCCCTTATGAAAACACGCAATATTTGTGATTAACCTTTCCAGACGCTGGAAGTTGTTAAAGAAATAGCGTAAACCAATATTATGATTAATCTTTACCCGATTGCACGTCCGCTTCTGTTTCAGATTGAGCCTGAAAAGGCTCATAACCTGACGCTTAGCCTTATGAAGCGCGGATTGGTGCCCTGCGGGAAGCAGACCAACGACCCGATGCTGGAGCAAACGCTCTGGGGGCTGAAATTCCCTAACCCCGTCGGCCTTTCAGCCGGGTTTGATAAGAATGCGGAAGTGGTCGGCCCCGCCTTTAAAATGGGTTTTGGCTTCGTCGAAGCGGGTACAGTCACACCGAAGCCGCAGCATGGGAATGACAAGCCACGCATATTCCGTGACCCCGCCAATGATGCCGTGATCAACCGTATGGGTTTCCCCAATGGCGGCATGAATGCGTTTAAAGCCAATCTGGAAAAATTCCTGTCGCAAAAGGACCGCCCGCGCGGTGTTGTCGGCCTGAATATCGGGATGAATAAAAGTCAGGCCGAACCGGCCAAGGATTACGCGATATTGATCAAGATGCTAGGGCCGATGGCCGATTATATGACGATCAATATTTCTTCGCCCAACACGCCGGGCTTACGTGATTTGCAAAAGCGCGAGCCTTTGCTGGAACTGCTGGGTGCAGTAAAAGAAGAGCGCAAAAAAGCCTGCGGCGATCACCCCCCGCCTCTGCTTGTGAAACTTGCACCCGATCTGGATGAGGCGCAGCAGGAAGAGCTAGCAAAGACAGCTATGGATGCCGAAATTGACGGGTTGATTTTGACCAACACGACGCTCGACAGACCGGAACACCTCAACAGCAATTTTCGCAATGAAAAAGGTGGGTTAAGCGGCCAACCTTTAACCGAAAAATCAACACAGGTCGTTCATAATTTCTATAAGCTGACGGGTGGTAAAATGCCGTTGATCGGTGTCGGCGGAATTTCGAACGGACGACAGGCTTATGAGAAAATCCGTGCTGGCGCATCGCTTGTGCAGGTTTATTCCGCTCTCGTCTTTAAAGGTCCGGGACTGGTCGAAGACATCAACACGGAATTGCTTACGCTTTTGAAAGCCGACGGGCTATCACATATTTCCGAAGCCGTGGGAGCCGCGCATGGATAAAAGGGTGAGAAAGAGCACAGCGCGCCGCGCCCGTTTGATCAAACCCTCACAACTTGTGAGCAGCCTTTTGCTCATTTTTTCCGCCACCGTTACAGCCACACTGGCGATGATCTCGATTGAAATCGGGTTGTTTGCCGCGGGCGTTTTCGCCCTGTGCGTGATGATTTTCAACGAAGCCCGCCGCCGCCAATTCTGGGAACAGGCCGCGAGCTATAAATTCAAAACCATCGCGGACGTGCAGGATATGCTGACGCGTGAAACGGTGATGAACACCAAGGCCATTGAAGAATTACAAGGCGAGAACACCCGTACACGTAAAGACATCGGTAGACTGGAAAAGCAAATCGACGAAATCGGGCAAACGCGTTTGCCGGTATACCCCGTCGCCAATATCAACGAACGGGGAGAAACGCCCCCTGCCCCTGCGCAAGAAATCCGTGCGAAGAAACGTCCGCCCGTTTTAACCACCGCAATGGACGATGACACACTGTCCGATACGATCGTCAAGGAACTGGTCGATTATGCGGTTGATCAGAAGCGCGTGGATGTCTTTGTGCAGCCGATCGTGAGATTGCCACAACGCCAGATCCGTTTCTTTGAAATCTATGCCCGCATCCGCGCACGCGCCGGAC